>NZ_JBVJPW010000007.1:0-373496 GCF_055609205.1 Streptomyces sp. NPDC036815 | reverse complement strand
TCCCCCGCCAACCCGCCCTCCGGCTGCCGCTTCCGCACCCGCTGCTGGAAAGCCGAGGACAAATGCGCCAAGGAGGTCCCGCTGCTCGCCATCCCCGAGCGGTTCAAGGGCCAGGACACCCCCGCCGCCCACGAATCGGCCTGCCACTTCGCCGAGGAGAAGGCGGTACTGGTCGGCTGACGCCGATGCGTGACGCGTAAGGTACGACCGAGGGCGCCCGGGACTGAAAAGTCCCGGGCGCCCTCGCGTTCGGGGGCAGGCCCGCCTGCTCGGTCGGCTGACCCGGAACCGGCCCCGCCCCGCTCGGGTCAAGGGGAAGGGCGGGCCGGTTCCGGTGGGCGGGGGCCCGGCCCGGAGGGGTGGGAGGGCTGCCCCGGCCCGGAACTGGGGGCGGCTCAGAGGGACTTGCGGGCCGAAGGAACCGCCAGTTCCCTCGGGTTCTCCGGGTAGTGGCACGCCGTCAGGTGCCCCGCTCCGTTGCCGTCGATCCGCACCAGCGGCGGCGTGTCCGTCGCGCACTTGTCCGTCGCCTTCCAGCAGCGGGTGCGGAAGCGGCAGCCCGAGGGCGGGTTGACCGGGGAGGGGACGTCGCCGGTCAGCAGGATGCGTTCGCGGCGCGGGACGTCGTCGGGCGTCGCCTCCGGGACCGCCGAGAGGAGCGCCTTCGTATAGGGGTGGCGCGGGTTCCCGTACAGGCTCTCGCGGTCGGCGATCTCCACGATCCGGCCGAGGTACATCACGGCGACCCGCTGCGAGAAGTGCCGTACGACGGCGAGGTCGTGGGCGATGAAGAGGAACGCGATCCCCAGGTCCTTCTGCAGCTGCTGGAGGAGGTTCACCACCTGTGCCTGGATCGAGACGTCGAGGGCCGAGACCGGCTCGTCCGCCACGATCAGCTTGGGTTCCAGGGCCAGCGCGCGGGCGACTCCGATGCGCTGGCGCTGGCCGCCGGAGAACTCGTGCGGGAAGCGGTTGTAGTGCTCGGGGTTGAGGCCGACCGTCTCGAGGAGTTCGCGGACGCGGGCCTCCCTGCCGCCCGGCGGGTCGATGTCGTTGACCTCCATCGGACCCGAGATGATCTTGCCGACCGTCTGGCGCGGGTTCAGCGAGGCGTACGGGTCCTGGAAGATCATCTGGATCTCCGAGCGGACCGGCGCCAGCTGCTTGCGCGAGGCGTGCGTGATGTCCTGGCCGCGGTAGGAGATCTTGCCGGCGGTGGGCTCCAGGAGGCGGGTGATCAGGCGCCCCGTCGTTGACTTGCCGCAGCCGGACTCGCCGACCAGGCCCACGCTCTCGCCCTGGGCGACGGTGAAGTCCAGACCGTCCACCGCCTGGACGGCGCCGACCTTCCGCTTGAACGGGAAGCCGCCCATGATCGGGAAGTGTTTGGTCAGCCCGCTGACGTCCAGGAGGGGAGTGCTGTCGCTCATAGTGGTCAAGTCCAGTCTCTTGTACGTCTCTTGTACGTCAGCTGTACGTCAGTCGGTGCGCGTCGTCGCGAAGTCCGCGAAGAACTCCGTGCGCTGCTCCGGCGTGAGGTGACAGGCGGCGCCCCGCCCTTCGGCCAGTGCGAGGAGCGGCTGCTCGCCCGAGCACCGGCCGCCTCCGACCTGCTCGGTGAACGCGCACCGCGGGTGGAAACGGCACCCCGACGGCGGGTTGAGCAGGCTCGGCGGCGTACCCGGGATGGGCGAGAGCGGCACGTCCACGGGGCCGTCGAGGGAGGGCATCGAGCCCAGCAGGCCCCAGGTGTAAGGGTGTTGGGGCGAGCGCAGGACTTCCTTCTTGGTGCCCCGCTCCACGCACCGCCCGCCGTACATCACCAGGACGTCGTCCGCGATGTCGGCGATCACGCCGAGGTCGTGGGTGATGAAGATGATCGACGTGCCGAACTCCTCCTGTAGGTCTTTCAGGAGGTCCATGATCTGCGCCTGGACCGTCACGTCGAGCGCCGTGGTCGGTTCGTCGGCGATGAGCAGCGCCGGGTTGCAGACCAGCGCCATCGCGATCATCGCGCGCTGGCGCATGCCGCCGGAGAACTGGTGCGGATAGTCGTCGACGCGCAGGTCGGGCTGGGGGATGCCGACCTTCGTCAGCATCTCGACCGACCGCTCCCTGGCCTCCTTCTTGGAGGCCCCGGTGTGCTTGCGGAACGTTTCGCCGATCTGCCGGCCGATGGTGTGGTACGGCGAGAGCGAGGCGAGGGCGTCCTGGAAGATCATGGCCAGCTTGTTGCCGCGGAGCTTCTCCAGCTCCCGTTCGGTGGCGGTGAGGAGCTCCTTGCCGTCGAGGAGGATCTCGCCGTCGATGGCGGTGCTGTCCTTGTGGTGCAGGCCCAGGATGGCCAGGTTGGTCACCGACTTGCCGGAGCCGGACTCGCCGACGATGCCGAGCGTGCGGCCCTTCTCCAGGTCGAAGTCGAGACCGTCGACGGCCTTGACCATGCCGTCCTCGGTGGAGAAGTGGACGCGCAGGTCGCGTACGGACAGGAAGGGGGTGGTCATCAGTTCTCTCTCCCCGGCCCTATGCGAGGCGCACGCGCGGGTCGATCAGCGCGTACAGGGCATCGACGATGATGTTGAAGAGCACGATCGCGGCGGCCGCCACGAGGACCACCCCGAGCAGCAGCGGCAGGTCGCTGGTGTCGACCGCCTTCACGGACAGCTCGCCGATGCCGTGCAGGGCGAAGGTCTTCTCGGTGATGATCGCGCCGCCGAGGAGCACGCCGAGGTCGAGGCCGAAGATCGTGACGATCGGGCCCATCGCGCCGCGCCAGGCGAAGCGGAAGAAGACCGTGGAGCGCGAGAGCCCCTTGGCGCGTGCCGTGCGGACGTAGTCCTCGCTCATGGACTCCACCAGTTGCGAGCGGGCCATGCGCGTGTAGTTGGCGGTGAAGATCAGGGCGAGCACGAGCCAGGGGATGAGCAGCCCGGAGAACCACGCGGCGGGGTTCTCGGAGATGGGCGTGTACGAGGGCCGGTCGAGGAGGTGCATCTGGTCGGTCAGGACGTACACGGCGAAGACGCCGACGACGTAGATCTGCATCGACGAGGCGATGAGCGACGCGGACGACGCGATCTTGTCGAGGGCCTTGCCCTGCTTGAGCGCGGCCAGCATCCCGGTGCCCACACCGAAGACGACGAACACGACCGCCGCGCCGAGCGAGAGGGAGAGCGTGGTCGGGAAGCGGTCGAGGATGGTGGCGAGGACGGGCTCGCGGTTGCGGAACGAGTAGCCGAGGCAGGGCGCGTCGCAGAAGCCGTACGTGTCGTAGTCGCGTCCGACGAAGAGGCCCTCGAACCAGTGCCAGTACTGCACGGGCAGCGGGTCGGCGATCCCCAGGTTGTGCTTCACCAGCGCCAGCGTGTCGGGCGGGCAGACCTTGCCGCAGGCCAGGCGCGCGGGATCGCGCGGGGCCGCGTAGAAGAGGAGGAAGACGATCGCGCTGATGATCAGCAGGATCACCGCGCCGCCGAGCGTGCGGCGAATGAGGAAGCGGAGCATGGCAGTTGGGATTCCTGACGGATGCCGTGAGAGGAGTTGGGGGCCGGGGCGGGCCGCCGTGCGGTGGCCCGCCCCGGGGGCCGGTCGTCAGGCCTTGACGTACGTCTTGTGCAGCATCGTCGCGGCGAACTGCGGGTCGTGGATGGCACCGCCGACCTTGGAGCCGTGCAGGTACCAGCGGCGCTGGTAGGTCTCCGGGATGATCGGCACGACCTCCTTCATGACCCGCCTGTCGAGCGCGGCCCAGGCCTTGCCGGCTTCCTTCGGGTCCGAGATGACCGCGTTCTTCTTGATCGCCTCGTTGATCCAGGGGACGTCGCACTGCGACACGTTGTTCTGGCCGTCGCCGATGGCGGCGCCGTCGAGCAGCGGCTGCATCATGGTGTAGGCGGTCGGCCAGTCCGGGGACCAGCCGAACCACATCACGTCGAAGCGGTTGTCCAGGCGCTGCGCCTGGTCGTAGAAGTCCGTGGAGTTGAGCGGCTTGATGACCGGCTCGAAGCCCGCGGCCTTCAGGTTCTTCTCGATGACGATCTTGGTCTTGTCGTAGGTGGGGCGCCGCGGGAAGGCGTACACGATCTTCGTGCCGAGCTTGCCGGCCTTCTTCAGGATCTCGCGGGCCCGCTTCACGTCGCCCTGCGGCTTGTCCAGCTTGCCGTAGAGGTCGAACTTCTCGCGGCCGACGATGTCGGGGCTCAGGATCGTCGTGGCGTAGTCGCCCGCGGTGGTGCCGCCGTAGATCTTGCGGCTCTGCTCGAGCGGCCAGGCGATGAGGAGCGCCTTGCGCACCTCCACGTCGGTGACCCGCTTCATGTTGATGGCGAAGTAGTAGGTGCCGGACGACAGGCCGTTGAAGCTGCGCTTCTTGATGTCGGGCGTCGAGAGCACCTTCTGCATGCGCTCGGCCGGGATCGGCTCGTAGATGGCGACCATCTGCTGGTCCTTGCCCTGGTCCGCGATGAAGCGGTCGCAGGACTCGGGGCCGGTCGGTCCGAACTCGAACTCGAAGTTGTCCGGGTAGGCGTTGCGGATCGGGTCCGTCTTCGGGTCCCAGTGCTTGTTGCGCGCCAGCGTCATCGACTTGTCGATGGTGCGGTGCTTGACGATGTACGGGCCGCAGGAGAAGGGCGCCTTGTCGTACTTCTCCTTGGTGTCGTGCTTCACGGGCGTGGCGGCGTACGTGTGCATCGCCAGCGTGAAGTTGAACTCCGGGCGCGGCTCCTTCAGATGGAAGGTGATCGTCTTCTTCGCCTTGTCGGTGACGATCGAGTCCAGGTGCTTGCCCTTGTACGGGCCGTCGTACCCGTCACGCCACTTGGCGCCCTTGCCGGTCAGCGCCTGCTGGACGTAGATGGCGCCCTCGGTGACGAAGGGGGCCCAGCCGCGCTCGAAACCGTGCCGGACGTCGTCGACGGTGAGCTCGCTGCCGTCCTGCCACTTCAGACCGTCCTTCAGGGTGAAGGTCCAGGTCTTGTTGCCGTCCGAGGACTTGCCGGTGTCGGTGGCGAGGTCGCCGACGAGGATCTGGTGACCCTCCATGTCGGTCTGGTAGCCGGTGAGGCAGCGCGCGTAGAGGTTGGCGAGCGAGGAGTTGTACGCGAAGTAGATGCGCTGCGGGTCCATGTGCGACACGTCGTCCTCGGCGACGCCGTAGATCGTGCCGCCTTTCTTGCCGCCGGGGACCGCGGGCGCGGGCCCGGTCGAGTCCTTCTCGGTGCCCACCTTCACGCTCGCGTTGGTGTACTCCGTGGCACCGCCGTGCGAGCCGCCCTCGCCCCCGCCCGAGTCGCCGCTGCTGCACGCGGACAGGACGAGCGAGCCGCCCGCCGCCACGGATGTCGAGATGAGGAGGTTTCTGCGTGAGATTGCCATGTGGCCACCAACCCTGTGTGAAGGAGGAAGAGCGAGAAATGGCCCGGCACGGCCCCGTCGCGCGTGCCGGTTCCGGGGGAGTGTCAGCGTCTGGTCTTCGGGTCGAGCGCGTCGCGCACCGAGTCGCCGAGGAGGTTGAAGGCGACCACGAAGATCACCATGGCGAGACCGGGGAAGACCATGAAGGTGATGTCGTCCTGGTAGTACTTCGAGCCGTTCTGGATCATCACGCCCCAGTCCGGCGTGGGCTCTTCCAGTCCGACGCCCAGGAAGGCGAGTCCCGCTTCGGCGGTGACGAACATGGGGAGCGCGAGGGTCGCCTGGATGAGGATCGGCGTCCACAGGTTCGGGAGCAGTTCCTTGAAGATGATGCGTGCGGGGGAGGCGCCCGTGACCTTGGCGGCCTCCACGAACTCCCGTTCGCGCAGGGCGAGTACCTCACCGCGCAGCAGGCGCGCCATCGGTGCCCAGCCGAAGGCGGTCATCACGGTGATGAGGCTGGTGATGGTCAGCCACTGCGGGATCTTGTCCTCGGGGCTGACCAGGACCGAGATCATCACCGGGAAGAAGGCGATGTAGAAGAGCGTGGACGGGAACGCGAGCAGGATGTCGATGACCCGGCCGATAAGGTAGTCCGTCTTGCCCCCGATGTACCCGGCGGTGACGCCGATGGTGATGCCGAGGAGCACCACGAGGAGCGTCGTCGCGGCGGCGATGAGCAGCGAGTTGCGGATGCCGTAGAGGAGGAACGTGAAGACGTCCCGGCCGAGCACCGGCTCGACGCCGAACCAGAAGTTCCCGTCGATGCCGCCGTTCGGCTTGACCGGGTAGTTGAAGTCGTTGAGCAGCCCCGGCTGGTCGAGGCCGTAGGTGTCGTACGGGTTCTTGCCGTAGACCTTCGCGATCAGCGGTGCGCAGAGCGCGATGACGAAGAAGAAGATGACGATGCAGGCGGCGGTGACGCCGGACTTGTCCCGCTTGAACCGCGTCCACGCGAGGCGGCCGGGCGAACGGCCTTGGCTGCCCTGGTTCTTGGGCGGTGATGACGTGCCATCTGGTGTGCCCGTCACTTCAAGCGTGGCGGCAGCGGCGGGAGTTGGCGAGGTCATGGCGCTCCAGGCCCGAAGGGGTCAGCAGGAAGCCGCAGGACAACCAGCACCCACGGGCTAGGCGCGACTTTCGCAAGGCGTTTCCCTGGCGGTCAATGAATCGTCAGGCGCTTTGGGTCGCTCTTGGGATCCTTGAGCGTAACTTGAGAAAAGCATGGGCATGACATTGCCTTCGCGTAATCAAGCGTGATGGACAAGGCCGGGCGCCGCCGGGCAAGCCGGGCAATGAGTCCGATATGCGGGCGTGATCGTCTCGGAATGCGTACATCCGGATGGGCTCCGACTCGTACGGGTGGAGTAAATGTGCGGTTCGTGCTCCATGAGGCGATATTTGGCGATACGTGAGTCAGCTCACGGGACGCAGCACGCCAGGACGGCAGGACAGCACAGGACTGGAGGACTCCATGCGTGGAGCCACGCACGCCAAGTGGGCCGCATGCGCGGTGGCGGTCGCCCTCGCGGCGACGGCCTGTGGTGGCGGGGGAGGCGGCGGCGGTGGTGGCGACGGCTCCGGCATCGTGAGCTCCTCCTGGGGCGACCCGCAGAACCCGCTGGAACCGGCGAACACCAACGAGGTCCAGGGCGGCAAGATCCTCGACATGCTCTTCCGGGGCCTCAAGCGGTACGACCCGAAGACCGGCGAGGCCAAGAACATGGTCGCCGAGTCGATCGACACCAAGGACGCGCAGAACTTCACGGTCAAGATCAAGAAGAACTGGAAGTTCAGCGACGGCGAGAAGATCACCGCCAAGTCCTTCGTGGACGCCTGGAACTACGGCGCGAACCTGAAGAACAACCAGAAGAACGCCTACTTCTTCGGCTACATCGACGGTTACGACAAGGTCCACCCCGAGAAGGGCGAGGCGAGCGCCAAGACGCTCTCCGGGCTCAAGGTCGTCGACGACACGACCTTCACCGTCAAGCTCAGCCAGAAGTTCTCCACCTGGCCCGACACCCTCGGCTACCCGGCCTTCGCGCCGCTTCCCAAGGCGTTCTACGACCACCACGACGCCTGGCTCTCCAAGCCCGTCGGCAACGGCCCGTACACCGTGGACTCGTACACCAAGGGCTCGAAGATGTCCCTGCGCAAGTGGGACGCGTACCCCGGCCCGGACAAGGCGCAGAACGGCGGTGTGGACATGAAGGTCTACACCGACAACAACACCGCCTACACCGACCTGATGGCCGGCAACCTCGACCTCGTCGACGACGTGCCCGCGTCCCAGCTCAAGAACGCCAAGAACGACCTCGGCGACCGCTACATCAACACCCCCGCGGGCATCATCCAGACCCTCGCCTTCCCCTTCTACGACAGCAAGTGGAGCAAGCCGGGGATGGAGAAGGTCCGCCAGGGCCTGTCCATGGCGATCAACCGCGAGCAGATCACCGAGACGATCTTCCAGAAGACGCGGACGCCCGCCACCGACTGGACCTCGCCGGTGCTCGGCAAGGACGGCGGCTACCAGGACGGGCTGTGCGGCGACGCCTGTGAGTACGACGCCGCGAAGGCCAGGAAGATGGTCGAGGACGGCGGCGGTATCCCCGGCGGCACCCTCAAGATCTCGTACAACGCGGACACCGGCTCGCACAAGGAGTGGGTCGACGCCGTCTGCAACTCCATCAACAAGGCCCTCGGCAAGGACAAGGCCTGTGTCGCCAGCCCGGTCGGCACCTTCGCGGACTTCCGCAGCAAGGCCTCCAAGCAGGAGCTCGACGGCGCCTGGCGCGCGGGCTGGCAGATGGACTACCCGCTGATCCAGAACTTCCTGGAGCCGGTCTACTTCACCGACGCCCCCTCCAACGACGGCAACTTCTCCGACGAGAAGTTCGACAAGCTCGTCAACGAGGCCAACGGCGAGACCGACACCGGCAAGGCCGTCTCGAAGTTCCAGGACGCCGAGAAGATCCTCGCCCAGCAGATGCCCGCCATCCCGCTCTGGTACCAGAACGGCAGCGCCGGCTACTCGGACAAGGTCTCCGACGTCTCGCTGAACCAGTTCAGCGTGCCCGTCTACAACGAGATCAAGGTCAACTGAGACGCCGGGAGCGGCCGCCGGGCCCCCGCGAGGGCGCCCGGTGGCCGCTCCCCCTAATTCCGGAGCCACCGTGGGACGTTATGTGATCCGGCGTCTGCTGCAGATGATCCCGGTCTTCATCGGCGCCACACTGCTGATCTTCCTGATGGTGAACGTGATGGGCGACCCCGTCGCGGGCCTCTGCGGCGACCGCAAGTGCGACCCCGCCACGGCCGCCCAGCTGAAGAAGGAGTTCGGCCTCGATAAGCCGGTGTGGCAGCAGTACCTGACGTACATGGGCAACCTCTTCACCGGTGACTTCGGCACCGCCTTCAACGGACAGAAGGTCACCGAGCTGATGTCGGCCGCCTTCCCGGTCACCATCCGGCTCACCGTCGTCGCCATCGTCTTCGAGATCGTCATCGGCATCTCGCTCGGCGTGCTCACGGGGCTGCGGCGCGGGCGGCCCGTCGACACCGTGGTGCTGCTGCTCACGCTCGTCGTGATCTCCATCCCCACCTTCGTCACCGGGCTCGTGCTGCAACTCCTGCTCGGCGTCCAGTGGGGCGTGATCAAACCGTCCGTGTCCAGCGAGGCGCCCGTCAACGAACTCCTGATCCCCGGCCTCGTCCTGGCCTCGGTCTCCCTGGCCTACGTGACCCGCCTGACCCGCACCTCCATCGCGGAGAACCGGCGCGCCGACTACGTCCGCACCGCCGTCGCCAAGGGCCTGCCCCGGCGCCGCGTCATCATCCGGCACCTGCTGCGCAACTCGCTCATCCCGGTGGTCACCTTCATCGGCACCGACGTGGGCGCGCTGATGGGCGGCGCGATCGTCACCGAGCGGATCTTCAACATCCACGGCGTCGGCTTCCAGCTCTACCAGGGGATCCTCCGCCAGAGCACCCAGACCGTCGTCGGCTTCGTGACCGTCCTCGTCCTGGTCTTCCTGGCGGCCAACCTGATCGTCGACCTCCTGTACGCCGTACTCGACCCGAGGATCCGCTATGCCTGAACCGCAGGAGCCGGAGCGCGCCATGGCCGCCACCGGCATGGGCGGGGCGATGGACCTCGCCACGAGCGAGGCGACGACCCTGGAGAAGACGCCGGGCGGCGGCCCCGACGGCGGCGGCCCCTCGGCCCCGGCGCGCAGCCTGTGGTCCGACGCCTGGCGGGACCTGCGGCGCAACCCGGTCTTCATCGTCTCGGGCCTGATCATCCTCTTCCTCGTCGTCATCTCCCTGTGGCCCTCGCTCATCGCCTCCGGCAACCCGCTGGACTGCGACCTCGCCAACGCGCAGAAGAGCTCGACGCCCGGCCACCCCTTCGGCTTCAACGAGCAGGGCTGCGACGTCTACACCCGGGTCGTCCACGGCACCCGGGTCTCGGTCACCGTCGGCGTCTGCGCCACCCTCGGCGTCGCGCTCATCGGCAGCGTGCTCGGCGGGCTCGCCGGGTTCTTCGGCGGGGCGTGGGACGCGATCCTCTCCCGCATCACCGACATCTTCTTCGCCATCCCCGTCGTCCTCGGCGGCCTGGTGCTCCTTTCGGTGGTCACCAGCTCCACGGTCTGGCCGGTGGTCGGCTTCATGGTGCTGCTCGGCTGGCCGCAGATCTCCCGCATCGCGCGCGGCTCGGTCATCACCGCCAAGCACAACGACTACGTCCAGGCGGCGCGGGCGCTCGGCGCCTCCAACTCCCGGATGCTGCTCCGCCACATCACACCGAACGCCGTCGCCCCGGTCATCGTCGTGGCGACCATCGCGCTCGGCACGTACATCGCCCTGGAGGCGACGCTCTCGTACCTCGGCGTCGGCCTGAAGCCGCCGACCGTCAGCTGGGGCATCGACATCTCGGCCGCCTCCCAGTACATCCGCAACGCCCCGCACATGCTGCTCTGGCCCGCCGGAGCCCTGGCCATCACCGTGCTCGCGTTCATCATGCTCGGCGACGCGGTGCGCGACGCCCTCGACCCGAAGCTGAGGTAGGCGCCCATGGCAACCGTGGCATCCGATCCGTCCGCCCGCAGGGAGCCCGGGGCGGCCAAGCTGCTCGAAGTGCGCGACCTGCACGTCGAGTTCCGTACCCGGGACGGGGTCGCCAAGGCCGTCAACGGCGTCGACTACGGCGTCGCCGCGGGCGAGACCCTCGCCGTCCTCGGCGAGTCCGGTTCCGGCAAGTCCGTGACTGCCCAGGCCGTCATGGGCATCCTCGACGTGCCGCCCGGGCGGATCACCCGGGGCGAGATCCTCTTCCAGGGCCGGGACCTGCTCAAGCTCAAGGAGGAGGAGCGGCGCAAGGTGCGCGGCGCCGGTATGGCGATGATCTTCCAGGACGCGCTCTCCTCGCTGAACCCGGTGCTCAGCGTCGGCGCCCAGCTCGGCGAGATGTACGTCGTCCACCGGGGCATGTCGCGCAAGGACGCCAGGGCCAAGGCCGTCGAGCTGATGGACCGGGTGCGGATCCCGGCGGCCAGGGAGCGCGTCGGGCAGTACCCGCACCAGTTCAGCGGCGGCATGCGCCAGCGCATCATGATCGCCATGGCGATGGCGCTCGAACCCTCGCTGATCATCGCCGACGAGCCGACCACCGCCCTCGACGTCACCGTCCAGGCCCAGGTCATGGACCTGCTCGCGGAGCTCAAGGGCGAGATGAACATGGGCCTGATCCTCATCACCCACGACCTCGGCGTCGTGGCGGACGTCGCCGACACCATCGCCGTCATGTACGCGGGCCGCATCGTCGAACGCGCCCCGGTCCACGAGATCTACCGGGCGCCCGCCCACCCGTACACCCTCGGCCTGCTCGAATCCATCCCGCGCCTCGACCAGAAGGGCCAGGACCTCTACGCGATCAAGGGCCTGCCGCCGAACCTCATGAACATCCCGCCCGGCTGCCCCTTCCACCCCCGCTGCCCCATGGCCCGGGACGTGTGCCGCACCGACGATCCGCCGCTCGCGCGGGTGACGTACGAGGGACTGACCGCCGAACGCAGGAGCGCCTGCCACTTCTGGAAGGAGACGCTCGATGCCTCACGGTGACGGCGGCGAGCCGATCCTCCAGGTCCGCGGACTGGTCAAGCACTACCCGCTCGCCCAGGGCATTGTCATCCGCAAACAGATCGGCGCGGTCAAGGCCGTGGACGGCGTCGACTTCGACCTGGCGCGGGGCGAGACGCTCGGCATCGTGGGGGAGTCCGGCTGCGGCAAGTCGACGGTCGCCAGGATGCTGGTCAACCTGGAACGGCCGACCGCGGGCGAGATCCGCTACAAGGGCGAGGACATCACCAAGCTGTCGGGCCGCGCTCTGAAGGCGGTGCGCCGCAACATCCAGATGGTGTTCCAGGACCCGTACACGTCCCTGAATCCCCGGATGACGGTCGGCGACATCATCGGCGAGCCGTACGAGATCCACCCCGAGGTCGCGCCGAAGGGCTCGCGCCGCCGGAAGGTGCAGGAGCTGCTCGACGTGGTCGGGCTCAACCCCGAGTACATCAACCGCTATCCGCACCAGTTCTCCGGCGGCCAGCGCCAGCGCATCGGCATCGCCCGCGGCCTCGCGCTGCGGCCCGAGGTCATCGTCGCCGACGAACCCGTCTCCGCGCTCGACGTCTCCGTCCAGGCGCAGGTCATCAACCTCCTGGACAAGCTGCAGAACGAGTTCGACCTCTCCTACGTCTTCATCGCCCACGACCTCTCGATCGTGCGGCACATCTCCGACCGGGTCGGCGTCATGTACCTCGGGCGCATCGTCGAGATCGGCTCGGACGAGGAGATCTACGAGCATCCGACGCACCCCTACACCCAGGCGCTGCTCTCCGCCGTGCCCGTCCCCGACCCCGAGGCGCGCGAGCGCCGGGAGCGGATCATCCTCTCCGGGGACGTGCCCTCGCCCGCCAACCCGCCCTCCGGCTGCCGCTTCCGCACCCGCTGCTGGAAGGCCCGGGAGCGGTGCGCCCTGGAGATCCCCCTCCTCGCCGTGCCGGCGGAGTTCCGGCACCACGAGGGCCCCGCCGCGCACGACTCGGCCTGCCACTTCGCGGAGGAGAAGCAGGTCGTGCCGTAGCGGGCGGGGAGCGGTCCTCTAGTCCCTGGGCAGGCCCAGGGACCGCTTCAGGAAGTCGACCTGGAGCAGCAGGAGGTTCTCCGCGACCTGCTCCTGCGGGGTCATGTGCGTGACGCCGGAGAGCGGCAGGACCTCGTGCGGGCGGCCCGCGGCGAGCAGGGCCGAGGAGAGCCGCAGGGAGTGCGCCACGACCACGTTGTCGTCGGCCAGGCCGTGCACGATCAGCATGGGGCGGTGCGGCTCGGCCGCTTCGACGAGGCCGTCGTCCCAGATGAGGGAGTTGTGCCGGTACGTCTCCGGAGTCCGGTTCGGGTCGCCGAGGTAGCGCTCCTCGTAGTGCGTGTCGTAGAGCCGCAGGTCCGTCACCGGGGCGCCGACCACCGCCGCGTGGAACACGTCGGGGCGGCGCAGCGCGGCCATGCCGGCCAGGTAGCCGCCGTAGGACCAGCCGCGGATCGCCACCCGCTCCAGGTCGAGAGGGAACCTTTCGGCGAGCGCGTGGAGCGCGTCGACCTGGTCCTCCAGCGTCCGGGTCTTGTCGTTCTTGATCGACTTCTCCCAGCCGGGGGAGCGTCCCGGGGTGCCGCGGCC
Source organism: Streptomyces sp. NPDC036815 (assembly GCF_055609205.1). Classification (NCBI taxonomy): domain Bacteria; kingdom Bacillati; phylum Actinomycetota; class Actinomycetes; order Kitasatosporales; family Streptomycetaceae; genus Streptomyces; species Streptomyces sp. NPDC036815. The sequence continues at coordinate 360,340 of NZ_JBVJPW010000007.1, read as the reverse complement.
GTCCGCCACGATCACCGCGAAGCCCTGGTCGGCGAACCACTGCGAGGTCAGGAACATGTTGTGCGCACGCTGGACACGCTGGCCGTGCGGACCGCCGTACGGATCGAGCAGTACCGGAAGGGGGCCGTCTGTCTCCTTGTAATCCGTGGGGAGCAGGACGGCGCACGGAATCCGCCGCGTGCCCCCTTCGGTGAGCGTCACGCGCGGAGTGAGCCCCGGGCGCTGCGCGTGCGAGGTGACCGCGGCCACCTGTTTGCCCTCGCGCATCACCCGCACCTGGGCCCCGGGGTGGTCGAGCGTGGCCGACACCAGGACGGTGAGGCCGCCCGCGCGGACCGCCGAGTGCACCCCCGGCTCCTGCGAGACGCGCTCCACGCCGAGTTCGTTGACGCGGTAGACGTGGATCTCACCGGTCTCCGGGTCGGCCGCGGCCTCGCCCGCCGACGCCGAGATCAGGACATCCTCCTCGGTCACGTCGAGGACCGCGCGCACATGCAACTGCGGCCCCGTCAGCGGCCGTTCCCCCCAGGCCAGGACGCGGGCGCCGCCCTCGTCCACGATCCGCACCAGCTTGCCGCTGGGCGACCAGCACGGGACACCGGGGAAGAGTTCCAGCCAGTCCGCGTCCTCCTCCGCGTGCACCATCCGGGTGGATCCGTCGTCCGGGTCCACCGCGAGGTACAGCTGGCTGCCCTGGTCACGTGACTGCACGAGCAGCAGCGGGGCGCCGTCCGCCGACCAGTGCACGCGCGCGAGGTAGGGGAAGCGCGCGCGGTCCCAGGCCACCTCGGTGCGCGTGCCGTCCAGGCCGAGCACGAAGAGGCGTACGTCCGCGTTGGGCGTGCCCGCGGCCGGGTACGCGACCTGCTCGGGCTCGCGGTCCGGGTGCGCCGGGTCCGCGATCCACCACCGCCGCACCGGGGCGTCGTCCACCCGGGCGACGAGCAGCCGGGTGGAGTCGGGCGACCACCAGAAGCCCCGTGAACGGCCCATCTCCTCGGCCGCGATGAACTCCGCCAGGCCGTAGGTGACGGTGCCCTCCTGGCCCGTCTCCCGGCCCGTCTCCCGGCCCGTCTCCGGCTCCGCGAGGGCCCGGTCGCCCGTGCCGTCGGCCCCCGTCACGCGCAGCGCGCCCCGCGCGACGTACGCGACATGACGCCCGTCCGGCGAGGGGCGCGGGTCGATCACCGGCCCCGGCGCGGGCAGTTCGCGCGCCGTGCCCGCCCGCAGCTCCGCCGTGAAGAGGCGGCCCGACAGGGCGAACGCGGCCAGCTCCACCGCGGCGTCCGTCGCGTAGCCCACGATGCCCGCGCCGCCCTCACGGCTGCGCTCGCGCCGCGCGCGCTCCTCGGCGGACAACTGCTCGGCCGCGCCGCCGAGGAGCAGGTGCGGGTCGGCCACCTCGCGCTCGACGGAGCCGTCCGACACGTCGAGGACCCAGAGCCGGTTGGCTCGATCGGCGCTAGAGGACGAACGGAGGAACGCGACGCGCGAACCGTCCGGCGCCACCGTGAACGCACGGGGCGCGCCGAGGGTGAAACGCTGGGTGCGGGCGTGCTGACGCGGGAAGGAGAGCCGCTGTGCCGGGCTCTCGTCGGGCCTGGGAATTCCGGGGATCTCGGTGGTCATCCCCCGAGCCTATGGCGCATGCGCCCCCCTGTGCTGCCGTGCTCCGACTCATGCGTCCACACGGATAGTTATGATCCGTAGCGCTTGGTGGGTATGAACCTGCTGGCGTCCGCACTGGGTTACGGCAACGACTTGGAGGTGACCGCCGTGGCACTCTCGATTTCGGCGGTGGTGCTGCTGGCGATCATCGTCTTCCTGTTGGTCAAGAAGTCAGGTCTGAAAGCGGGGCATGCGGTCGTCTGTACGCTGCTCGGCTTCTACCTCGCGAGCTCGTCCGTCGCGCCGACCATCAACGAGCTGACGACCAACGTGGCGGGGATGATCGGCGACATCAAGTTCTGAGCCGGGGGCTCGTAGGGTGGTCCCATGACGGAACTGCCCGCCCGGCGCCTGCTGCTCGTGCACGCGCACCCCGATGACGAGTCGATCACCACCGGCGCGACCATGGCCAAGTACGCGGCCGAGGGCGCCCATGTCACGTTGGTGACCTGCACGCTGGGCGAGGAGGGCGAGGTCATCCCGGCCGACCTCGCCCATCTCGCCGCCGACCGGGAGGACACCCTCGGCGCCGAGCGCATCGGGGAGCTGGCCGCCGCCATGAAGGCGCTCGGGGTGAGCGACCACCGCTTCCTCGGCGGCCCGGGGCGCTACCGCGACTCCGGGATGATGGGCGTCGAGCAGAACCACCGCCCCGGCGCCTTCTGGTCGGCCGACCTCGACGAGGCGGCCGCGTACCTCGTCGAGGTCATCCGCGAGGTGCGCCCCCAGGTCCTCGTCACGTACGACCCCGACGGGGGGTACGGCCACCCCGACCACATCCAGGCGCACCGCGTCGCCATGCGCGCCGCCGAGCTCGCCTCCGAGCCCGCCTTCCGCGCCGACCTCGGCGACCCCCACACCATCGCCAAGATCTACTGGAACCGCGCCCCGCGGGCCGTGGTCGAGGAGCGCTTCCGGTGGATGTCGGGGGCGCTGCGGCACTCGCCGTTCGGTACGCCCGCCGCCGTCGCCGACGTGCCGGGCCTCACGGACGACGAGCGGATCACCACGGAGATCGACGGCCGCCCCTACAAGGCGGCCAAGGCCGCGGCGATGGCGGCCCACGCCACCCAGATCACGGTGAGCGGCCCGCTCTTCATCCTCTCGAACGAGCTCGCGCAGCCGATTTTCGAGGTGGAGTACTACGAGCTGGTGCGGGGAGAAGTCCCCACAGCCTCCACGGAGCAATGCACGGAGGGATGCACGGAGGGAACGGCCCGCGAGACGGATCTCTTCGCGGGTCTCGAAAGGGTGACGGATGTGGCCGAGGTGACCGCGCTGTGAGTACGCGATCCCGTGCGTCGTCGGGGGCCGGTTCCGGCGCCCCCAAGAAGCCCGCCACCGCGCGGCCGGGCACCGTCGCGGCGTCCGGCGCGGGTGCCGCCGCGCCCGCGGGGAGCTTCCTCGCCCAGCCCCTGAGACCGGGGCGGCTCGCCGCGTATGCCGGGCTCTTCGTGCTCGGCGCCGTCGTCGGCGTCGCCGGGGCGCTCGTCCAAGGCGGTTTCTTCCCCGCCGGGTTGCTGCTCGCGCTCCTCGGCGCCGCCGGACTCTTCTACGGGGGGTCGCGGGCCACCGGCACCAGAGCGGGGGCCGTCGCGCCCGCCGCGGGCTGGCTGGTGGCGGTCCTGCTGCTCACCGCGACCAGACCCGAGGGCGACTTCCTCTTCGGCGCGGGTCTCGGCTCGTACGGCTTCCTGCTCGGCGGCATGGCCGTGGCTGTGATGTGCGCCACGCTCGGGCAGGGGTCGCAACCGAGCGGTCCCGCCGCCCGACTTGGCAAGTGACGTACCACTTCGGCCCGTGTCCCGCACGGGTTTGACGCCGGTCAAAGGATGAGTGCCGACGGCGGCCAGTATGGTGGTGCGGCCGCCGAGCCTCCCCAACCTCCGGCCGGGGGGACCCCGGATGAGGTCGAGACGGGCGGCGGAGTCAACCAGGAGAACCTGCCTTGAGTCGTGAAACTGACAGTTCGTCCTCCGGCCCCCAGGGGCGCGGTGGAGCCGCATACCCCTCGGGGACGCCGCCCTACGGCTCCCCGGCCCAGGGTGCCGCCGACGGCGGCCAGGACGGAGTGCGGCGGCAGGCCGCCGACGAGCGGCCCGAAGAGCCCGAGACCCAGACCACGCTGACCACCCGCATCCGGATCAACATCCCCGGTTCGCGGCCCATCCCGCCGGTCGTCATGCGCACGCCCGTCGGCGACGACGGCGCGCGCGGGGACTTCGCGAACGCGGACGACGACGACCGCCGCGACGGCGACCTGCCGGGTGCTCCCGGAGCGGGCGACGCGGGCGGTTCCACGGGAACCGGTGCCCCCCTCGCCCCCGGGGCCGGTGGCGGCGCGGGAGCGGGTGACGGCGGTACGGCGGCCTCCGCGGCGGCCGAGGACAAGACGAGCGACTGGTTCGCGCCGCGCAAGCCCGCCCAGGGCGGTGCTGGTGCTTCCGGGGCTGCTGGTGCCTCCGGCGCTTCCGGTGCTTCCGGGGCGAACGGCTCCGGTACGGGCTCCTTCGACGTCTCCGGCGCCGTGGCGTCGGGTCCCCTCGGCACGGGCGGCCCGCAGGGCGGCGACCCGCAGCGCGGCGATCTGCCGTACTTCTCCGGGGGTACGGGTACGGGTACCGGTACGGGTACAGGTACGGGCGCGGGTGCGAGCGGGGCCGGGACCTCCCGGAACCCCACCGGCCCGACCGGCGGCCCGGTCACCGGCGACAGCCCGGTGGCGCCGCCCGCCTCCGGGGTCCGGCCCCCGGCGCCCGGCGGTCCCGGAGGCCCCGGCGCCGCGGCCAACTCCGCGGGGCGGCCGCGCCGTTCCGGCCCGGCCCTGAGCGACGACACCGCGATCCTCACGCCGCAGAAGCCCGGTCAGCAGTCCGGTCCCGGCACGCCGCCCGGGGGCCCGCGTCCGCCCGTCGGCGGCGGCCCGGTGTCCGGCGTGCCCGGTGTGCCCGGCGCCTCCGGTGGCCCCGGCGGCTCCGCGCCCGGCGGCAACGTCTCCGGTGAGACCCTCACCAGCGGCATCCCCGTCGTGCCGCCCGTACAGGACAACGCGCCGTTCCCGTCGGGACCGCAGGGCGAAGGACCGGCGCCGCACACCCCGCCGAAGCTGCCCGAGCCGGTGCGCTCGGACGTGCCGCCCGCCGCGCCCGCGCCGAAGAAGAAGGGCCGCAACAAGCTGGTCCTCCTCGCGGTCGCCGTGGTCGTCGTGGGCTGCGGCGCGTACGGCGCGGGCCTGTTGATGAACCACGCGGACGTGCCGAAGGGCACCACCGTGCTCGGCGTCGACATCGGCGGCGGCACCCGCGACGAGGCCGTCAAGAAGCTCGACGACGCCCTCGGCGCGCGCGTCACCAAGCCCCTGAAGCTGTCGGTCGACGGCACGTCGGTCACGCTCAAGCCGGACCAGGCGGGCCTGACCCTCGACAGCCAGGCCACCGTCCGCGAGGCCGCGGGCAGCGATTACAACCCGGTCTCCGTGATCGGTTCGCTCTTCGGCGGTCAGCGGGTCGTCGAGCCCGTCATGCCCGTCGACGAGGAGAAGCTGGCGGCGGCCCTGGAGCGCGCCGCGGGCGGCTCGGGCACGGCGAAGGAGGGCACGGTCAAGTTCCTGCCCGGCAAGGCCGTCCCGGTCTACGGCAAGGTCGGCAAGGGGATCGACCCGCAGGCGTCGACCACGGCGGTCGCCGAGGCGTACAAGAAGCAGGTCGAGACGGGCGGCGCGGGCGCGGTCCAGGTGCCGGTCACCACCCGCAAGCCGCAGATCGCCAAGGCCGAGGTCGACAAGTTCATGACGACCTTCGCGAAGCCGGCGATGTCCGCCAACGTCACGATCAAGGCGGGCGCCAGGTCGATCCCGTTCGGCCCGGCGAAGTCGCTGCCGAAGATCCTCGAGACGAGGCCCCTCTCGAACGGCACCCTCCAGGTGCACTACAACCTGGAGGAGCTCAAGAAGCTGTACGGCAACGTCTTCGACGGAGTCCTGATCCAGCGCGGCAACGGCTCCAAGACGCCGGTCCAGGCCACGGACGTCGCCCAGGCGATGGGCAAGGCGCTGGTCGGCAAGACGCCCGCGGAGCGGATCGGCGTGATCGAGACGAACGCGAGCTGACGCCACACGCGGGCTGGTCCCCGTACGGCTGGTCCCCGTACGGCTGGTCCTCGTACGCGTACGAGGACCAGCCGGCGCGCCCTCGGGCATGACATCTGTCATCCCGGAGACACCACATCCGGCACTGCCGCCGCCACCTGCGGTTTTGTGACGATGGTGGACATGACGACGACCACATCACCGCCCGCCGTCGCGGCCACCACGACCGCGGTGAGCTTCGAGCGGGTGACCAAGAACTACGGCGAGGTCCGGGCCGTGGACGGCCTGACCCTCGACCTCCACCCGGGCGAGACGGTGGCGCTCCTCGGCCCGAACGGCGCGGGCAAGTCCTCCACCCTCGACCTGCTCCTCGGTCTCAGGCGCCCGGACAGCGGCACGGTGCGGGTCTTCGGGGCGGCGCCCCGCGACGCGATCACCGCGGGCCGGGTCGGCGCCATGCTGCAGAGCGGCGGCCTGATGGGCGAGGTCACCGTGCGCGAACTGGTGACGCTCGCCTGCGACCTGCACCCGAGGCCGCACCGCGTCAGCGACGTGCTCGCCCACGCGGGCGTCACCCAGATCGCCGACCGCAAGGTCGACAAGCTCTCCGGCGGCCAGGAGCAGCGCGTCCGCTTCGCCCTCGCCACGGCCGGCGCCAACGACCTGATCGTGCTCGACGAGCCGACCACCGGCATGGACGTCACCGCCCGCCAGGCGTTCTGGGCGACCATGCGGGAGCAGGCGGACCAGGGCCGCGCGGTCCTGTTCGCCACGCACTACCTGGAGGAGGCCGACGCGATCGCCGACCGCGTCCTGGTCCTGCACCGCGGCCGCCTCCTCGCGGACGGCACCGCCGCCGAGATCAAGGCCAGGGCGGGCGCCCGCAAGGTCGCCTTCGACCTGCCCGACGGCGGCGCGGACGCCACCCCGGGCAGCGGCGTCGACGCCGCCCTCGCCGAGCGGCTCCGCGCCCTGCCGCACCTCACCACGCTGGACGTCTCGGGCCACACGGTCCGCCTCCAGTCGACGGACGCCGACGCCACCGTGCACGCGCTGTACGGGCTCGGCCTCTACCCCCGCAACCTCGAAGTCGCCGGGCTCGGACTCGAGCAGGCCTTCGTGGCGATCACCGAGGCCGAGGAGGCCAGGACCCGATGACGAACGCCTTCGCCTCGCGGAGTCTCATCAAGCTCGAGATCACCCGCTCCCTGCGCAATCGCAAATTCCTGTTCTTCTCCGTCATCTATCCGTCGGTGCTCTTCGTGATCATCGCGGGCAACCAGGGCGGCTCCGACAAGGTGCCCGACACGGGCCTGTCCGTCCCCGCGTTCATGATGGTCTCGATGGCGTCCTTCGGCGCCCTCACCGCCGTCCTCATGGGCAACAGCGAGCGCATCGCCAAGGAGCGCGAGAGCGGCTGGGTGCGGCAGTTGCGGCTGACGGCCCTGCCCGGCCGCGGCTACGTCCTCGCGAAGACCGCCAGCGCGGCCGTGGTGAGCCTGCCGTCCATCGTCGTGGTCTTCGCCGTCGCGGCCCTCTTCAAGGGCGTCCGCTTCGACGCCTGGCAGTGGCTGGCGCTGACCGGCGCGATCTGGGCGGGCAGCCTCTGCTTCGCGGCGCTCGGCGTGGCCATCGGCTACCTCGCGACCGGCGACGCCGTGCGCCCGATCACGATGATCATCTACTTCGGGCTCTCCATCCTCGGCGGCCTGTGGATGCCCGTGACGACGTTCCCGCACTGGCTGCGGGAGGCCGCGTCCTGGCTGCCCACCCACGCGTACGCTGCCCTCGGGCAGGCCATCGAACTGGGCGAGGCGCCGCACGCGAAGGACGTCACGCTCCTGCTCGCCTACTTCCTCCTCTTCGCGGGCGGCGCGGCGTGGCTGTACCGGAAGGACACACTGAAGGCGTGAGCGAGACAGATGCCGAAGACAACGAGCTCCACCCCGTGTACACGTTCGGGCGGCCGCCCCGGAACCGCCGTCAGTTCCTGACGAAGTCCCTCTGGATCGGTGTCTGGCTGGTCTTCCTGAGCGCCCCGGTCAAGGACCTGACGGACGGCCGTCACACGGTCCCCGCCACCGTGCTCGGCTCGCTGGGCCTCGCCGTCTTCGTGGTCTGCTACCTGACCCTCGTCTTCCGCTACACCACCAGGATCCTCCAATGGGGCGGCGTCATCGCCTCGTTCGGGCTCCTCGTGGTCCTCGCGACGGTCCTCGCCTTCAGCCTCGGGGACTCCTGGCTCGGGCTCTTCGTGTACGCCTCGGTCTCCGCGGGCGCCGTCCTGCCGATGCGGTACGCGCTCTGGGCCATCCCCTCGGTCACCCTCCTGATGATCGTGGTCGGCCTGCGCGACGACGGCCTCGGCGACCTGATCACCAACCTCGGGGTGATCACCCTCCTGGTGGGCTTCGCGATGTCCGGCGTACGCCAGTTGATCCGTACGACGATCCAGCTGCGGCAGGCCCGCGCCACCGTCGCCCAGCTCGCCGCCAACGAGGAGCGGCTGCGGCTCGCCCGCGACCTGCACGACCTGCTCGGCCACTCGCTCTCCCTGATCACGCTCAAGAGCGAGCTCGCCGGGCGGATGCTGCCCACGGATCCGGCGAAGGCCGCCCAGCAGGTCGCCGACATCGAACAGGTCAGCCGCCAGGCCCTGGTGGACGTCAGGGAGGCGGTCTCGGGCTATCGGCGGCGCACCCTCGCGGGCGAGCTCGCGGGCGCGCGCACCGCCCTGGCCGCCGCGGGCATCGACGCCGACGTCCCGCTGGAGCCGCCCGCCGAACTGCCGGGCGAGGAGGCGGAGGCGGCGCTGGCCTGGGCGCTGCGGGAGGCCGTGACCAATATCGTGCGGCACAGCGGGGCGGGGCGCTGCACGGTGGCGTTCACGGCGCGCCAGACGCTCGCGGGCCCGCTCCTCGAACTCACCGTGGAGGACGACGGGGCGGGCGGCTCCGGCGCCGGCGCGGGCAACGGCCTGACGGGTCTCGCGGAGCGCGTGGCGGCGGTCGGCGGGGACATGGAGGCGGGCCCGGGGGCCCGCCGCGGCTTCCGGCTCGCGGCCCGCGTGCCGCTGGCGAACGCCGCCGTAGGATCCCCTTCATGATCAGGATTCTGCTGGCGGAGGACCAGGCGATGGTCCGCGAGGCCCTCGCGGCGCTGCTCGGCCTGGAGCCGGACATCGAGGTCGTCGCCCAGGTGTCCCGCGGCGACGAGGTGCTCGCGGCGGCGCGCGAGCACGCTGTGGACGTGGCGCTGCTCGACATCGAGATGCCCGGGCTGACGGGCATCGAGGCGGCCGGGCAACTGCACGACGCCTTCCCGGAGTTGAAGCTGATCGTGCTCACCACCTTCGGCCGCCCCGGCTATCTGCGCAGCGCCATGGAGGCCGGCGCCGACGCGTTCCTGGTCAAGGACGCCCCCGCGGCCCAGCTCGCCGCGGCGGTGCGCAAGGTGCTCGCGGGGGAGCGGGTCATCGACCCCACGCTGGCGGCCGCGGCCCTCGCGGGGGGCGCGAACCCGCTGACGGACCGCGAGCGCGAGGTGCTGCGCGCGGCGGCCGACGGCGCCACCAACGCCGAACTCGCCGCGCTCCTGCACCTCTCCCAGGGCACGGTCCGCAACTACCTCTCGACGGCGATCCAGAAGCTCGCGGTCCGCAACCGCGCGGAGGCGGTCAGGACGGCCAGGGACAAGGGCTGGCTCTGAGGGCCCGCCCGTCAGTGCGGCCCCGCCCGCCGGTGCGGCCCCGCCCGTCAGTTCAGCATCGCCCGTGCCCCGGACGCCTGCCACCGCGCCCGGTCGGCCGTCGCCGGGTCCCGCTCGGCGACGTCGTCGGCGTAGGAGTCGAGCGCGCGGGCGCCCAGGGCGAAGTCCCCCCTCTGTACGAGGAGTTGCGCGCGCTCGTAGGCCAGGCGGGGCGGTGGGGCCGGGAGCAGCAGGGCGAGTTCGACGGCCCAGAGCGCCACGTCGGTGCGTTCGGGCCGGGCGGCGGCCCAGGCGCGGATGTTGTCGAGGACGCGCCCCACGACGTCCAGCGGGGCGGCCGGGCAGAGCATCGACGGCGCCAACGGGCCGCCCGTGGCGGCCGCGACGAGGAGTTCCACGTCCGTGCGGGTGAGCAGCCGGCCGCCGTCGAAGGGGTCGGCGAGCACCTGCTCGTCGCGGGGCCCGAAGCCGACGACGAAGTGCCCGGGCAGCGCCACCCCGTGGACGGCCGCGCCCGCGCGCCGGGCCACTTCCATCCAGACGACGGAGAGCAGGATCGGCAGGCCTCTGCGACGGCGCAGGACCTGGTGCAGGAGCGAGGAGTCGAGACGCTGGTAGTCGCCCGGTCTGCCCCTGAATCCGCAGCGCCCGCCGAGGAGTTCGGCGAGCGCCGCGGCCCAGGACCGCGGGTCGTCGGCGCACCGCTGCCGGTGGCCGCGCACGGCCTGCTCCGCGAGCCGGTCGAGCAGGCGCCGCGCGGTGGCGATGCCCGTCCCGTCGAGCGAGGGGTCCGCCTCGGCGCCGATCAGCAGGCACAGGAGCGCCAGGTCGGGCCGCGGGGACTCGGCCTCGGCGGCGAACAGCCGCCGCCGCTCGGTGGTTCCGGGGGGTAGGGGGTGCATACGTCCCTCGTGCCCCCTCGCGCCGATCGATACGTCGCCGGGGCCCGGCGCGCCCGCTCCCGCCGCCGTCAGTTCAGCATCGCCCGCGCGGCCCGCGCCTGCTCGCGCACCCGGTCCGCCGTGGTCGGCTCGACGGTCGAGACGACGTCCGCGTACGCGTCGAGCTCCTTCGCGCCGCCGAGGAAATCCCCTCGCTGTACGAGGAGTTGGGCCCTCTCGTAGCGCAGGCGGGCCGGATGGGCGGGCAGCAGGAGCGAGAGTTCGAGGGCCCAGAGCGCGACCTCGGAACGCTCGGGGCGGGCGGCGGCCCAGGCGCGGATGTTGTTGAGGATGCGCTGCACGATGTTGAGCGGGTCGGCAGGCGTCAGCATCGAGGGCGGAATGCCCGTGCCCGCCGTCCCGGCGACGAGGAGCTCCGCGTCGGCGCCGGTGAGCAGTCGGCCGCCGTCGAAGGGGTCGGCGAGCACCTGCTCGTCGCGGGGCCCGAAGCCGACGACGAAGTGCCCGGGCAGCGCCACCCCGTAGACGGGCGCGCCCGCGCGCCGGGCGACCTCCATCCAGACGACGGAGAGCAGGATCGGCAGGCCCCTGCGGCGCCGCAGGACCTGGTGCAGGAGCGAGGAGTCAAGACGCTGGTAATCACCCGGCGTCCCCTCGAACCCGCACTGCTCGCCGAGGAGTTGGGCCATCGCCTCGGCCCACGCGCGCGGTCCGCCGGGCCGGTACGGCAGCAGCCCCGCGAGCCGGTCGAGCTCGATCTCGGCGGCGTCGATGCCCGCCTCGTCGAGCGAGGGGTCCGCCTCGGTGCCGATCAGCAGGCACAGCGGCGCGAGACCGGGCCGTTCCGACCGCGCCTCTTCGGCGAACCGCCGTCGCCATTCGCCGGACTCCGCGTGCATACGTGCCTCGTGTCTGCCCTCGCCGGGCGCTGTCTCCGTGCCGTGCTCTGCTCTGCCGTGCTCCGCCGGGCCGCCGTGCCCGCTCAGGCAGGGCCGTACCGGTAGTGGTGATAGGCGTGATGCGCGGTGAAACCCATCCCGCCGTACAGTGCCCGCGCGCCGTCGTTGGCGGCCTCGACCTGCAGCCAGGCCGCCGAAGCGCCCTCGGCCAGGGCCTGCCGGGACAGCGCGGCCATCACCGCGGTGGCGAGCCCCTGGCGCCGGTGTGCCGGGTCCACCTCGACCGCCATGAACCCCGCCCAGCGACCGTCCACCACGCACCGCCCGATCGCGGCCGGGGCGTCACCGCTCCCGGGCACGGAAGCGAACCATACCGACGGCCCGCTCGCCAGCACCTTGAACACATGGGGTCCGGGTACCCCGAAACGCTGGTACCGCCGCAGCCACGCGTCGTCGAAGGAACGGGACAGCTCCACCCGCTCCACGTCCGCCGTCAGGTCACCGACCGGGGCGAGCCCGCCGATGTGGAGCTCCGCGCTCACCTCGCGCTCCCAGCCGCGCTCCTCCAGGCCGGCGCAGAGCAACTCCTGCGCGCCCTCGGCGCCGGTCGCGGTCTGCACGTACGGGGGCAGCCCGCGGGCCGCGTACCACGCGCGCACGGCCGAAAGCGCCTCGTCCAGCGGCCGGCCGGGATCGCCCAGGGGCAGCGCGGAGTTGGCCCGCCGCGTGAACCCGGCGGCCGCCCGCAGCTTCCACTCGCCGAGCCGCTCGCTCTCCACGGGCTGCCAGGCCCGCGCGGAGACCCGGGCCAGCTCCTCGTAGGAGGCGGCGGGTCCGCGCCTGCGGGCGGGCGCGGGCGGCACGACCTTGCCGGCGACCAGGGCGCTGTCCGGAATCCGGACGCTCTCGCCGTTCCGTCGTGTGATGAGCATTACACCGTCGTTCCACGATGCGAGAACGCCCACCGTGTCGGTGAACTTCTCGCCCGGCGCCAAAGCGTCGCTCAAGCGTCGAACGGAGACTCTTTTGCCCACGTCAGCAGGGGTGATGCGGACCTCGAGACGTCCGCCGGCGGTGAATTCCACAGCTCTGTGAGCCCCTCCTGTTCGGATCATGCCTGGGAACGGAGATACTAGGGGTGGGCATCGACGACGCCGCGCTCCCGCGCGCCAGGCGAGCGGAGCCTGAGGACGGCCCGCCAACGCCCGTATCGAGGAGGAACGACAGCGTGACCTACGTCATCGCGCAGCCTTGTGTCGACGTCAAGGACAAGGCGTGCATCGAGGAGTGCCCGGTCGACTGCATTTACGAGGGCTCCCGGTCCTTGTACATCCACCCGGACGAATGCGTCGACTGTGGAGCCTGCGAACCGGTCTGCCCGGTCGAGGCGATCTTCTACGAGGACGACACTCCTGAGGAGTGGAAGGACTACTACAAGGCGAACGTCGAGTTCTTCGACGAGCTCGGTTCGCCCGGTGGCGCGAGCAAGCTCGGTCTGATCGAGCGCGACCACGCCTTCATCGCCGCCCTGCCGCCGCAGAACCAGTAACGGCAGCCCGCGCGTCGCCCCGGTCCCGTACGGCATCCCGCCGCACGGGGCCGAGGCATTTGTATCGACCAGTACCAGTACGGGAGTCATCACGTGTCCGCAGTCTCCGACCGGCTTCCCACCTTCCCCTGGGACAAGCTCGAGCCGTACAGGGCCACGGCGGCCGCCCACCCCGGCGGCATCGTCGACCTGTCGGTGGGCACCCCGGTGGACCCGGTGCCCGAGCTGATCCAGAAAGCGCTGATCGCGGCGGCGGACTCGCCCGGGTATCCGACGGTGTGGGGCACGGCGGAGCTGCGCGACGCGATCACCGGCTGGTGCGCACGGCGGCTCGGCGCCCGGGGCGTCACGCACCGGAACGTGCTGCCGATCGTCGGCTCCAAGGAACTGGTGGCCTGGCTCCCGACGCAGCTGGGCCTGGGCCCGGGTGACGTCGTCGCCTACCCCCGCCTGGCCTACCCGACGTACGAGGTGGGCGCGCGCCTGGCCCGCGCCGAGTACGTCTCCTACGACGACCCGACCGAGCTCGACCCCACGAACCTCAGGCTCCTCTGGCTCAACTCGCCCTCGAACCCCACCGGTCGCGTCCTGTCCAAGGACGAGCTGACCCGCACCGTCGCCTGGGCCCGCGAGCACGGCGTGCTCCTCGTCAGCGACGAGTGCTACCTGGAGCTCGGCTGGGAGGCGGAGCCGGTCTCGGTCCTCCACCCGGACGTGTGCGGCGGTTCGTACGAGGGGATCGTCGCCGTCCACTCGCTCTCCAAGCGGTCCAACCTGGCGGGCTACCGCGCGGCGTTCCTCGCCGGTGACGCGGCGGTGCTCGGGGAGCTGCTGCAGATCCGCAAGCACGGCGGCATGATGACCTCCGCGCCGACCCAGGCGGCCGTCGTGGCGGCGCTCGGCGACGACCAGCACGTGCGCGAGCAGCGCGAGCGGTACGCGGCCCGGCGCACGGCCCTGCGCGACGCGCTCCTGAAGCACGGCTTCCGCATCGAGCACAGCGAGGCGAGCCTGTACCTGTGGGCCACCCGCGACGAGTCCTGCTGGGACACCGTCGGGCACCTCGCGGACCTCGGCGTCCTGGTGGCCCCCGGCGACTTCTACGGTCCGGCGGGCGACCGCTTCGTACGGGTCGCGCTGACGGCGACGGACGAGCGGGTCGCGGCGGCGGTCGAGCGCCTGGCGTGACCCGTCCGTGAGCACGCGAAGGGCCCGGAGCCAGTGGCTCCGGGCCCTTCGCGCGGGTGGCGGGCGATCAGCCGAGCGGCAGGCTCTGCACCGGCAGCTGGTCGGTGGGCAGGCCGCCCTCGGTCAGCGAGTCGGTGGGCAGGCCGCCCTTCGTGGCCGTGTCGGCGGTGTCGCCGAGGGTCTTGCCCGCGCTGCCCGCGACGTCACCGGCGGCCTGCTGGGCGGCGGGGGTGGCCGTCTTGCCGGCCCTGCCGACGGCCTTGCCGGCCGCGGGAACCGTCTGCTTCACGGCCTTGCTGCCGGTCTCGCCGGCGATGTTGGTGACGTTCTGAGCCGCACCGTCGACGGCGTCACCGAGGCCCGCGCCGTCCAGGGCGCTCACTCCGCCCAGGTCGGGGCCGGCCGGCAGGCCGACGGCGCTCGCGGAGCCGGCCGCACCGACCACGGAAGCTGCGCCCGCTGCGCTGAGCAGCGCGGCACGGGCGATCCGGCGGGTCAGGGGGAGGGACATGATGCTCCTTCAGACGGGAGAGAACTTGAGGGTGTCCGACCGGATCGGCTCCGGTATCCCGCCGGACGGCTTCCGGCGATCGGACGCAGTGACTACCGCTCGAAGGCCGCGAAGGTTGCGGTGCGTCAACGTAAAGAGTTGGCAATGCGTCGCATAATCGGCTGCGGATAAAGGCGGGCAAAGGGGCGGAGGGCCGATTGCCCGAGGAATCCATAATCCCCGGAGTTCTCAAGGGTTTTGAGGGCCGTGCGGGAGGGGTACGGATGGGCGTGCGCGGTGTCGTCCCACCGTGTTCGGCGCGCCCCGATCGAGTGACGTCCCGTACTCCTGTAGTGGTCGACGTTCCTACTCGCCGGTGACGACGCGGACCGCGCCCGCGCCGACGGAGGGTGGGGCGCTCAAGCACGCGTCCCACGTACGGAGCCCGCCGACCGGTCGGCGCGTCGTCCGGCGCTAGGGTCGTCCGCATGCCTCACACACCGCTTGACCTCACGCTCGACGCCGCGGAGCTGACCGCGCGCCTGGTCGACTTCCCGTCCCCGAGCGGCGAGGAGGAGGCGCTCGCCGACGCCATCGAGACGGCCCTGCGCGCCCTGCCGCACCTCACGGTCGACCGGCACGGCAACAACGTCGTGGCCCGGACGAACCTCGGCCGCGCGGAGCGGGTCATCCTCGCCGGACACATCGACACGGTGCCGATCGCGGACAACGTCCCCTCGCGTCTCGACGAGGACGGCGTGCTGTGGGGCTGCGGCACCTGCGACATGAAGTCGGGCGTCGCGGTCCAGCTGCGCATCGCGCAGACGGTGACCGAGCCCAACCGCGACCTCACCTTCGTCTTCTACGACAACGAAGAGGTGGCCGCGCACCTCAACGGCCTCGGCCATGTCGCCGAGGCCCACCCGGACTGGCTGGCGGGCGACTTCGCGGTCCTCCTCGAACCGACCGACGGCCAGGTCGAGGGCGGCTGCCAGGGCACCCTGCGCGTCCTGCTGAAGACCAGGGGCGTACGGGCGCACTCCGCGCGCGCGTGGATGGGCTCCAACGCCATCCACGCGGCCACCCCGATCCTCGCGAAGCTCGCCGCCTACGAGCCGCGCAAGCCGGTGGTGGAGGGCCTGGAGTTCCACGAGGGCCTCAACGCCGTCCGCATCGAGGGCGGCGTCGCCACCAACGTCATCCCCGACGAGTGCACCGTCACCGTCAACTTCCGCTACGCCCCCGACCGCAGCGAGGAGGAGGCCCTCGCCTTCGTGCGCGACTACTTCGCGGACTGCGGGGTCGACGAGTTCGTCGTCGACGACCACACGGGCGCGGCCCGCCCCGGCCTCACCCACCCGGCCGCCGCCGCGTTCATGGCCGCCGTCGGCGGCGAGGCGCGCCCCAAGTTCGGCTGGACGGACGTCTCCCGCTTCAGCGCCCTCGGCGTGCCCGCGGTGAACTACAGCCCCGGCAACCCGCTGCTCGCGCACAAGATCGACGAGCGGGTCGAGGCGTCGCTGATCCCGGTGGCGGAGGAGAGGCTGCGGGCCTGGCTGACGGCGTAGGCGCAGGAGGCTCCTGGTACCGGACATCCCGAGGTCCCTCTGCCGTAACCCGCGTAGATCTACGCTGTCAGTCACGTACGCATGGAGGGAGCAGACGATGAGCCATCCCAACGACGGTGCCGCCCGCGCTGCCAGGAAGGGTCCCGAGGAGCAGCGGCTGGGCCCGGTGCTGCGCCGGCGGGACAAGGTGCAGGCGGGAACGACCGATCAGCGTCTCCTCGACTCCGACGGCCCTTCGGAGTGGGTGCACACGGACCCCTGGAGAGTCCTGCGCATCCAGTCCGAGTTCATCGAGGGCTTCGGCACCCTCGCCGAACTCCCGCCCGCGATCAGCGTGTTCGGCTCGGCCCGCACGGGGGAGGGCTCGCCGGAGTACGCGGCGGGCGTCGAGATCGGCAAGGCGCTCGTGGAGGCGGGCTTCGCGGTGATCACGGGCGGCGGCCCCGGCGCGATGCAGGCCGCCAACCAGGGCGCCGTCGAGGCGAAGGGCACCTCCGTGGGCCTCGGCATCGAGCTGCCCTTCGAGCAGGGCCTCAACCCCTACGTCGACATCGGCGTCAACTTCCGCTACTTCTTCGTCCGCAAGACGATGTTCGTGAAGTACGCGCAGGGCTTCGTGGTCCTGCCCGGCGGCCTCGGCACCCTGGACGAGCTCTTCGAAGCGCTCACGCTGGTGCAGACCCGCAAGGTCACGCGGTTCCCGATCGTGCTGTTCGGCTCCGCGTACTGGGGCGGCCTCGTCGACTGGCTGAAGAACACGGTCATCGCCCAGGGCAAGGCCTCCGAGGCCGACCTGCTCCTCTTCCACGTCACGGACGACGTGGAGGAGGCCATCTCCCTGGTGACGAAGGAAGTCGGGAAGTAGTACCCCGGTAGGGGACACGCGAGTCCCCGGCGGGAGACCGGGGAAAGTAGTACCCGGTAGGGGTCACGCGAGTCCCCGGCGGGCGACCGCCGGGGGCCGGTGTCCCGCGATCGTCGCGACCATGTCCAGCACCTGCTTCGTCTCCGCGACCTCGTGGACCCGGTAGACCTGCGAGCCCAGCCACGCCGAGACGGCCGTCGTGGCGAGCGTGCCGATGACGCGCTCCTTGACCGGCTTGTCGAGCGTCTCGCCCACGAAGTCCTTGTTGGACAGGGAGACCAGGACCGGCCAGCCCGTCTCGACCATCTCGCCGAGCCTGCGGGTGGCCTCCAGGCTGTGCCGGGTGCTCTTGCCGAAGTCGTGCCCCGGGTCGATCATCACGGACTCCCGCGGCACCCCCAGCTCCACCGCGCGCTCGGCCAGCCCGACCGTCACGCGCAGGATGTCGGCCATCACGTCGTCGTACGTGACCCGGTGCGGCCTGGTGCGCGGCTCGGCGCCGCCCGCGTGCGTGCAGACCAGGCCCACCCGGTACCGCGCGGCGACCTCCGCGAGTTTCGGGTCGACGCCGCCCCAGGCGTCGTTGAGCAGATCGGCGCCCGCCTCGCAGACCGCCTCGCCGACGTCGTGCCGCCAGGTGTCGACGCTGATCACCACGTCGGGGAACCGCTTGCGCACCTCGGCGACGAAGCCGACCGTACGGCGCGCCTCCTCCTGCGCGGTCACCTCCTCGCCGGGGCCCGCCTTCACCCCGCCGATGTCGATGATGGCGGCGCCCTCCGCCACGGCCTGCTCCACCCGCGCGAGCGCCGGCTCGTCGCGGAACGTGGCGCCCTGGTCGTAGAAGGAGTCCGGGGTCCGGTTGACGATCGCCATGATCACCGGCTCGTGCGCGTCGAACTCGCGCCTGCCAAGCCTGAGCATCCCCTGCGGCCCTCCTGGGTCCTAGTCGCGGTGCGGCCGCCTGCGACCTTAACTGTCACAGCCGCATGGCACGATCGGACCCTGACAGTTTGAGCACGGGCAGTCGAGCGTGGGGGCCTGAAGAGATGGTCTTGTTCTTGTTCCTGGTCATCGCCCTCGTCGTGGTGGTCGGCGCGGTGTCCCTCGCCGTGATCGGCGGTGGCGAGAGCGGCGCGCTCGCCGACGTCGCGCCCGAGCAGCTCACCGACCCACTGCCCCCGGACCGGCCGCTGCGCCGCGCCGACGTCGACGCGGTGCGCTTCCCGATGACGCTGCGCGGCTACCACATGGACGAGGTCGACGACGTGCTCAGCCGCCTCGGCGCCGAACTGGCCGAGCGGGACGCGCGCATCGCCGAGCTGGAGGCGGCCCTGGCGGGCGCGCAGGCCACCGCGGTCGCGGGCCCCGACCTCTTCGAGGGGTACGAACCGCGCAAGACCACCGAGGACACGAAGGGCGACGACCAGTGAGCACCGAGAGCGGCGCTGTCGCGGGCCCGGACGGCGGACTCCGCTGCCCGTGGGGCCTGTCCACCGCGGACTACGTGGCGTACCACGACGACGAGTGGGGCCGCCCGGTCCACGGCGACGACGCGCTGTACGAGCGGCTCTGCCTGGAGGCCTTCCAGTCCGGCCTCTCCTGGATCACGATCCTGCGCCGCCGCGAGGGCTTCCGTGCCGCCTTCGCCGACTTCAAGATCTCCACGGTCGCCGGGTTCACCGACGAGGACCGCGAGCGGCTCCTCGCCGACCCGGGGATCATCCGCAACCGCGCCAAGATCGACGCGACCCTCGCGAACGCGCGCGTGCTCGCCGACTGGCCGGAGGGCGAACTGGACGAGCTGATCTGGTCGTTCGCGCCCGACCCCGCGACCCGCCCGGCCCCGCGGACCCTCGCCGACGTGCCCGCGATCACCGACGAGTCCACGGCCCTCTCCAAGGCCCTCAAGAAGCGCGGCATCCGCTTCGTCGGCCCCACCACGGCGTATGCCCTGATGCAGGCCTGCGGCCTCGTGGACGACCACCTCGCGGACTGCGTGGCCCGCGAGGCCGTCCCCGGTCCGGACGAAAGGCCCTAGCGTCCGAGGTACTTCGGCTTCTCCTTGGCGATGAAGGCCTGCACAGCGATCGTGTGGTCCTCGGACGCGCCCGCCCTGCTCTGCAGCTCGTCCTCCTTGTCCAGCGCCTCGTCCAGGGAGTGGCCCGCCGCGTAGGCGAGGGACTCCTTGAGCGCCGCGTAGGCGAGGGTGGGGCCGTCCGCGAGGGCGCGGGCCACCCGCGCCGCCTCGGCGGCGAGGTCGGCGGCGGGCACGATCTTGTTGGCGATGCCCAGCTCGTACGCCTCCTGCGCGGAGATGTTGCGCGGGAAGAGCAGCAGGTCGGCCGCGCGACCGGGGCCGATCACCCGCGGCAGCGTCCAGGAGACGCCCGAGTCGGCGGTCAGCGCGACGCCGGCGAACGAGGTGTTGAACTTCGCCGTGTCCGCGACCACGCGGTAGTCGGCGGCGAGCGCGAAGCCGAGGCCGGCCCCCGCCGCGGCGCCGTTGACGCCCGCCACGACCGGCTTCGGCATGCTCGTCAGCGCCCGCACGATGGGGTTGTAGTGCTCCCTGACCGTGCTCATCGTCTGCCCGGTGCCCGCCTCGCGGTCCGCCGCGAGCGAGCCGATGTGCTCCTTGAGGTCCTGCCCCACGCAGAAGGCGCGCCCGGTCGCGGTGAGCAGTACGGCGCGCACGGCCTCGTCCGCGGCGGCCGCCAGTGCGGCCTCCCGCAGGCCGACCTTCGCCTCGGTGTTCATGGCGTTCATGGCCTCGGGACGGTTGATCGTGATCGTCGCGAGTCCGTCGCTCACCTCGTAGAGCACGCTGTCGGCCATGGTGTTCCCCTCCGCTGGTCCAGTACGTAGGAACTCAGCATGACGGAGATCATCGGGGTCCGGCATGAGGGCGGATATGTGACCTGCGTCTAACAATTCCGGGCCTGTGAGGCGTATGGGGCGGCGAAGTATCGCAGCCACATCGCCGAATTGAGTGGTTTTGCGGGCGCGCGTTGCGCACTCGATGCCGACCGATGTTGGTCATCGGGTCCTGCCATGCGGGATAATGGCCTGGAAGCAATGTGTTCGATGCCGGTGACACCTGGGTTGTCGGCTGCGATGAGCTGGTTTCAGGAAGGGGAACGAGCATGGCGGCCATGAAGCCGCGGACGGGCGACGGCCCGCTCGAGGTGACCAAGGAGGGGCGGGGCATCGTCATGCGCGTTCCGCTCGAAGGCGGCGGACGACTTGTCGTCGAACTGACTCCGGACGAGGCCGACGCGCTCGGCGACGCTCTGAAGAAGGTCGTCGGCTGACGCGGAAGCGCCCACACTTCCCCCTGCCCCGGCATCGCACGACGAGCCGGGGCAGGGGTGTGTCCGGGCCCAGGGGCTTCCCGCAGGGGCGTGGGGGAACGGCGCGACCGGCGGCTGGTCGACGAGGGGCGGGTTTCGTTCAGGGGCGCGGGGAACGGCGCGAGCAACCAGGGACGGCGGTCGGTCGACGACGGACGGGGCGTCGTTTAGGGGCGCGGGGAACGGCGCGAGCAACCAGGGACGGCGGTCGGTCGACGACGGACGGGGTCCGTTCAGGGGCGCGGGGAACGGCGCGAGCAACCAGGGACGGCCGTCGGACGACAACGGTCGGGGGTCCTACAGGGGCGCGGGGAACTGCGCGACCAGCCACGACTCACCCGCAGAAGACGAGACCACGCCCCCCGCCCCCCAACCCCCCGCACCCCGAAACCGCCCAAGCCAGCACAGCGCTACCGTTTGACGGCGCACAGCAACCCGTCCCCCACCGGCAGCAAAGACGGAACAAGGTCCGGACTCTCCCGCACCGCCCGCAACAGCTCCCGCAGATGCAGCACCTCGACCGGCTGAGGCCCCGAGTCCACCGTCCTGCCGTCCGCGAAGACGCCCTCGAAGCAGACGAGCCCACCGGGCCGCAGCAGGCGCAACGATTCAGCGAGGTACTCGAGGGACTCCAGCCGGTCGCCGTCGCAGAACACGAGGTCGTACCCGCCGTCGGCGAGCCGCGGCAGGACATCGAGGGCGCGCCCCGGAATGAACCGCGCCCGGTTCCCCGCGAAGCCCGCCGCGCGGAAGGCCTGCCTGGCGAACTGCTGCCGCTCCGGCTCGGGATCGACGGTGGTCAGGACGCCGTCGGGCCGCATCCCGTGCAGGAGGTGGATCCCCGACACCCCCGTGCCCGTACCGATTTCGGCCACCGCTTTCGCGTCAGCCGTGGCGGCCAGCATGCGCAGCGCGGCGCCGGTGCCGGGCGACACCGAGGGCAGGCCTGCCTCCCGGGCCCGGTCCCGGGCCCAGCGCACCGTCTCGTCCTCGGCGACAAAGGCGTCGGCGAACGCCCAGCTCGTCTGCCGGTTGCCGGTAATGGCCCTCTCCTGTCCCCGTGGTTGCCTGGCCGTGACTGTATCCGTTGGGGGCGGGAACCCGCAGATGGGACCGGGCGTTATTAGGGGGTGGGAGAACAGCGGGGGTGGACGGATGGATCAAGACCGGAAGCGGGCGGCTCGAAGCGGCAGGACACCTGCTGCGAAGCCCGTACCAAATTCACGTAAAAACGCTTATCCGGAGCTAACGGGCGAGGTGGTTATGGTAGGGGCTCCACTGGACACCACCAGAGCCGACAGGGGAGGTGCGGCTGCGTCCGCGGATCGGGGAGGAGCGCTCCGGCGTTTTCTCGGGTTGGCGGGTGAGCCGAAATCCGTGACCGACACCGCTGACCGCATCCGTGCCAACGACTCCGCTCAGACCGCGACCTTTGCCGCTGACGCGGAATCGCAGGCGTGGACTCCGCCCACCTGGGAGGAGATCGTCAGCACGCACAGCGGCCGCGTGTACCGCCTGGCGTACCGCCTGACCGGCAATCAGCACGACGCCGAGGACCTCACGCAAGAGGTCTTCGTCCGTGTCTTCCGGTCCCTCTCGACGTACACCCCCGGCACATTCGAGGGCTGGCTGCACCGCATCACCACCAACCTCTTCCTGGACATGGTGCGCCGCAAGCAGCGCATCCGCTTCGACGCGCTCGGGGACGACGCCGCGGAGCGGCTGCCGAGCCGCGAGCCGTCGCCTCAGCAGGTGTTCAACGACACGCACTTCGACGCGGACGTCCAGCAGGCGCTCGACACGCTTGCGCCCGAGTTCCGCGCCGCCGTGGTCCTCTGCGACATCGAGGGCCTTTCGTACGAAGAGATCGCCGCAACACTCGGCGTCAAGCTCGGTACGGTCCGCAGCCGTATCCACCGGGGTCGCTCGCAGCTGCGCAAGGCCCTCCAGCACCGGTCTCCCGAGGCCCGCGCGGAGCGCCGTTCGCTCGCGGTGACCGGAGCCATGGCGCTGGGAGGAGGGGGCGCGACCGCGTGAGTGGATCACGGTCGAATCCTGCCGAACGGCACCTAGCCGAGGCCGAGCAGCATCTGGGGGACCGGCTGGCCGCCCTTGTGGACGGCGAGTTGGGTCATGACGCGCGCGAGCGCGTCCTCGCGCATCTGGCGACCTGTCCGATGTGCAAGACCGAGGCGGACGCGCAGCGCCGCCTGAAGAACGTCTTCGCGCAGGCGGCCCCGCCGCCGCCGTCCGAGAGTTTCCTCGCCCGTCTCCAGGGTCTTCCGGGAGGCGGTTCCGGGCCGTCGGGAGGACCTGGCGTGCTCGGTGGTGACGAGGGGTTCGCCACCGGAGCCACCGACTCCGCGGGTCTGCCGCGGGGCGGGATCTTCGGCGTGAGCTCCGACCCCTTCGTGGAGTACGTGCCGACGGGCGCCCACGCCGCGGTACTGCCCGGCGAGCAGCACGGCTTTCGCATACACGAGGTCACCCGGCACGAGGCGGAGCGGTCGCTCTGGCGCGGCCGCCGTTTCGCGTTCGCGGCGGCGGGCGCGGTGTCGCTGGCCGCGATCGCGCTCGGCGGCGTCACGGTGGGTGCTCCCGTCGGTTCGGGTGACACCCGTGCGGGCGGCTCCGGCAGCAATGTGACCCCGGAGCGCAGCCAGGGCCCCGGCGCCTCGGCGACCTCCGACTCCGTGCGGCGCCGCGGTGGCGGCAATCCGCTGTCGGTGCAGGGCCAGCGCCCCGGCGCCCTGTCGGTGCCGGTCGCGCCGACCGAGGTCACGGGACCGCTGCTGCCAGGACCTCCCACGCAGCCGCTCCGCCCCCGCGGTTCGGTGTACGAGCTGACGGCTCCGATGGTGGCGGGCGCCGCCACCATCTCCCCGCTGATACGTCCGGTGCCGCAGGGTCGTCGTTCCGGTGTGCTGCCCGGCACGGACCTGCCGCAGGCGGAGGACCCGGTGGTGGCGAGGGAGTCGAATCCGGTGCGGACCACGGCGGCGTCCCCGGGCACGGGGCCGCTGAACGGCACGTCGCAGATGCGCTGACCCGACGGTGCCCTGCGCTTCCGCGCGGGAACCTGGTTGAATCCTCGGTGGGCCGTGCTCGCCGGGGATCGTGGCGGGCGCGGGGTAGACCATGCGAACGGCGTCCGCCGCGGGCCAGTTGTGGGGAGAACATGGACGAGGGGAAGCCCACGAAGGCGAACTGGTGGAGTCGCCCCCGCCCGGAAGTGCCGGGATCGGCGGACCAGTTGCCCGCCGAGGTCCCCGCCGGGCCCCCGGACCAGCCGCAGACGCCCACCCCGGGCACCCCACGGCCCCCCGCCGATGAGGCGGCCCCCCTCCCCGGTAGGGCGCCCGCTGCCCCGGCGCCGTCTCCGGACCAGCCGCTGACGCAGGCTGCGGGAGCGCAGCCCCAGCCCGCCGACCCGGCCGCTGCCTTCCCTGGTCAGCCGCCCGCCGCCCCGGCGCCGGACGCCTGGGCCCTCGACGCTCCGGCGCAGGCCCCTTCGGCGCAGGATGCGGTGTTGTCGTCCCGGTCCGGCGGCACCGTCCCCGCCCCCGCCCCCTCCGCGCAGGATGCCGTGTCGGCGTCCCAGTCCGGCGGCACCGCCTCCGGCCCCGCCCCGCACGGCGGGACCCCCAGTGGTTCCATACCGGCCGCCGGGGCCCCGTACGGGACCACGGACGGGGGCGTGGCCGCTCCCGTGACCGCGCAGCATCCGCCGGTCCGGGACGGGGCCTCCGCGGGGCGGCCGCAGCCCCTGCACGATCCGGATCCCTACAGCACTCCGCCCTACGGTGAGCCGGGGCCTTGGGCGCCCGCGCCGCCGGTGCAGCACCCCGGGGGTACTCCGGCCCGCGGCACGGCCCTTCCCGCCGCCGCGCCGGGCGCCGAGACAGCCCACGGGGCGCCCGGCCCCGGTGCCGGTGCCACCCCGCCCCCGTACAACACCGTCCCGCAGGCCCGGCAGCCCTACGACCCGTGGAACGCGCCCCTCCAGCAGATCGGCTCGCTGCCCCCGGAGACCGCGGAGAAGCGGCGCAAGCGGGCGAAGCGGATGCTGGTCGGCGGGGCGGT
Organism: Streptomyces sp. NPDC036815; assembly: GCF_055609205.1. Classification (NCBI taxonomy): domain Bacteria; kingdom Bacillati; phylum Actinomycetota; class Actinomycetes; order Kitasatosporales; family Streptomycetaceae; genus Streptomyces; species Streptomyces sp. NPDC036815. The sequence continues at coordinate 335,980 of NZ_JBVJPW010000007.1, read as the reverse complement.
CGTGATCGCTCTCGTGTCCAGCCTCATCGGTGGCGCGGTCGGCTCGTACCTCGAGCGCAACGGCGCCGACGACATCGAGCTCCGCCAGCCGGGCGCGGAGTCCGCGGACCGCCCCAAGGGCAGCGTCGCCGGCATCGCGTCGGCCGCCCTGCCCGGCGTCGTGACCCTGCACGTCAGCGGCGACTCCGCCCAGGGCACCGGCACCGGCTTCGTCCTCGACGCCAAGGGGCACATCCTCACCAACAACCACGTGGTCGAGCCCGCGGGCACCGGAGGCGAGGTTTCGGTCACCTTCAGCGGCGGCGAGACCGCCAAGGCCGAGGTCATCGGCCGCGACTCCGGCTACGACCTGGCGGTCGTCAAGGTGTCCCACGTGCGCGGCCTGAAGCCCCTGGCCCTCGGCAACTCCGAGAACGTCCAGGTCGGCGACCCGGTCGTGGCCATCGGCGCCCCCTTCGACCTGGAGAACACGGTGACCTCCGGGATCATCAGCGCCAAGGAGCGGCCCATCACCGCGGGCGGCGAGAAGGGCGACGGCAGCGACGTCTCGTACGTGGACGCCCTGCAGACCGACGCGCCCATCAACCCCGGCAACTCCGGCGGCCCCCTCGTCGACTCCAGGGCGCGCGTCATCGGCATCAACAGCGCCATCCGCTCCGCGGACGAGGGCTCCGCCCCCACCGGCGGCCAGGCGGGCTCCATCGGCCTCGGCTTCGCCATACCCGTCAACCAGGGCAAGCGCGTCGCCGAAGAGCTGATCAACTACGGCAGGGCGACGCACCCCGTGATAGGCGTCACGCTCGACACCCAGTTCACCGGCGACGGCGCCCGGATCGCGGACAAGGGCAAGACCGGCGGCCCGTCGGTCAACACCGACGGCCCCGGTGACAAGGCGGGTCTCAAGCCGGGCGACGTCATCACCGAGGTCGACGGCCGCCCCGTGCACTCCAGTGACGAACTGATCGTCAAGGTCCGCGCGCACCGCCCGAAGGACCGCCTGCGGCTGACGGTCGAGCGGGGCGGCGGCGACCGCGAGGTGACCCTCGTGCTCGGTTCGGCCGACGGCGACTGAGCGGGCGGCGCGGGCCGGAGGGGGCGGCGCGGGTCCGGCGGACGGTGGAGTCCGGGTAAAGGACTGGCCAGGACTGATCCGCGTTGTCGTGCAGCGGCTACCGGACGGACATGAGCGGCGGGTACCGTGGTTCCGGTCCGGACCATGCAAGACCTGCTGCGCACCACCTGCCACCCATGCACGGACGACCTGCCGCGGGCTGAGGACATCGCAAGGAGCTCTAGGTGTTCAATGACATTGGCGCACTCGAGATAGTGGCGCTGGTCGTCCTCGCCGTGCTCATTTTCGGTCCGGACAAGCTGCCGAAGGTCATTCAGGACATCTCCCGCACGATCCGCAAGATCCGCGAGTTCTCCGACAGCGCGAAGGCGGACATCCGCGAGGAGCTCGGCCCGGAGTTCAAGGACTTCGAGTTCGACGACCTGAATCCCAAGAAGTTCATCCGCAAGCAGCTCGACAACGATGAGCTCGGGATCAAGGAGATCCGCAACGGCTTCGACCTGAAGAAGGAGATGAACGAGGTCGCGGACGCCGTGCACGGCCGCGACAGCGACTCCTCCGAAGCCGGTTCGGGGGCCGCCGCCGCCTCGTCCGGCGGAGCCCGGGTAGACATGCAGAAGAAGTCCGCGGAGCCCGGGAAGCTCGACGCGGGCGACCCGCCGCCGTTCGACGCGGACGCCACCTGAGGCATCGCCTGAACTGCCGCCGCCAACAGGTGTGGCTATCCTGCCTTGTTGTCCGGCGTGAGGACGCCCGAGGGGGGCGGGCCGCTCCGGACACACGAGAGCGAGGAGGCGGCCGGGTACATGGAGACGACTAGTCGGGTGGGCGCGCAGGCGCCGGCCGCGGACGGCACCGCACAAGCGGTGCCCTCCGCCCGGCGCACGATCGACGGCTACCTGCTGGCGCCCTTCCCCTGGTACGGCCTGGACGAGGCCTTCACGGGGCAGCGCTGGCTGATGCAGGTCGGCGCGACGTCGGACGGCACCGTGGAGCACGGTTCGATCGGACACGGCGAGGAGCCGTCCGTCCGTGCCGACGGCGTCCTCGGCAACAGCGACAAGGAGCGCTTCGCGGTCGTGGTGACCGTCGCGGCCAACCCCGTTCGGCGCAGCGCGGACGGTACGGGTGTCCTGGAGGCCACCTCGGTGTCCTCCGCGGCCTGGCTCGCCGGGGTCGGGCTGCTGTCGTTCACCTGGCCCATCCAGATGGACCACACCCTGCGCGACGACTGGCTCGACCAGCAGACGGAGACGGCCTGGGTCCTCGCCGACGACCTGGAGGGCTCCGACTGGTCCTCGCTGTCCCTGCCGGTGGACGGGGTGCCGACCCCGTTCCACTACCGCGAGTCCGAGTACGGCTGGGTGCTCGCGGGCTCCACGAAGGAGGGCGTGCATCTGGGGGCGTACGGGCGGGGGATGAGCGCTTATGGGTTGGGGTTTTCGGTGATTGGGGACATCGCAGCGTACGCCTAGGGCGGCGGGCTGAACGGGGTAGGGGGGCGCCGTCGGGGTGACGGCGCCCCCCTACCTACCTCGTGTGCGGGAGTTGGTGGGTCGCTGCGGGTTCGTGGGGGTTGCTCGCGCAGTTCCCCGCGCCCCTGGAGGGCTTCGCCCCCGGGCGCCCGTAGGGCGCTTTCAGGGGCGCGGGGAACTGCGCGGTCAGCCCCCACTGCCTGGGGGCGACAACCGGCCGTACGGGGGCAGGACGGTCAGAACTTGTTGCGCGGGGTCAGGCCCAGCGTCATGCCTGAAAGGCCCCGCTGGCGGCCGCCCAGTTTGCCCGCGATCGCGCGGAGGGCCGCGCCCGCGGGGGAGTCCGGGTCCGTGAGGACGACCGGCTTGCCCTCGTCGCCGCCCTCCCGCAGGCGGACGTCGATCGGGATGGAGCCGAGGACCGGCACCGTCGCGCCCGTCGTCTTCGTGAGGCCCTCGGCGACCCGCTGGCCGCCCCCCGTGCCGAAGACGTCGACCATCTCGTCGCAGTGCGGGCAGGGCAGGCCCGACATGTTCTCGACGACGCCGACGATCTTCTGGTGGGTCTGCACGGCGATGGAGCCGGCCCGCTCGGCGACCTCGGCGGCGGCCTGCTGCGGGGTCGTGACCACCAGGATCTCGGCGTTCGGGACGAGCTGGGCGACCGAGATCGCGATGTCGCCCGTGCCCGGCGGCAGGTCGAGCAGGAGCACGTCCAGGTCGCCCCAGAAGACGTCCGCGAGGAACTGCTGGAGGGCGCGGTGGAGCATCGGGCCGCGCCATACGACCGGCGCGTTGCCGGGGGTGAACATGCCGATGGAGATGACCTTCACGCCGTTCGCCGACGGCGGCATGATCATGTTCTCGACCTGGGTGGGCTTGCCGTCGGCGCCCAGCATGCGGGGCACGGAGTGGCCGTAGATGTCGGCGTCGACGACGCCGACCTTCAGGCCGTCCGCCGCCATCGCGGCCGCGAGGTTCACCGTCACCGAGGACTTGCCGACGCCGCCCTTGCCGGAGGCGACCGCGTAGACGCGGGTGAGGGAGCCGGGCTTGGCGAAGGGGACCTCGCGCTCGGCGGTTCCGCCGCGCAGCGCGGACGCCAGCTCCTTGCGCTGCTCGTCGCTCATCACGTCGAGGGTGACGTCGACGCGCGTGACGCCCTCGACGGCGGCGACCGCGTCGGTCACGTTCTTGGTGATCGTCTCGCGCATCGGGCAGCCGGAGACGGTCAGGTACACGGTGACCGCTACCGCCCCGTCAGCGGCGATGTCCACCGATTTGACCATCCCCAACTCGGTGATGGGTCGCTGGATCTCGGGGTCGTTCACCGTCGACAGTGCTTCGCGCACCGCGTCTTCCGTAGCCATACGACCGATAGTACGGCGCGGTAACCCCGCCCGGGAAAGGGCTGTCAGCGGTCGCCTACATCACTCCCGCGCGAACCCTCCGGCGGGAATAGCGCGCGCTGCTCCTCCAGCTCCTTGACCAGGTCCTGGAGCTCGGAGCGGATCCAGTCGCGGGTCGCCACCTCGCCGAGGCCCATGCGCAGCGAGGCGATCTCGCGGGTGAGGTACTCGGTGTCCGCGATCGACCGCTCGTTCTGCTTGCGGTCCTGTTCCAGGTTGACGCGGTCGCGGTCGTCCTGGCGGTTCTGCGCGAGCAGGATCAGCGGAGCGGCGTACGACGCCTGCAGCGACAGCATCAGGGTGAGGAAGATGAACGGGTAGTGGTCGAAGCGCAGGTGGGCGGGGGCCGCGACGTTCCACACCACCCACAGGATGATGACGACCGTCATCCAGACGATGAACCTGCCGGTGCCGAGGAAGCGCGCGATGCGCTCCGAGAGCCGGCCGAAGGCCTCCGGGTCGTAGTCCGGCAGGAGCTTGGGGCGCGGGGTCCTCGGCTGGTCCAGCCGGAATCGCGGGCTCCGCGGCTCGGCGCGGTTGTCGCGCTCACGGTCAGCCGCCATGGCCCGCTCCTTCCTCCTCCAGGTGGAACTCCGTCTCGCGCCAGTCGTCGGGCAGCATGTGGTCGAGCACGTCGTCGACGGTGACCGCCCCGAGCAGCGAGCCGCCCTCGTCGACCACGGGCGCCGCCACCATGTCGTACGTGGCGAAGAACCCGGCGACGGCGGGCAGCGTGGCACCCGGCGCGAGCGGCTGCAGGTCGTCGTCGAGGATCGAACCGACCAGCGTGTACGGCGGATCGCGAAGAAGGCGCTGGAAGTGCACGGTCCCCAGGTACTTGCCCGTCGGCGTCTCGTCCGGCGGCCTGCACACGTACACCTGGGCGGCGAGTGCGGGGGAGAGGTCCTCCATGCGCACCCGCGCGAGGGCGTCGGCGACCGTCGCGTCGGGCCGCAGCACGATCGGCTCGGTCGTCATCAGACCGCCGGCCGTGCGCTCCTCGTAGGCCATCAGGCGCCGCACGTCGGCCGCGTCGTCCGGCTGCATCAGCGTGAGCAGGCGTTCCTTGTCCTCCTCGGGCAGCTCGGCGAGGAGGTCGGCCGCGTCGTCGGGGTCCATGGCCTCCAGGACGTCGGCCGCGCGCTCCTCCTGGAGCTTGCCGAGGATCTCGATCTGGTCGTCCTCGGGGAGCTCCTCCAGGACGTCGGCGAGCCGGTCGTCGTCGAGGGCGGCGGCCACCTCGGTCCGTCGCTTGGGGGAGAGGTGGTGCAGGACGTTGGCGAGGTCGGCGGGGCGCAGCTGTTCGAAGGTGGCGAGGAGGTTCTCGGCGCCCTGCCCGTGCTCCTCCAGGGAGAACCCGTCCACGGCGGCCCATTCGACGGTGAGGGTCTCGCCCTTGCGCCGGAAGGTGCCGCCCTTGCCCTTGCGCACGAAGACCCGGTCGATCTCCCAGTCGCGGCGCGCGGGCAGCTGCTGGATCGACACGTCCAGGACGGTCACCTCCTCGCCGGTCTCGACCAGGTGGACCCGGCGGTCGAGCATCTCGCCGAGGACGAGCCGCTCGGTGGGCCGCTGCTCGAAGCGCCGTACGTTGAGCACGCCGGTGGTGATGACCTGGCCCGACTCGATGCCGGTGACGCGGGTCATCGGCAGGAAGATGCGGCGCCGCGTCGACAGCTCGACCACGAGGCCGAGCAGCCGAGGGGGCCTGCGGCCCACCCGGAGCATCGTCACCAGGTCGCGCACCCGGCCCACCTGATCGCCGTTCGGGTCGAAGACGGAGATGCCGGAGAGGTGTGACACGAAGACCCTGGGGGCGCCTGCCGCCATGCGTGCGCCTCCTTCAGGCCGGGGGGTTCATGCCGTTTGGTCCGTCAATACGGGCTTCAGGCTAGCCCGTCCCCGTCGGATACGCCCCGGCGGAGGGTCCGGACGGACTGCCTCCGATCGACTCGTCCGTCCCGGGTACGCTGCCGTACTGCCGAAGCCGTAGAGCTCGTCCGCACGAGAGGCAGCGCCACCTGTGACCGTACTTCCCCCGGCCAGCCGCGCCCGCAGGGCAGCGTTCGTGAGCGCGATGTGCGCGGGCCTGGTGGCGGCGTCCACGGGCCTGACGGGCTGCGGTGGCGGAGAGGATCCCGACGCCGGAACGAACGGTGTCGGCAAGCTCTCCGCGTCGAAGATCCAGGGCAAGGCGGAGAGGGCGGCCGGGGCGGCGTCCGCGGTCCGGCTCTCCGGCACGGTGGTGAGCAAGAACCACACGTACACCCTGGACATGCGCCTCAAGGGCGAGGGCGGCACCGGCTCGGTCACCTCGAAGGGGCAGACATTCCAGCTGCTGCGGGTCGGCGAGGAGCTCTACCTGAAGGCGGGCTCGGAGTTCTGGAGGCACGACGGCGGCGCGGCCGACGGGAAGTCCGGGAGCGGTGACGGGGCCGCCGCGGCCAAGCTGGACGACAAGTACGTGAAGGTCCCCCAGGGCGACCCGGCCTACCAGCAGCTGAGCGGCTTCACGGACAAGGACAAGCTCCTGAGCGGCATGCTCACCCTGCACGGCACGCTCGCCAAGGGTGACCGGGGCAAGACGGGCAGGCTCCGCACCATCAGGATCACCGGCGACGAGGGCGCGGGCGGCACGCTCTCCGTCTCCCTGGACGGCAAGCCCTACCCTCTGCGCCTGGAGCGGGGCGGCCACGCGGGCACCCTGAAACTCACCGACTGGAACGAGGACTTCCCCCTGAAGGAGCCGGGGAAGGACGAGATGGTCGACTACGGGAAGCAACTCCCCACGTCCTGAGAGGCAAGCCCCGCAGGGGCGAGCCTCCGGGGGCGCGGGGAACTGCGCGAGCAACCACAACCCACCCGCAGAGCGAAGCACCCGCCCTTAGCGCCGCCTGCGCTTGAGGAGCAGCCGAGGAAGCCCCCCGGGCAAAGGCTCCCGAGTGGTCGCCCCCGTAGGCAGCGGCGCAGCCGCGAGGGATCCCGAGGGGAGCGCGGAAACCCCGCCACGCGGAGCGAGCCGGACCACCCGGCACTGCTCGGCCCACCGCACGGTCACCCCGTCCGGCGCGTTCAACCGCTTCCCCTTGAGCTCCGCGACCGCCGCCTCCCATGCCTCGGAGCCGGGCGCGAGCTCGCTCACGTCCGCCGTCCAGGCGACCAGACGTCCGCCCTTGTCCTTGCTGCGCACGGTCACCTCGGCGGTGCCTCCGTCGACGAGCCCCGGCAGCGGCTGCTCGCCGGGCCCGTCGCCCACGAGGTGCACGGCGCCCTCGTGCCAGACGTGCCAGAGCGCCCGGGCGGGCGAACCCTCGCCCTGGACCCAGACGAGGCCGGACTTCTTGGTGGCCTCCTCGACGAGGGCGCGCTCGAGCAGCGGGTCAGCAGTCATGGGCGGCAGCCTATCGAGTGACGCCCCGCGGCCGGCCCCGGCCGTCACAGCCAGCCGTTGCGCTTCAGGGTCCGGTGGATCGCGAAGCAGACGCCGCCGATGAGGGCGAGGACCATCGGGTAGCCGTACCGCCAGTGCAGTTCGGGCATGTGCTCGAAGTTCATGCCGTAGACGCCGCAGACGGCCGTCGGCACGGCGATGATCGCCGCCCACGAGGTGATCTTGCGCATGTCCTCGTTCTGCGCGACGGCGGCCTGCGCGAGGTTGGCCTGGAGGATCGAGTTGAGCAGCTCGTCGAAGCCGATGACCTGCTCCTGGACGCGCGTGAGGTGGTCGGCGACGTCCCGGAAGTACTTCTGGATGTCGGGGTCGACGAGCCGCATCGGCCGCTCACTGAGCAGCAGCATCGGGCGGAGCAGCGGCGACACGGCCCGCTTGAACTCCAGGACCTCGCGCTTGAGCTGGTAGATCCGCCCGGCGTCGACGCCGCGCGAGCTGCCCTTGCCCTTGCTCGGCGCGGAGAACACCTCGCTCTCCACGTCGTCGATGTCGTCCTGCATGGCGTCGGCGACCGCGATGTACCCGTCGACGACGTGGTCGGCGATGGTGTGCAGCACCGCGGAGGGGCCCTTGGCGAGCAGCTCCGGGTCCTCCTGGAGGCGGCGCCGCAGGGCGCGCAGCGAGCCGTGGCCGCCGTGCCGCACGGTGATGAAGAAGTCCCGGCCGGTGAAGCACATCACCTCGCCGGTCTCCACGACCTCGCTGGTGGCGGTGAGTTCGGTGTGCTCGACGTAGTGGATGGTCTTGAAGACGGTGAACAGCGTGTCGTCGTAGCGCTCCAGCTTGGGGCGCTGGTGGGCGTGGACCGCGTCCTCGACGGCGAGGGGGTGCAGCCCGAACTCGGCGGCGATACCGGCGAATTCGGCCTCGGTCGGCTCGTGCAGGCCGATCCAGGCGAAGCCGCCGCGGCGGCGCACCTCGAGCATGGCCTCGTGCGGGGTGAGGGCGTCGGCGCACCCCAGGCGGGCGCCGTCCCGGTAGACGGCGCAGTCGACGACGGCTGACGCGGCGTCACGGGTCGCGTCGTAGGTGTCGTACGACGCGGGGGAGGAAGGGTAGGAGGTGCCGTCCTTGCGCAGCGAGGGGCGGACGGCGGCACGAAGGTCGCGGATCATCGACATGGGCAGGCTCCTTCGGCGGAGGCGACCTGCGACGGTTGGAACTGCCCGGAATGGGGACGTCCTATGGCGGAGTGTTTGGCACGTCCACAAAGCGGGGAGCACCGCACCGTCGCGGTGGCAGCTTCGCTACTGACACAGATCAGGGAACTCAGACAGATCAGGTGGGAACGAAGTGCTCTTCCGTCGCACACGGCACGAAAGGTGCTCGCGAGGCGTGTGTGTGCGCAGCTACAGGGCTGCGTGATTCACCGGGCGGAAGAGCGGGTGGTACTGCACGGTCGACTTCGGTCCATTGCAGCCCCACCTCCTCCGGCCGGTCCCCCGTAAGGGAAGTCCCATGCGCCCTTCACGCCAGTGGCGCAAAGTCAGTGTCTGTCTGCAGGGCTTGAAAGCGACGCTTCTGCGTGCTGCCCTGAGCCAGCGGCCAACACTATCAGCCGACAGAAGTGTCAAGCCCCCGCTTTGCCCTTACCTGACGAGATCTATGCTCACGTCATGGCTGATGTTCTTGCGCTGGTCGAGGCCCATTTCCGTACTGGCCTGGGGGAACCGGACGCGCGCGCCGCGGTGACCTTCCTGGGCACCGACCGCGTCGAGGTGCTGCGGTTCACGGACGGCGACGTCGTGCGCTACGCGACGCTCGGCATGTCCGCGCAGCCGATGGCCGACCCCACGGCCGCGCTCGCCGACCCGGTCAAGGGCCCGCGTGCCGAGCTGGTCCTCTCGGTACGAGGGGGGCTCGTCGACACGGACAAGGTGCTGCGCCCGCTCGCCGTCCTCGCCGCCTCGCCGCAGGTCGAGGGCCTGGTCGTGGTGCCCGGTGCCTCGCTGGACGTGGGTGAACCGCTGTGGCCCGGCGCGCCGTTCACCTCGGTGCTCGTCGCGGAGTCCGGCGGCCTGGTCGAGGACCTCGGCCTCGACGCGCCCATGGAGCCCGTACGTTTCCTGCCGCTGCTCCCCATGACGCCGAACGAGGCGGCGTGGAAGCGGGTGCACGGCGCGGCGGCCCTCCAGGAGCGCTGGCTGAACAGCGGTACGGACCTGCGCGATCCGCTGCGCAAGTCCGTGTCCCTGGACTGAAGTCCGGCCGCTCGTCCTTCAGTTGGCGAAGACGGTGACGCCGTCCTCCGTGGCGTGCCGCGGTTCGAGCTCCTCGGCCTCGTGCGTGAGGGCGTTCCTGCGCACCCACACCACGACCGCGCCCAGCACCGCCGTGACGGCCGCGACCACGAACGGGACGTGGATGTCGCTCCACTCCTCGATCTTCGGCGCGAAGAACGGCGCGGCGGCCGCCGCGAACCAGCGCACGAAGTTGTAGCCCGCGCTGGCCACCGGGCGCGGCGCGTCGGAGACGCCGAGGGCGAGCTCGGTGTAGACGGTGTTGTTCACGCCGATGAAGGCGCCGGACAGGATCGTGCAGACGACGGCCGTGACGTGGTTGCCGTAGCCGAGCACCAGGACGTCCGCCGCGAGCAGGACCAGCGAGCCGCCGAGCACCTTGAGCGAGCCGAGCCGCGCCTGCAGCCGCGGCGCGACGAGCACCGAGAAGACCGCGAGCAGCACGCCCCAGGCGAAGAAGACCGCGCCCGACTTGTACGGGGTCATGTCGAGCACGAACGGCGTGAAGGCGAGCACGGTGAAGAACGTGTAGTTGTAGAAGAACGCCGAGGCCGCCGCCGAGGCGAGCCCGCCGTGGCCGAGTGCCTTGATCGGGTCGAGCAGTGACGTCTTCCGCGCGGGCTTCGGCTGCTCCTTGAGGAACGCCGTGATGCAGAGGAAGCCGATCGCCATCAGGGCCGCGGTGCCGAAGAAGGGGTAGCGCCAGCTGGCGTCGCCGAGCAGCGCGCCGACCAGGGGCCCGCACGCCATGCCGAGGCCGAGCGCCGACTCGTACAGCAGGATCGCGGCCGCGCTGCCGCCGGCGGCGGCGCCGACGATGACGGCGAGGGCGGTCGAGACGAAGAGCGCGTTGCCGAGCCCCCAGCCCGCGCGGAACCCGACGAGCTCGCCGACCGAACCGGACGTCCCGGAGAGGGCCGCGAAGACCACGACGAGCGCGAGGCCGAGCAGCAGGGTCTTCTTGCCGCCGATGCGGCTGGAGACGAAGCCGGTGACCAGCATGGCGACCGCGGTGATCAGGAAGTACGAGGTGAAGAGGAGGGAGACCTGGCTGGCGCTCGCGTCCAGGCCCTTGGCGATGGAAGGCAGGATCGGGTCGACGAGTCCGATGCCCATGAACGCCACGACGGACGCGCCCGCCGTCGCCCACACGGCCTTCGGCTGGCGCAAGAGGCTGCCCGCCCCGGCGTCGAACGGGTCCCCTTCGGCAGGGCCTCCTGTGCTGCTGTGCATACAGCCGCTCCTTCGCTGCGTCCCACGAGGTTCGTTGATGTATACACACATTAAGTTAGGCGGGCTAATTAATGCAAGCTACATATAGTTTCGCCTGGTGACGGGGCCACCGGACGGGTGATCGTCCTTGACGGGGCGGCGACCGGGGAGGACCGTTGGTCGCTATGAGGGGCGAACCCAGTTGCCCGAAGTGTGGTGGCCGGGTCAGGGCTCCCGGTCTCTTTGCCGACTCCTGGCAGTGCGACGTGCACGGCACCGTGCATCCGCTGCAACCCGTGATCCCGCCCAGCGTCGAGGCCCTCCAGGTCGTGGTGCACCGCGCGCAGGTGCCGGTGTGGATGCCGTGGCCCCTGCCGGTCGGCTGGCTGTTCACGGGTGTGGCCTGCGCGGGGGACGACCGCAGCGGTGGCCGCGCGACGGCCGTGGCCTGCTCGGGGCCCGCGCCGCTCGGCGGCGTCGGGGAGCTGGTGCTCGTCGCCGAGGAGCTGGGCGTCGGCCTCGGCGCGCGGTACGCGGGCATCGACGGCCCCGACCCCGGCCCGCACATGAGTGTCGAGAAGCCGCCGCAGGCCAAGGTCCTCGCCGCCGGGCGGCCGACGCCGATGTGGCACGTCTCCGGGACGCCGGACGACCGCGCCGTGTTCGCGGGCGAGGCGCGCGGCCTGTGGCTGTGGGCCATCGCGTGGCCGGAGCAGTCGGGCCTCCTGATGTACGACGAACTGGTCCTCACCGATCTGCGCGACGCGGGCGCGGAGGTGGACCTGCTGCCGTGCGGCGCGCTCTCGCCACGGCTCCTGACGCCGTGAGCGATGCCTCGTCAGGGGCGGGGTACGGGGCGCCGGGTTCCCGTTATCCTTGAGCGTCCCCTTCTTCCGCCCGTCAGAGCACTGGAGCCAGCGTCGTGCGCATCGATCTGCACACCCACTCCACTGCGTCCGACGGCACGGACACCCCGGCCGAGCTGGTCCGCAACGCGGCGGCCGCCGGGCTCGACGTCGTCGCGCTGACCGACCACGACACCACCCGGGGCTACGCGGAGGCGAAGCGGGCCCTGCGCGAACTGCCGTCCGGACCGACCCTCGTGACCGGCGCCGAGCTCTCCTTCAGCCTCGACGGCATGGGTCTGCACATGCTGGCCTACCTCTTCGACCCCGAGGAGCCCGAGCTCGCCCGCGAGTGCGAACTGGTCCGCGACGACCGGGTGCCGCGCGCCAAGGAGATGATCGGCAAGCTCCAGGGGCTCGGAGTGCCGGTGACCTGGGAGCAGGTCGCCCGGATCGCGGGCGACGGTTCGGTCGGCCGCCCGCACATCGCCGAGGCGCTCGTCGACCTCGGCGTCGTGCCCACCGTCTCCGACGCGTTCACCGCCGAGTGGCTCGCCGACGGCGGCCGGGCCTTCGCCGACAAGCACGAGCTCGACCCCTTCGACGCCATTCGCCTGGTCAAGGCGGCCGGCGGCGTCACCGTCTTCGCGCACCCCGGCGCCATCAAGCGCGGCAAGATCGTGTCCGACTCGGTGATAGCCGAGCTCGCGGCGGCAGGCCTCGACGGCATCGAGGTCGACCACATGGACCACACCCCCGAGACCCGCACCAGGCTGCGCGGACTCGCGGCGGACCTCGGCCTGCTCGTCACCGGCTCCAGCGACTACCACGGCAGCCGCAAGACGTGTGTGCTCGGGGAGTTCACCACCGACCCCGAGATCTACGGCGAGATCACCCGCCGCGCGACCGGGGCGTTCCCCGTGCCGGGAGCCGGCGGAAGCCCCGCCGCGTAACAGCCCGCACCGCGCAGGGCCGTCCTCCACGCGCCTCTCCTCACCGCACCTCACTTCACCGCATCCACCGGTTCCGTGGCGGCGGCTGCCGCGCCCTGCGCACGGTGCCGCCCGGCACGGCTCCTTCGTACGACTCTCTGCAAGGCCATCACTGTGTTCGACGTTGCCGTCTTCGGCTCCCTCTTCCTCACCCTGTTCGTGATCATGGACCCGCCCGGGATCACCCCGATCTTCCTCGGGCTGACCGCGGGCAGGCCCGCCAAGGTGCAGCAGCGGATGGCCTTCCAGGCCGTCTGCGTCGCCTTCGGCGTCATCTCGGTCTTCGGCCTCGTGGGCCACCAGATCCTCGACTACCTGCACGTCTCCGTCCCCGCGCTGATGATCGCGGGCGGACTGCTGCTGCTCCTCATCGCGCTCGACCTGCTCACCGGCAAGACGGACGAGCCGAAGCAGACCAAGGACGTCAACGTCGCCCTGGTGCCGCTCGGCATGCCGCTGCTCGCCGGGCCGGGCGCGATCGTCTCCGTCATCCTCGCCGTGCAGGACGCCGACAGCGTCGGTACGCAGCTCTCCGTCTGGGCGGCGATCGTGGCGATGCACGTGGTGCTGTGGCTGGTGATGCGGTACTCGCTGCTGATCATCCGCGTCATCAAGGACGGCGGCGTGGTGCTCGTGACCCGGCTCGCGGGCATGATGCTCTCCGCCATCGCGGTGCAGCAGATCATCAACGGCGTGACGCAGGTGATCAACGGCAGCTAGCGGCCGCCCCGGGTGGGTCGCCCCCGGGTGTGTCGGCGCATACGAAGGGCCCCGTACGGATTCCGTACGGGGCCCTGCGACGTCTGCGTTACGAGGCCGAGGTGTCGGCCGGGCGGATGTAGATGCGCTGGCCGATCGAGGCGGCCTGCTGCACGATCCGATTGACGGAGGCGGCGTCCACGACGGTGCTGTCCACGGCCGAGCCATCGACGTCGTCGAGTCGCATGATTTCGAAGCGCATAGGGCTTCTCCCTTCGTCTGGTCATCCTCCTGCAAGGAGAACTGCTGTGTTCCTGATGGGTACAACGAGTTGCTCGGTGCAAACATTCCCTACGCTAAGGAAATTTTTCGAGAACCTAATTACTTGCGAGTAGCGAGACCAGTTGTGTTCGCTGTGTGACCGGCGGGAGACTGGACCCGATATGAACGACGCCGACCCCAGCGCAGTCGACCCCTCCGCGGCCGACCCCGCCACCGCCGCGCCCGACGCGGCCGAGATCAGCGCTCAGCTGGAGCGCGCCAACGGACTGCTCGCGCGCGTGCTCGCCGAGGTCGCGAGGACCCCGTCCACGCACGCGATCTTCGTCGACGCCGGGTACCTGTACGCGGCCGCGGGCCGCCTCGCGGCCGGGACCGAGGACCGGCGGGCCTTCGACCTCGACGCGGAGGGCCTCATCGACGCGCTCATCGACAAGGCCAGGACGATCTTCGCGGACAGCCGTCTGCTGCGCGTCTACTGGTACGACGGCGCCAGGCGCCGCATCCACACGACCGAGCAGCAGTCGATCGCCGAGCTGCCCGACGTCAAGGTCAGGCTCGGCAACCTCAACGCCAACAACCAGCAGAAGGGCGTCGACTCCCTGATCCGCAGCGACCTGGAGTCACTGGCCCGGCACCGCGCCATCAGCGACGCGGCACTGATCGGCGGCGACGAGGACCTGGTCTCGGCGGTCGAGGCGGCGCAGGGGTACGGCGCGCGGGTCCACCTCTGGGGCATCGAGGCGCCCGACGGCCGCAACCAGGCGGAGGCGCTGCTGTGGGAGGTCGACAGCCAGCGCACGTTCGACCTCGACTTCTTCAAGCCGTACGTCACGCGCCGCGCCGTCACGACGTACGAGGCGGGGGCCACCGTGCACCGCCCCACCCGCGAGGACGTCCGCTTCGTCGGCGCGCAGATCGCCGCGAAGTGGCTCGCCGCGCGGGGGCGCGAGGCGCTGGTGGGCCTGCTGCCCGGCCACCCCTACCTGCCGGGCTCCGTGGACCAGGACCTCCTGGTGGAGGCGGAGCGGCTCCTGCAGTACTCGCTGCGCGGGCAGGCGGATCTGCGCCGGGCGCTGCGGGACGGGTTCTGGGAGCACTTGCAGGCGCAGTACTGACCGTGCAGGAGTGACCGCGCGGTACTGACGCGGTGCCGCGAGGTCAGTGGCGGTTCCAGAAGTCGATCAGGGCCGCCGCCGTCTCGGCGGGGCGGTCGGTGTTGGGGGAGTGCTCGGCGCCGTGGATCACCGTGCGGTGGGCGTGCAGGCGCTCCGCCATCTCGTCCAGGAGCGGCACGGGCCAGGTGTCGTCGCGCTCGCCGGACACCACGTGCTTGGGCAGCGGCAGCGCGGCGAGGTCGGCGACGCGGTCCGGCTCCGTGGAGAGCTGCCTGCCCGTGGCGATGAGCTGGGCGGGGCTGTGCAGGAGCCAGCGGGCCCGCAGCGCCTCGTCGAGACCGCCCTCGTCGGCGCCGGTCTCCACGTCCTGCGGGGGCGGCGGCTCCATGGCCCGCATCGCCTGCCACACCTCGTCCATCGAGTACACCTTGAGGGCGTCCGCCAGCATCGCGGCGCGTTCCCGCTGGGCGGGGGCGATCGCGGCGGGGCCCGAGGACATGAGGGTGAGGGTGGCGAAGGCGCCGGGTTCGAGGAGCGTGGCGGCGCGGGCGATCTGGCCGCCCAGGGAGTGCCCGAGGAGGTGGGCCGCCGCCGGGGCCGCCGCGAGGGCGGTCGCCTGGGCCAGCACATCGCGCGCCAACTCGGCCTGGGCGTACGCCGATTCGTCGTCCGGCCCCGCACTCTCGTACTGGCCGCGGCCGTCCACGGACACCGCACGGTAGCCCGCGTCGGCCAGCGGCTCCAGGAGGGTGATGAAGTCCTCCTTGCTGCCGGTGAAGCCGGGGACGAGGAGCACGGTCCCCCGACGCCGGACACCCGCGGCGGGCACGGCGTCGAGGACGGCGAAGTCACCACGGGCGGTACGGAGGGTGCGCGCGGTCGCACACGGGGGCGGGACGAAGGTCGGGGGCCTGCTCATGAGCCGAGGCTAACGGTCGTCGCACCACGCGCGAAGGCCCGCCCCGGTCGGGGGCGGGCCTTCGGTACGGCGGACCGGTGAGGACCGGCGGAGGGGTGACCTGGGGGTCAGCTCTCCGGGGTCTCCACGGACTCGGCCTTCTTGCGCGTGCGGCGGCGCGGGGCCGCGACGGGCGCCTCGGCCCCGGCCGCGTCCACCGGGGCGGCAGCGGCCTTGCGCGTACGACGACGGGGCTTGGCCTCGTCCGTCGCCTGCGCCGGGATCTCGGCCTCGATAGTCTCGGCCGCCTTGGCCGCGGTCTTGCGGGTGCGGCGCTTGGGCTTCTCGGCCTCGGCGTCGGGCGCGGTGACCTCGGGGGTCGCGGCGTCGGCGACGGTCTCGGCGGCCTTGCGGGTGCGGCGGCGCGGCTTGGTGACCGGCGCCTCCGCCTCCGCCTCCGGGGCAGCGGCCTCGGTGACCTTGGCCGCGGTCTTGCGGGTGCGGCGCTTGGGCTTCTCGGCCTCGGCGTCGGGCGCGGTGACCTCGGGGGTCGCGGCGTCGGCGACGGTCTCGGCGGCCTTGCGGGTACGGCGACGCGGCTTGGTGACCGGCGCCTCCACCTCCGCCTCCGCCTCGGGAGCGGCCGCCTCGGCGACCTTCTCCGCCACCTTGCGCGTACGGCGCTTCGGCTTCTCGGCGGCGGGCGCCTCGACGGCCTCGACCGTCTCCGGGGTGCCCTCGGCCGTGGCGACGGCGGTCTCCGCGGCCTTGCGGGTGCGGCGGCGCGGCTTGGTGACCGGCGCCTCCGCCTCGGCCTCCGGGGCAGCGGCCTCGGGCGCGGTGACCTCCGCTGCGGCGGCGTCGGCCACCGTCTCGGCGGTCTTGCGGGTGCGGCGGCGCGGCTTCGACACCGGTGCCTCCGCCTCGACGACGGGCGCGGGCGCCTGTGCCTCGACGGTCGTGCCCTCGGCCGTGGCCAGGGCCTCCGACGCGGCACCGGCGCGCGTGCGCCGACGGCGGCGCGGGGTGCGCGGCTCGGTCGCCTCGGCGGCGACCGGGGCGGCCTCGACGGCCGGGGCGGCCGCGGCCACCGGAGCGGCGGTCTCGGTCACCACGGCGGCCGGAGCGACCGTCGTGGCGGCGTCGAGCGGGCTGCCGGCGCGCGTACGGCGGCGGCGACGCGGCGTACGGGCCGGACGCTCGCGCTCGGCGGACGCGGAGCCCGCACGATCACGGTCGCGGTCGCGATCACGGTCGCGATCCCGGTCCTGGCCACGACCGCCGGAGCGGCCGCCACGGCCACGACCGCCGGTCTCGCCGAGGTCCTCGACCTCTTCCGCGCCCAGACCCGCACGGGTCCGCTCGGCACGCGGCAGGACACCCTTGGTGCCCGCCGGGATGTTCAGCTCCTCGTACAGGTGCGGGGAGCTGGAGTAGGTCTCGACCGGGTCGTTGAAGCCCAGGTCGAGCGCCTTGTTGATCAGCTGCCAGCGCGGGATGTCGTCCCAGTCGACGAGCGTGATCGCGATGCCCTTGGCGCCCGCGCGGCCGGTGCGGCCGATGCGGTGCAGGTAGGTCTTCTCGTCCTCGGGGGACTGGTAGTTGATGACGTGCGTCACACCGCCGACGTCGATGCCGCGCGCGGCGACGTCGGTGCAGACGAGCACGTCGACCTTGCCGTTGCGGAACGCGCGCAGCGCCTGCTCGCGCGCGCCCTGGCCGAGGTCGCCGTGGACCGCGCCGGAGGCGAAGCCGCGCTTCTCGAGCTGCTCGGCGATGTCGGCGGCGGTGCGCTTCGTCCGGCAGAAGATCATCGCGAGTCCGCGGCCCTCGGCCTGCAGGATGCGCGAGACCATCTCGGGCTTGTCCATGTTGTGCGCGCGGAACACGTGCTGCTTGGTGTTCGCGACGGTCTGGCCCTCGTCGTCCGGCGCGGTGGCGCGGATGTGCGTGGGCTGCGACATGTACCGCCGGGCCAGGCCGATGACGGCGCCGGGCATGGTCGCCGAGAACAGCATCGTCTGGCGCTTCGCCGGAAGCATGTTGATGATCTTCTCGACGTCGGGCAGGAAGCCCAGGTCGAGCATCTCGTCGGCCTCGTCGAGGACCAGGCACTTGACGTGCTTGAGGTCGAGCTTGCGCTGCCCGGCGAGGTCGAGGAGGCGGCCGGGCGTGCCGACGACGATGTCGATGCCCTTCTTGAGGGCCTCGACCTGCGGTTCGTAGGCACGGCCGCCGTATATGGCGAGGACGCGGACGTTGCGCGCCTTGCCGGCGGTCAGGAGGTCGTTCGTCACCTGCTGGCAGAGCTCGCGGGTGGGCACGACGATGAGGGCCTGCGGCGCCTCGGTCAGCTGCTCGGGCTTGGCGCGGCCGGCCTCGACGTCGGCGGGGACGATCACGCGCTCCAGGAGCGGGAGGCCGAAGCCGAGCGTCTTGCCGGTGCCGGTCTTGGCCTGGCCGATGACGTCCGAGCCCGAGAGGGCGACGGGGAGCGTCATCTCCTGGATGGGGAAGGGATTGATGATGCCGACGGCTTCGAGGGCCTCGGCCGTCTCGGGAAGGATCCCGAGCTCTCGGAAAGTCGTAGTCAGGGCTATGCCTTGTCTGTGAGACGCGGTGCGAGGCGAACGCTGGGGGTCGTGACCGTGCCGGTAACCGCCGGCCGCCTGTGGGGCGGGCCGGGGGCGCGGGACCACTGCCGGCGCTCGAGCGCTCGTACCGCTGAGGTTCCCTCCTCGTGCCGTACGCAACCTGTGCGCACTGCCCGGAGGGCTGTCGGGTCGGAGCCGATCGGGCCACCGACCGGGCATCCTCATTCGTACCGCCCGTCAAATACTCGGCGGGCGCATTACCACTGTACCGCTAAATCTCGCATGTGTGTCCGGCGGATTCGTCACATGGTCGTCGTCACAGTGACTGACCAGGGCCTTACGCCTTCCGGCAAGCGGGCTATTGTGCGCTTCATGGAGACGCCTGACACCTCTGCCGAATCCGCCCCCGAACCCACTGGAATCGCTGCCCAGGACTGGGCGACAGCTTCCGCCGAGCCCGACTACCGCGCCGCGGTGGTGGACCTGCTCGGCGCGCTCGCCTACGGGGAGCTCGCGGCGTTCGAGCGCCTCGCGGAGGACGCGAAGCTCGCACCGACGCTCGGCGACAAGGCGGAGCTGGCGAAGATGGCGTCGGCCGAATTCCACCACTTCGAGCAGCTCAGGGACCGCCTTTCGGCGATCGGCGCGGAGCCGACCGAGGCGATGCACCCGTTCGTCGCCGCGCTCGACGGCTTCCACCGCCAGACCGCGCCGTCGGACTGGCTGGAGGGCCTCGTCAAGGCGTACGTCGGCGACTCGATCGCCAGTGACTTCTACCGCGAGGTCGCGGCCCGCCTCGACGGCGACACCCGCGCCCTGGTGCTCGGCGTGCTCGACGACACCGGGCACGCGAGCTTCGCGGTGGAGAAGGTGCGCGCCGCGATCGACGCGGACCCGCGCGTGGGCGGGCGGCTCGCGCTGTGGGCGCGACGGCTGATGGGCGAGGCCCTCTCCCAGTCGCAGCGGGTCGTCGCCGACCGGGACGCGCTGTCGACCATGCTGGTCGGAGGCGTGGCCGACGGCTTCGACCTCGCCGAGGTCGGCCGGATGTTCTCCCGGATCACCGAGGCGCACACCAAGCGGATGGCCGCGCTGGGCCTGGCGGCGTAACAACCCTTACGGGGGCGCCCCGCACCCCTTGCGGGGCGCGCCGCCCGACGGGGCCCCGGCCGCTTCCGGCGCTCTCAGGCCGTCGCCGAGTGGCGCAGTCTGCCGCCGGTCGGGCGCAGCAGCAGCGACAGCAGGGCCGCCGATACGGCGAGCGCTCCCACCAGCGTCGCGGGGGCGTGGCCGGAGCCGAGCGCCATGTGCGTGATGAAGGCGCCGATGAGGGCGCCGACGGGGCCCGTGGACAGGACCAGGCTGCGCCCGGGCAGGCGGTGCCCGAGGCGGTGCGCGGCGGCCCAGGCCAGGGCGAGGCCGAGCAGTGTGGAGCCGAGTGCTTCCAGAATCACGGTGGTGCCCTCCCTTGCGGCCAGGTGCAAATCGGTCGTAGCCGGTCTACCCCGGGCGGCCGGAATGCAACCCTCCATGATCGGCCGGCGCCGGATTCCCCCGTACGAGGCACAGGATCCGCACAACGCACGGGAACGGCCCGGTGATTGAGAACCACCGGGCCGTTCCGTCACGCATGCGCCGAAGCGTCCTACAGGGCGCTGAAGCCCACCTTGCGCGCGGTCGGCTCACCGAGCTCGACGTACGCGAGGCGGTCGGCCGGAACCAGGACCTTGCGGCCGTGGTCGTCCACGAGGCTCAGCAGCGGCGACTTGCCGGTCAGCGCCTCGGACACCGCGGTCTCGACTTCCTCGGCGCTCTGGCCGCTCTCCAGCACGATCTCGCGGGGCGCGTACTGCACGCCGATCTTGACCTCCACGGCTTTGTCCCTCCGACGGTCAGTCTGTGCGCGGCCGTCCGCGCCGTACCCAGCACACATTAGCCCGGTGAGGGGACGGGGACGGCCGCGGCCGTGCACGCCGGTAGCGAACACGGAGCGGGAACAAGGACGCGAGAGCTCAGTGGCCTTCCGTGCCGTGCAGCGGGAAACCCGCGATGCCGCGCCAGGCGAGCGAGGTGAGCAGCTCCACCGCCTTGTCGCGCGGGACCGTGCTGCGGCTTGCCAGCCAGTACCGGGCGACGACCTGCGAATACCCGCCGAGGCCCACGGCGAGGAGCATCGCTTCGTCCCTGGGCAGACCGGTGTCCTCGGCGATGACCTCGCAGATCGCCTCCGCGCACTGGAGGGTGACGCGGTCCACGCGCTCGCGCACCGCGGCCTCGTTCGTCAGGTCCGACTCGAAGACCAGCCGGAAGGCGCCGCCCTCGTTCTCCACGTACGCGAAGTAGGCGTCCATCGTCGCGGCGACGCGGAGCTTGTTGTCCGTGGTGGACGCAAGCGCCGCGCGCACGGACTGGAGCAGTGACTCGCAGTGCTGGTCGAGCAGGGCGAGGTAGAGGTCGAGCTTGCCCGGGAAGTGCTGGTAGAGCACGGGCTTGCTGACGCCGGCGCGCTCGGCGATGTCGTCCATCGCCGCCGCGTGGTAACCCTGTGCGACGAACACCTCCTGGGCCGCGCCCAGGAGCTGGTTGCGTCGGGCACGGCGCGGCAGCCGTGTGCCCCGCGGGCGTGCTGCCTCTGTCTGCTCGATGGCTGTCACGCCGCCTCCCAAAATCGTCCGATGTGCGGTGAGCGCCGCGCCGCCATCGTACTTTTCGGTAACTGTGATGTGCGCGGTGCGAGCGCAGAATTTCACGGACTGGACGACCGCAGAAGGGCTGCGCACCGGTGCGTAGCAGGGCAAACACGGTCAGGTCCGGGTCCGCGGCCCTCGGCTCCCGCCCGGTTCCCCTAGCGGTAGTCGTCCTCGTCGAGGCTGACGACGCGGGCCTGTTCGGCCAGGTCGGCCTCGCTGGCGGTGGCGGGGTCGGCCTCCACCAGGGAGTCGTCCCGGCTGGGCGCGAGGTCGGTGCGCTGCTCGGCCGTGTCCGCCTCCGGGGCCTCGACGTCGACCTCGGGCGCGTGCGTCTCTTCGGTTTCGAAGGTGTCCGGGTCGGTGGGGTCGACACTCATGTATGGCTCTCTTCCCTCGCGGTCCTCGGTGGCCTGGTGGTTCGAGTGCCCCTGCGCCCTCTTTCCATGACTCTTTTCGTCGGTTTTCGTCAGCTCTTCCGAGCGTAGAAGAGACCTGGACGAGGCGCTACGCGATCTGTGTGCGTTCTGTGACAGCGAACACGTGAACTACCGCGTGATCGTCTCGTAACATTGCCGCATGCCTTCGACCGATCTGCCGAACCTACTGGCCGCCGCCGCCCCCAAGCCGGGTGCCGTGGCGGTCGCGGAGGGGGAACGGCTCGACTCGGTCGGTCTGCCCGGGCTCTCGTTGACCGTGCGCTCCCGGCCCTCGGTCCGCCCCGGACTGCCGCCCGCGCTGTACGTGCACGGGCTCGGCGGCTCCTCGCAGAACTGGTCGGCGCTGATGCCACGGCTGGCGGACGTCGTCGACTGCGAGGCGCTCGACCTGCCGGGGTTCGGTGACTCCCCGCCGCCCGACGACGGCGACTACTCCGTCACCGGGCACGCCCGTGCGGTCATCCGCTATCTCGACGCGCGCGGCCGCGGGCCCGTCCACCTGGTGGGCAACTCGCTGGGCGGCGCCATCACCACGCGCGTCGCCGCGGTCCGCCCCGACCTCGTCCGCACGCTGACGCTGATCTCGCCCGCCCTGCCGGAGCTGCGGGTGCAGCGCACGGCGGTGCCGACCGGGCTGCTCGCGGTGCCGGGCGTCGCCGCCCTCTTCACCCGGCTCACCAGGGAGTGGACGGCGGAGCAGCGGGTGCGCGGCGTCATGGGGCTCTGTTACGGCGACCCGGGCAGGGTCACGCCGGAAGGGTTCGACGCGGCGGTGCGGGAGATGGAGCGCAGGCTCCAGCTCCCTTATTTCTGGGACGCGATGGCCCGCTCGGCGCGCGGCGTCGTGAACGCGTACACGCTGGGCGGCCAGCACGGGCTGTGGCGGCAGGCCGAGCGGGTGCTCGCGCCGACCCTGCTGGTCTACGGCGGCCGCGACCTGCTCGTCTCGTTCCGCATGGCCCGCAGGGCGGCCGCCGCGTTCCGCGACTCGCGGCTGCTCACGCTGCCCGACGCGGGGCACGTGGCGATGATGGAGTACCCCGAGAGTGTGGCCACGGCCTTCCGTGAACTCCTCATCGACACCGGCGAGTTGGCCGCGGCGGACCGCGACGGCTCGCGCCCGGGTTCGGGGAGCTGAGGCGGCGCGTGGGACGGCACAGCCGCCGGGGTCCGGCAGACACACCTGACAACACCAGCACCTCGGGCATACCGAAGTCGCGCGGCGCGGGCCCGCAGCAGGGGCCCGGCCCGGGGCGGCGCAGGCGTGCGCCGGGAGCGGACGGAGCACCCGCGCAGGACACGCCCGCTCAGGGGACGCCCGCTGACGGGACGCCTGCGCACGGGATGCCCGCGCAGGGCACGCCTTCCCACGGGATTCCGCACGTGCGGGGCGGGCACCCCGAGCAGCACGAAACCGGCGGCGGCTGGGGCGACGGCGCCGACAGCGGCGCCGGAACCGGCACAGGTGGTGGTCCCCGGGCCGGGGGCGGCCCCGACGTGCCCGGGCCCCGGCAGGACTACATGGCCGCCTTCCCCGACGAGCTCCCCGAGGGCTTCACGCCGGCCTCGCCGGAGCCCGGCGCGGGCGCGGTCATGGGGCCGCCGCCGCCCCGCGACCCGTACGCCTCCGTCACGGACTGGGACGACGTCGAGCCGCTCCTCGGCGGTGCGGGGTCCGATGCCGGGCCCCGCACCAGGAAGCGCGGCCGCGCCGTCGTCGGCGTCGCGGCCGCCGCCGTGATCGGCGTGGTCGCGGTCGTCGTCGCGGGTCAGCTCGCCGGCGGGGCGAAGGGCTCGGACTCGGGTACTGAGGCGGCGCCGGGTGGCGCGCGCGACACCGAGGACCCCGCGTCCCGCTCGGACCGCAGGCCGACGCCGAACGAGCTGCGGGACGCCCCGGACACGTACGACCAGAAGATGGGCAAGGAGTTCCCGCTGGACCCGAAGCTCAGGGCGTCCGGCGACTTCGAGGCGATGCCCGGGTTCGACAAGGCGCCCGGCAAGGGGCAGCGGTTCCGCTACCGCGTCGACGTCGAGAAGGGGCTCGGCCTCGACGGGAAGCTCTTCGCGCAGGCGGTGCAGAAGACCCTGAACGACGACCGGAGTTGGGCCCACGCGGGGGCCCGCACCTTCGAGCGGATCTCGTCGGGGCGGCCTGATTTCGTCATCACGCTGGCGAGCCCGGGAACGACCGCGAAGTGGTGCGCCAAATCCGGCCTGGACATCACCCAGGACAACGTGTCGTGCGATTCCGCGGCGACGGACCGCGTGATGATCAATGCCTATCGGTGGGCGCAGGGCGCCGAGACCTACGGCGACGCCGTCAAGAAGGAATTCGGCAACGCCATCCACCCGTACCGCCAGATGCTCATCAATCACGAGGTCGGCCACCGGCTCGGTCACAATCACACGGACTGCACGAAGGACGGGCAGCTCGCCCCCGTCATGCAGCAGCAGACGAAATTCCTGGAGCACGACGGCATCAAGTGCAAGGCCAACCCCTGGGTGTTCCCGAAGAGTTGAGGTGGGGCGGCGTTCGGGCCCCGGGGCGGTTTTGACATCAGTCGGAAATTCGTTCATATTTCTCCGCATGTCGAACCAGCACGCCCCGTCGAGCGCCGCCATTGAGCTGGCGCTGTTCGGCGTGACCGCGCTCTGCGTGGCCGACATTCACTGTTGCTGACGCCCGCCCCGGCGAGTGCGTCGCTCCTTTCCAGCTGTACCGGTCCCGGCCGGACCGTAGCCGTTCTCGGCTGCTCGTCGTCGGGCTCAGCTGTTTTCCGCGGCCTTTGTGCCGCGTCTTCCGCGCCTTCTCCGGGGTGAGCTCCGCTCGGTCTCTGCTCGATTCCCGTTGATCCGCTGCCCTTTTCGCAGCGTCCCCCGAGAGGTCTTCTTCCGATGCGTCAATCGCCCGTCATAGCCCGCCGCGTGGCAGCGGCATCCGTCAGCCTGGTCCTGGCCTCGGGCCTCGTCGCCTGCGCGGGTCCGAAGGACGGGGACGCCGGGAGCGGCGAGGGGACGCCCGCCAAGGGCGGCACGCTCACCGTCCTCAACCGTGTACCGCAGGTCGACTTCGACCCCGCGCGGCTCTACACCTCCGGCGGCGGAAACGTGCCGAGCCTCGTCTTCCGCACCCTGACCACCCGCCACCGCGAGGACGGCGCCAAGGGCACCGAGGTCGTGCCGGACCTCGCCACGGATCTGGGCAAGCCGAGCAAGAACGCCACGGTGTGGACGTACACCCTGAAGAAGGGCCTCACGTACGAGGACGGTTCGGCGATCACCTCGGCGGACGTGAAGTACGGCATCGAGCGGTCCTTCGCGGCCGAACTGTCCGGCGGTGCGCCCTTCTTGAGGGACTGGCTGATCGGGGGCGCCGACTACGAAGGGCCGTACAAGAGCAAGGGCGGCCTGAAGTCGGTCGAGACGCCGGACGAGCGGACGATCGTCTTCCATCTGAACAAGCCCGTGGGCGACTTCGACTACGTGGCCACGCAGACGTCGTTCGCACCCGTGCCGAAGGCCAGGGACAAGGGCACCAAGTACGAGGAGCACCCGGTCTCGTCCGGGCCCTACAAGGTCGCCAGGAACGAGAACGACGGCGAGCGGCTGCGCCTGGAGCGCAATCCGCACTGGTCCGCCAAGACCGACCCGGAGCGCAAGGCCTACCCGGACGTCATCGACGTGCGGTCCGGGCTCGACTCGTCCGTCATCAACCAGCGGCTCTCCGCCAGCCAGGGCGCCGACGCCGCCGCCGTCACCACCGACACCAACCTCGGCCCGGCCGAACTCGCGAAGGTCACCGGCGACAAGCAGCTGGCCTCGCACGTCGGCACCGGCCACTTCGGCTACACGAACTACCTCGCCTTCAACCCGAAGGTGAAGCCGTTCGACGACCCGAAGGTCCGCCAGGCCATCTCGTACGCCGTGGACCGCTCCTCGGTCGTCAACGCGGCCGGTGGCTCCTCGCTCGCCGAGCCCGCCACCACGTTCCTGCCCAACCAGAAGTCGTTCGGATACACGAAGTTCGACCACTTCCCGGCGGGCCCGTCCGGCAACCCGAAGAAGGCCAGGGAGCTGCTGGCGGAAGCCGGTCACAAGGACGGGCTCACCATCACGCTCACGCACTCCAACGCCAAGGACTTCGAGACCAGCCCCGAGATCGCGACCGCCGTGCAGGACGCGCTGAAGAAGGCCGGGATCACGGTCAAGCTGGAGGGCCTGGAGGACAACGACTACCAGGAGAAGACCCACAGCGCCAAGGACGAGCCCGGCCTCTTCCTCGCCCACTGGGGCGCCGACTGGCCCTCCGGCGGCCCCTTCCTCGCCCCGATCTTCGACGGCCGGCAGATCGTGAAGGACGGCTCCAACTTCAACTCCGGGTTCCTGGACGACAAGTCCGTCAACGACGAGATCGACGAGATCAACAAGCTCACCGACCTCAAGGCCGCCGCCAAGCGGTGGGGCGCGCTCGACAAGAAGATCGGCGAGCGGGCGCTGACCGTGCCGCTCTTCCACCCGGTCTACAAGCGCCTGTACGGCAAGGACGTCAAGAACGTCGTCATCAGCGACTGGACCGGTGTCCTCGACGTCTCCCAGGTCGCGGTGAAGTCGTCGTGACCGTCCGCTCCGGCTTCTGGGGGCGGCTGCGTGCGCAGCGCGCCGCCCTCGTCGCGGCGGGCGTCGTCGCGGTGCTCGTCCTCGTGGCGCTCGCCGCGCCGCTGCTCACCGCCCTGGAGGGGCAGGACCCCACCACGTACCACCCGGACCTCATCGACTCGGCGCGCGGCGGCGTGCCGGTCGGCCCGTTCGGCGGGATCAGCGGCGAGCACTGGCTCGGCGTCGAGCCGCAGACCGGGCGTGACCTCTTCGCGCGCCTGGTCCACGGGGCGCCGGTCTCGCTGGGCGTCGCACTCGCCGCGACCGTCGTGCAGCTGTTCATCGGGATCGTCGTCGGCGTCGCCGCCGGGTTCGGCAGCCGGTGGGTGGACCAGGTGCTCAGCAGGGCCACCGACGTGATCGTGGCGCTGCCGCTGACGGTCTTCGCACTCGCGCTGATGGCGGTCGTGCCGGACGGCTTCCCGCGGCCCGTGCTCGTCGCCCTGGTCATGGGCCTCGTCGCCTGGGGCGTCGTGGCCAGGATCGTGCGCGGGCAGACCGTCGCGCTCAAGGAGCTCGACCACGTGGCCGCCGCCCGGCTCAGCGGCTGGGGCGGCGTGCAGATCGCCCGGCGCGAGCTGCTGCCCGCGCTCGCCGCGCCCGTCATCACCTACGCCGCGCTGCTCCTCCCCGCGAACATCACCGCAGAGGCGGCGCTGTCCTTCCTCGGGGTGGGCGTGCAGCCGCCCACCCCGTCCTGGGGGCAGATGCTGGCCACCGCGAACGTCTGGTACCAGGCGGCTCCGCAGTACCTGCTGTTCCCGGCGGGGGCCCTGTTCGTGACCGTCCTCGCGCTCACCGTCCTCGGCGACGGCGTGCGCACCGCCCTCGACCCGCGGGCCGCGTCCCGGCTGCGGATCGGGACGGGCCGCAAGCGGGAGGTCAGCGCGTGACCGGCTTCCTCGCGCGGCGCCTGGCGGGCGCCGCGGTCACCCTCCTCGTCATCTCCGTGATCATCTACACGGTGTTCTACGCCGCGCCGGGCGACGTCGCCCAGATCACCTGCGGACCACGCTGCTCACCGGCCCAAGTCCAGCAGGTGGCCGAGCAGTTGCGGCTCGACGACCCGCTGTACGTCCGCTACTGGGACTTCCTCCAGGGCCTCTTCGTCGGCCAGGACTACTCCACCGGCACGGGCACCGAGCACTGCGGCGCGCCCTGCCTCGGCATCTCCTACCAGAGCGACCAGCAGGTCACCGCGCTGATCCTGGCGAAGCTGCCGGTCACCGGGTCGCTCGCGCTCGGCGCCATGGTGCTCTGGCTGCTCCTCGGCGTCGGCACCGGCGTGCTCTCCGCCTGGCGGCGCGGCCGGGTGACCGAGCGCGTGCTGACCGCCATCACCCTCGCGGGCACCGCCACGCCCGTCTTCATCATCGGGCTGCTGCTGATGATCGTCGTCTGCGGCCAGCTGCAGTGGCTGCCCTTCCCGCAGTACGTCCCCTTCGCGGACGACCCGACGCAGTGGGCGTGGAACCTGCTCCTGCCGTGGCTGTCGCTCGCGCTGATCGAGGCAGCCAAGTACGCGCGCCTGACCCGCTCCTCGATGCTGGAGACGCTCGCCGACGACCACGTGCGCACCTTCCGGGCGTACGGCGTGGGGGAGCGCACGATCATCGGGAAGCACGCGCTGCGGGGTGCCGTCGCTCCCGTCATCACACTGACCGCCACCGACTTCGGATCGATGTTCGGGGGTGCCGTACTCACCGAGACGCTGTTCGGGCTGCCCGGCCTCGGCCGCGAACTCGTGCACGCGGTCAAGGTCGTCGACCTGCCGGTGGTCGTCGGGATGGTCCTGGTCACCGGCCTCTTCGTGGTGCTCGCCAATGCCGTCGCGGACGTCCTGTACGCGGTGGCCGACCGACGGGTGGTGCTGTCGTGAGTCTTGTCCAAGTCAGCGATCTGAGGGTCGGGTTCGGCTCCGGCAAGGGTGCCGTCCACGCCGTCGACGGCCTCTCCTTCACGCTGGAGAAGGGCGGCGCGCTCGCCCTGGTCGGAGAGTCGGGATCCGGTAAGTCCACCGTGGCGTCCGCGCTGCTCGGCCTGCACCGGGACACGGGCGCGCGCGTCAGCGGGTCGGTGCTGGTCGACGGCGTCGACGTACAGGCGGCGTCCGACACCGAACTGCGGCGGCTGCGCGGCGGGAAGGCCGCGATGGTCTTCCAGGACCCGCTCTCCTCCCTCGACCCCTACTACGCGGTGGGCGGCCAGATCGCCGAGGTGTACCGCGTCCACACGGGCGCGTCCCGGCGGGCGGCACGCGCGCGTGCCGTGGAGGTGCTCGACCGGGTCGGCATTCCCGACGCCGCGCGCCGTTCCCGGGCCCGCCCGCACGAGTTCAGCGGCGGCATGCGCCAACGGGCTCTCATCGCCATGGCGTTGGCCTGCGAGCCCGCGCTGCTCGTCGCCGACGAGCCGACCACCGCGCTCGACGTGACCGTCCAGGCCCAGATCCTCGACCTGCTGCACACGCTGCGCGGCGAGACCGGCATGGGGCTGCTCCTTGTCACCCATGACGTGGGCGTCGCCGCCGAGAGCGTCGACGACGTGCTGGTCATGCGGGACGGGCGCGCGGTGGAGCGCGGTGCGGTGCGGGAGGTCCTCGGGGCGCCGCGGGAGGCGTACACGCGGGAGCTCCTGAAGGCCGTCCCGCGGGTGGACTCGCCGCTGGTGCCGGCCGCCGGTGAAGCGGGCGAGGTCGTGCTCGAAGCCGTCGGTCTGCGCCGGGCGTTCGGGCGCGGCAGGCGTGCGGTCACCGCCGTCGACGACGTCTCGCTCACCGTCCGGCGCGGGGAGACCCTCGGCATCGTGGGCGAGAGCGGCAGCGGCAAGACCACGCTCGGCCGCATGCTCGTGGGCCTCCTGGCGCCGACCGCCGGGCACCTCCGCCACGGGGGTGCGGAGGTGCCCGGCGGTCGGGTGGTGCCCGGGGTGCAGATGGTGTTCCAGGACCCCGTCTCCTCGCTCAACCCGCGCCGCTCCGTGGGCGAGTCGATCGCCGACCCGCTGCGCGCGCGGGGCGAGGGCGACTCCTTCGTACGGGGACGGGTGAGCGAACTCCTGGGGCGCGTGGGGCTCGAACCGGCGCACTACGACCGCTACCCGCACGAGTTCAGCGGTGGCCAGCGCCAGCGCGTCGGCATCGCGCGGGCGCTCGCGGCGGAGCCCCGGCTCATCGTGTGCGACGAGCCCGTCTCCGCCCTCGACGTGACGACGCAGGCCCAGGTGACCGCGCTGCTCGCCGAGTTGCAGCGCGAGCTCGGACTCGCGCTGGTCTTCGTCGCCCACGACCTCGCGGTGGTGCGCCAGGTCAGCGACCGGGTCGCGGTGATGCGGCAGGGGCGGATCGTCGAGGAGGGACCGGTGGCGGAGGTCTACGGCGCGCCCCGGCACCCGTACACCCAGCGGCTCCTCGCGGCGGTGCCCGCGCTCGACCCCGAGGCGGCGAGGCAGCGGCGCGAGGCCCGCAAGGAGCTGGCCGCAGCCTGACTCTGCGTAGCGAAACGGGGCTTTCGGGGTGCTATAGCGCGACGGAACGCAACCGGCGCGGGAAAGTTACTGCCGTTCACCCCTTTTGGTGGCGCGATGGACAACCGTCCGTCGCGCCACCCGCATGACCGCATACGTTCGTCCCGCTGCGAGCCGTCGGACCAACGGCGGCTCCCCGGACGGGATATCGGGGGTGCGCTCGTGCGCGTCGGACTGCTTACGGAGGGTGGCTATCCGTATGTGAGCGGTGAGGCCAGGCTCTGGTGCGACCGGCTCGTGCGTGGGCTCGGGCAACACGAGTTCGACGTCTACGCCCTCAGCCGCAGCGAGCGGCAGCAGGCGCGGGGCTGGGTCGAACTGCCCCCGCAGGTCGGCCGGGTGCGCACGGCGCCGCTGTGGACCGCCGACGACGAGGCGCTCTGGGCCGCGGGCCCCCGCGGCGGCCACGGGCGGCGGGCCCGGCGCCGTTTCGCGGAGTGCTACGGGGAGCTGGCGGACGTGGTGTGCCGCGGCGGTTCCGGTGCGGGTGCCGCCGCTGGTGCGCAGGGCGCGGCGCAGGACGCGCGCGACGAAGTGGCGGACCGTTTCAGCAGCGCCTTGTACGGGCTCGCCGAACTCGCCCGCGACGAGGGCGGCCTCGTCGCTGCCCTGCGCTCCGAGTCCGCCGTCCGCGCCCTGGAGCGCGCCTGCCGCGCGCCCGGCGCACTGCGGTCCGCCCGCGCCGCCCGCGTGCCCGACCTGCTCACCGTCGCGGGCCTGATGGAGCGCGCGCTGCGACCGCTCTCCCTCGACTGGTACGGGGCCGACGGACTCGGCGCTGTCGACCTGTGCCACGCCGCCTCCGGCGGACCCGCGGCGCTGCCGGGACTCCTCGCCGGCCACTTCGACGGGGTCCCGCTGCTCGTGACCGAGTACGGCGTGCGGCTGCGGGCGCACTACCTCGCCGCGGGAGACACCGGTCTGAGCGCACCGGCGCGGGCGCTCCTCGCGTCCTTCCACGGCCTCCTCGCCGCCGAGGTGTACCGCGGGGCCACCCTCATCACCCCCGGCAACACCCACGCCCGACGCTGGCAGGAGCGCTGCGGCGCCGACCGCGCCAAGCTGCGCACGGTCCACCCCGGCATGGAGGCGGCCCGCTTCTCGGAGATCGGCGAAGGGGGTTACGACGACTTCGCCGCGGGCCCCGACACGCTCCTGTGGGTCGGCCGCGTCGAGCCCGCCAAGGACCTGATCTCGCTGCTCCACGCCTTCGCGGAGGTCCGCGCTGCGGTGCCGGGCGCGCGTCTCAGGATCGTCGGGGCGCCGGCCGAGGGGCCCGGGGCGGTGGAGTACCTCGCGCACTGCCGGGCCCTCGCCGCGCAGCTCTTCCCCGACGAGGCGCCGGGCGCGCACGCCGTCGGCTGCAACCCCGTCTCCTTCGAGGAGATCGGCGGCCCCGACGTCCCCGAACTCGCCGACGCGTACGCCTCCGGAGCCGTCGTCGTCCTCTCCAGCGTGGTCGAGGGCTTCCCGATCAGCCTGGTCGAGGCCATGTTCTGCGGGCGCGCGACCGTCTCCACGGATGTCGGCGCGGTGGTGGAGGTCATCGGCGGTACGGGTCTCGTCGTGCCGCCGCGCAATCCGAAGGCGCTCGCGGAGGCGTGCGTGTCGCTCCTGCGCGACCCCGAGCGGCGCGCGCGCCTGGGGGCGGCGGCGCGGGCGCGGGCCCTTGAGCTCTTCACCGTCGAGCAGAACGTCGCGGCATTTCGAAGCATTTACCTGGAGATCGTCTCGCACTGCCCGGTGCGCAGGGACGTGGTGGACGAGGCGGGCGAGCCCGTGCCGTTCGCGCATCCGGCGGAGGCGTACGTGCCGGGGCGGTGGGCGGTCGCGGTCGGGCCCGCGTCGAACGGGGCCGGGGCGGGCGCCGAGGGCGGCGGGGCGCCGAGCTGGGCCGTGACGCAAGAGGCCGATGTGCGGGCGCAGTTGAAGGAGGCCACCGTATGAGGCGACATGAGGGAGCCGTCCGGGCCATGGACGCACCGCGCGCTCCGGAGGGTGCGACCGGCTGGGACTCGCGCTCCGAGGAACTGCTCGCGGACCGGGCGCTGACGCCGGAGCCGACGGAGCTGCCGGGCGCGGGAACCGTCGCCCCGGTCGGCGCGGCGTCCGTGCCCGCCTTCGGCGAGGGCGAGGGTGACGACGACGGCGACAGCGGCTGGGACGCGCGCGGCAAGGGCAGAGGCACCGGCTCCAGAGGCACCGGCTCCAGAGGCAACGGCTCCAGAGGCACCGGCCTCGGCGCCACCGGCGTGCGGGCGCCCCGCCCGAGCGCCGCCCGCGCCAAGCCCGCGCGGCGCGGCCCCGCCGACCCCGTCAAGGCCCTCATGCACCGCCACCGCGGGCTGTGCGAGCGCGCCGTCGACCCACTGGAGATCGCGGCGGGCCTGGAGGCCCACGGCGTCACCGACAGAACAGCCGCACGCTTCCGGCACCGCGACGTCTTCGCCCTGGCCGAGGAGATGTACGCGCGCGTGCCCCGCGACGGCGGTGACACCCCACCCGGCGACGGGCCCGGGGGCGAACGCACCGGAAGCGACGGGCGGACCACCGGCCACGGCGCACCCACCGGCATCCCCGAAGTGCCCACCGGCTGGGCCCTGTTCGCGCTGCTGCCCGGCGCCGCCTGCGCCGCCGCCGTGACCGGCCTCGCCCTCAGCGAGGGGAGCACGCGCCTCGTGGCCCTGCCCCTGGGCGCGCTCGCCGTCGGCGTGGCCCTGCACATCGCCCTGCGGCACGGGCCGCTGCGCTCCACCTCGCACGCGATGCCCGCCACGCGCGCGTGGGTGTGCTGGCTCCTCGCGTACGCCCTGCTGGGCGACGGCCTGGTGCGGGGCGTCGTCGCGGGCGGGCCCGGCGGACCCGGCGACCTCTGGGACCCGGCGGCCGCCGCGCTCCTGGGGCTCGCCCTCGCCGTCGCGCCCGCGACCTGGTGCGCCCGCCTCTTCGCCGTACGGGCCGGGGGCCGGCTCGCCGCCAGCCGCGGGCTCGACGAGTTCGCGTCCTCCGTACGGCCGCTGCTGCTCGGGGTGTTCGCGCTGTTCCTGGGGTCGCTCGGGGCGCTCCTCGCGGCGGCGGACGCGGTGCTCGGCGGCACCGGCGACTTCGGGGGCCTCGACGGGCGATCGAGCGGCCACCCCGGCGGCGGTCCTCCCGCACTGCTCGGGGCCGCCGCGCTCGGCGCGCTGCTCCTGCTCGCCCGCCTCCTCGGCGTCTACGGCTTCACCCGCGCCCCCGTCCTGCTGCTCGGCGCCGCGGGCACCTGCGAAGCGACCGCCCTGGCCCTGGTGTTCCTGGCGAGGCTGCCCGGCTGCGCCGCACTGGCCGCGCCCGTCACGGCCGCCGTCGACGCCTGGGGGCCGGGCGCCGTACCGACCGCCGCGTGCGGCGCCGCCGCCCTCGTCCTCCTGGTCCACGCGGCCAGGACCCTCACCCTCGCCTCGGCCCACGCGGCATCCCGCGCCGCGCCGTAGCCACCGACCGGCACGACCACCCTCCCGCGGGGCCGACACCGCGGGCCTCACCCCGTGCACCACGGCAACACCCCGAAGGAGAAAGACAGATGACCACCCGCAGCCGTCTCCGCCATCGAGCGGCCACCCCGGGAGGCGCCCGATGAGGGTGCTGCTGATCGGAGCCAACGGATACCTCGGCCGGTTCGTCGCCGACCGGCTGCTCGCCGACCCGGCCGTGCAGCTCACCGCGCTCGGCCGCGGCGACGACTCGGACGTACGGTTCGACCTCGCCAGCGGGAGCCCCGGCGCGCTCACCCGCTTCCTGGACGCCGTGCACCCGGGCGTCGTCATCAACTGCGCCGGTGCCACCCGCGGCGGCGCCCGCGACCTGACCCGCCACAACACCGTCGCCGTCGCCACCATCTGCGAGGCCCTGCGCCGCAGCGGCTGCGGGGCGCGCCTCGTGCAGCTCGGCTGCGGCGCCGAGTACGGGCCGAGCCAGCCCGGCTCGTCGACCGCGGAGGACGCGGTGCCGCGCCCCGGCGGGCCCTACGGGGTCAGCAAGCTGGCGGCCACCGAGCTGGTGCTCGGCTCCGGGCTCGACGCCGTCGTCCTGCGGGTGTTCTCGCCCGCCGGGCCCGGGACGCCGGCCGGGTCGCCGCTCGGCCGACTCGCGGAGGCCATGCGGCGGGCGATGCAGGCCGGGGACGGCGAGCTCAAGCTCGGCGGGCTCGGGGTGCAGCGGGACTTCGTCGACGTACGCGACGTGGCGCGCGCCGTGCACGCCGCCTCGCTCTCCGCCGCCCAGGGCGTCGTGAACATCGGTGCGGGCCGTGCCGTACGGCTGCGTGACGCGGCCGCCGTCCTGGCCCGCGTCGCGGGGTACGGCGGCGCGCTGCATGAGCTGGACCAGGTGCCCGTGCGCCAGGTCATCGGCCACCAGCGCGGCGAGTCCGAGCACGCCACCCCGGCCGCCGCATATCCCTATCCGGACGGCTGCGGCAGCTGGCAGCAGGCCGATGTCCGCACCGCGCGCGACCGGCTCGGCTGGCGGCCGCGCATCAACCTGGAAGAGTCGCTCGCCGACATCTGGATGGAGGCCGCATGCCGCATCTGACCAGGTCCACGAGGGGCGCCGCGAGCACCGAGGTGCGCGTCGGCTTCGGCATCCCGGGCTTCGCCCACCCGCTCGTCGCCCCCGTCGAATGGGCCGAACTCACCCGCCCCGGCACCCCTTTGAAGTGGGTTGTCCTCAATGTCGCGAACGGCCCGGGCGAGCGGCCCGACCCGCACTGCCTCGAAGCGGCGGGCCGACTGCGGAACGCGGGCGTCCGGGTGCTCGGACACCTCGACGCGACGTACGGAGCCCGCTCGTTCGGGGAGCTGGTCTCCGACGCGCACCGCTACCTCGACTGGTACCAGGTCGACGGCTTCTCGCTGGACCGCTGCCCGACCGAACGGGCCGCGCTGCCGGAGGTGCGCCGGACGGTGACGACCCTGCGCGCGCTGATCGACGACGCGCACATCGTGCTCGGCCACGGCAGCCACCCGTACCCCGGATATGCCGAGACGGGCGACCAGTTGGTGACCTTCGCCGGAGCGTGGAGCGACTACCGCTGGTCGCAGGTGGCCGAGTGGACCGCCGACTACCCGCCGGAGCGCTTCTGCCACTTCGTGCACGGCATGCCGCTGGGACACCTGGACGAGGCGCTGCGCATCGCCCGCTGGCAGGGCGCCTCCACGATCTACTTTACCGACCGGGTGGAAAGGGGGGCCGGTGGCGACCCCTGGGAGTCGCTGCCCGGTTACTGGGACGACATCGTCTCGCGTATCGGAACGGGTGTCTCGGAATGAAGAGGGGCGTGGCAGTGTTACGCGGAGAACAACCTTCCGAAATACCGACCAACGGAGTCCCCGTGTCGCTGCCACCCCTGGTCGAGCCCGCCTCCGAGCTCACCGTCGACGAGGTCCGCAGGTACTCCCGCCACCTGATCATCCCCGATGTCGGGATGGACGGGCAGAAGCGGCTGAAGAACGCCAAGGTGCTGTGTGTCGGCGCCGGCGGCCTCGGGTCGCCGGCCCTGATGTACCTGGCCGCGGCCGGTGTCGGCACGCTCGGCATCGTCGAGTTCGACGAGGTCGACGAGTCCAACCTGCAGCGTCAGATCATCCACAGCCAGTCGGACATCGGCCGCTCCAAGGCAGCGTCCGCGAAGGACTCGGTCCTCGGCATCAACCCGTACGTGAACGTGATCCTCCACGAAGAGCGGCTCGAGGCCGACAACGTGATGGACATCTTCGGCCAGTACGACCTGATCGTCGACGGCACGGACAACTTCGCGACGCGTTACCTGGTCAACGACGCGTGCGTGCTGCTCAACAAGCCGTACGTGTGGGGTTCCATCTACCGCTTCGACGGCCAGGCGTCCGTCTTCTGGAGCGAGCACGGCCCGTGCTACCGCTGCCTCTACCCGGAGCCCCCGCCCCCCGGCATGGTCCCGTCCTGCGCCGAGGGCGGCGTGCTCGGCGTGCTCTGCGCGTCGATCGGCTCCATCCAGGTCACCGAGGCGATCAAGGTCCTGGCCGGCGTGGGCGACCCGCTGGTCGGCCGTCTGATGATCTACGACGCCCTGGAGATGCAGTACCGCCAGGTCAAGGTCCGCAAGGACCCCGACTGCGCGGTCTGCGGCCCGAACGCCACCGTCACCGAGCTCATCGACTACGAGGCCTTCTGCGGCGTCGTGTCCGAGGAGGCCCAGGAGGCGGCGGCCGGTTCGACGATCACTCCCAAGCAGCTCAAGGAGTGGATCGACGCGGACGAGAAGATCGAGATCATCGACGTGCGCGAGCAGAACGAGTACGAGATCGTCTCGATCCCCGGCGCCAAGCTGATCCCCAAGAACGAGTTCCTCATGGGCAACGCCCTGCAGGACCTCCCGCAGGACAAGAAGATCGTCTTGCACTGCAAGACGGGTGTCCGGTCCGCGGAAGTGCTCGCCGTGCTGAAGTCCGCGGGCTTCGCGGACGCGGTGCACGTGGGCGGCGGCGTGATCGGCTGGGTCAACCAGATCGAGCCCGAGAAGCCGATCTACTAGGCGTAGGGCCTGAACGGTCCATGAGGGGGGCCCGCACCTATTGGGTGCGGGCCCCCTTTTTCGCTTTGAGGGCTCGTCCTCGAACGCCGGACGGGCCGGCGTGACTCAGGAGGAGCAGACCTTGTTGTTCTTCGGGGGCGTGCCCTCCAGCAGGTACGTGTTGATCGCTCCGTCCACGCAGTCGCTGCCGTTGCCGTACGCCCCGTGGCCCTCGCCCTTCCACGTCAGGTGGACGCCGACGTCCTTGCCGAGCTCGTCCGCCATCCTGCGGGCGCCCTCGTAGGGCGTGGCCGGGTCGCCGGTGTTGCCGACGACGAGGATCGGCGCGGCGCCGGGCGCGCTCACCTCGGGGGAGTCGTAGAGCCCCGCCACCGGCCACTGGTGGCACCAGCCCGCCGTGTCCCAGCCGAGGATCCGCCCGAAGACGGGCGAGATGTCACGGAAGCGGTCCAGGCGCTTCTTCGCCGCCTCCGGAGAGGTCCGCGCCTTGGAGTCCAGGCAGGAGATTGCCCGCTGCGAGTGGCTCTGCGTGCTGTAGTGCCCGGAGGGGTCGCGTTCGTTGTAGGCGTCGGCGAGCTGGAGCAGCGCCGAGCCGTCGCCCTTCTCGGCGTCCGCGAGGGCGCGGGTCAGTGTGGGCCAGGTCTGCTTGCTGTAGAGCGTGACCAGGATGCCCGTGTTCGCGAGGGACTCGGTCAGCTTCCGGTCGCCCGAGGCGCGCATCGGCTCGGCGTCCAGGCGCTCGAACAGTTTCACTATCTTCGCGGCGCCCGCCTTCGGGTCCTGGCCGCGGGACCTGAAGTAGTTGTCCAGGGCGCGTTGGAAGCCCCTCGCCTGGTTCTCCGCGTGGCCGATCGAGTCGGTGCTCGGGTCGACGACCGCGTCGAAGGTGAGGCGGCCGACGCGCCGGGGGAACAAGTGGGCGTACGTGCCGCCGAGTTCGGTGCCGTACGAGACGCCGAAGTAGTGCAGCTTGCCGTCGCCGAGGACCTGGCGCATGAGGTCCATGTCGCGGGCGGCGTCGGCGGTGGAGATGTGGCCGATGACCTTCTTCGCGTTCCGCGCGCAGCCGGCGCCGAACTCCGCCGCGTCCTCGAAGTAGGCCTTCTCCTCGGCCGGGGTGTCAGGGGTGAGGTCGATCCTCTTCTCGGCGGCCTGCGTCGCCCGGTCGTCGCGGCAGCGCACGCCCTCGCTGGCCGCGACCCCGCGCGGGTCGAAGCTGACCAGGTCGTACCGCTCGCGCAGGGTGTCGTAGGAGTCGGCGAAGGACGGCAGGCCGGTGACGCCCGAGCCGCCGGGCCCGCCGAAGTTGAAGACGAGGGAGCCGATGCGGTCGCCCTTGCCCGTGCTCCTGGCGCGGATGAGGGCGATCCCGATCCGCTCGCCGTCCGGCTTCGCGTAGTCCAGCGGGACCTCGAGCGTCGAGCACTGCCACTCGGTGCCCGGCGCGCTGCCTCCCTCGGGCGCCTCGCAGCGGCCCCAGTCCAGCTTCTGGGCGGTCAGCGAGGCGGGCAGGGTCGAGGAGGGGTCCGGCTTCGGCCGCGGGCCGCGGGAGCTCGCCGAGGGGCCCTTCCCGTCGCTCTCGCCGCCGTCGTCGGACGAGCCGCACCCGGCGGCCAGGCCCGCCACGAGCACTCCTGCGGCGGCCAGGGCCGCGGACCGTACGAAACGCTGCATGAAAGCGCTTCCCCCCTCGGAAGACAGTCAGGCCATAGTAGGCGGGCCCTCCGACAGCACCGGGAAGGGCCGCCCGCGACACAGCCTCTAGGAGCAGACCGTGTCCGCCTTGGGGACCGTCCCCTTGAGCAGATAGCCGTTCACGGCGTCCCGCACGCACTTGTTCTTGCTGTCGTACGCCCCGTGGCCCTGGCCCTTGTACGTCAGCTCGACGCCGACGCCCTTGCCGAGTGCCCGGGCCATCTTGCGCGCGCCCTCGTACGGCGTGGCCGGGTCGCCGGTGTTGCCGATGACGACGATGGGCGGCGCGCCCTGCGCGCTCACGTCGGGGTGGTCGGCCTGGCCCTCGACCGCCCAGTCGGTGCAGCTGACCATGCCCCACGCCAGGTAGTCGCCGAACAGCGGTGAGGCCTCGCGGAACTCGGGGAGCTTCTTCTGGACGTGTCCCGGGGTGTAACGCGCCTTGTCGTCCACGCAGTTGATCGAGACGTTGGCGGACTGGATGTTGCTGTACTCGCCGTCCTCGTTGCGGCCGTTCATCGAGTCCGAGAGCGCCATCAGGATCTTGCCGTCGCCGTCGTAGGCCTCTTCCAGGCCCTGGGTGAGGTAGGGCCAGAAGTCCTTGGAGTACAGGGCCTGCGCGATGCCGTTGGTGGCGGCGGTCTGCGTCAGTTCGCGCGGCGGGAGGCCGCGGATGGGCTTGCTGTCCAGGTCGTCGAGGAGCTTCGCGATCTTGTCCTTGACGTCCTGCTCGCTGTCGCCGATCGTGCAGTCCGCCGACTGCGACGTGCAGTCCTTCGCGAAGTTGTCGAGCGCGAGCTGGAACCCCTTCGCCTGGCCGAGCGATCCCTGTTCGGCGTTCTCGGTGGGGTCGACCACGGCGTCGAACACCGCCCGCCCCACCTTCTTGGGGAACAAGTGTGCGTATACGCCGCCGAGTTCGGTGCCGTACGAGATGCCGAAGTAGTGCAGCTTGTCGTCGCCGAGGACCTGGCGCATCAGGTCCATGTCGCGGGCCGCGTCGGTGGTGCGGACGTGGCCGAGGGTGTCGCCGGCGTTCTTCTCGCAGCCACCGTTGAAGGACTTCACGTTCTCGACGAGCTTCTTCCGCTCGGCCTCGTCGTCGGGCGTGGAGTCCTGCTGGAAGTACGTGTCGAGCTGTTCGGCGTCCTCGCACCGGATGCCCGCGCTGCGGCTGACGCCCCTCGGGTCGAAACTCACCAGGTCGTAGCGGGTGCGCAGCTTCGCGTAGTCCTCTCCGAAGGCGGGCAGCGTGGTGATGCCCGAGCCGCCGGGGCCGCCGAAGTTGAAGACGAGGGAGCCGATGCGGTCGTCCTTGCCGCCGCTCGTGGCCGCCTTGATCAGAGCGACGTCGATCGTGTCGCCCTTCGGCTTCGACCAGTCGAGGGGCGCCTTCATGGTGGCGCACTGCCACTCGGCGCCGCCGGGCAGCGGGGACGGGGCCCCGCCGCCGCCTTCGGAGTCGTCGGGTGCGGGGCAGTCCTTCCAGCTCAGCTTCTGAGCCGACAGGTCCTCTTCCTTGGAGTCGCCGCCGCCGCACGCCGAGAGCGCGGCGGACAGGAGCAGGGCGGCGGCGGCCAGCGCGGTGACGCGCGGCGTGGACTGTGTGGGCATGTGCTCATCCTGCGCGGGCTCCTGACGGGGCGCTCGGGGCGCGGGCCGTGTGGGTGAGCCCGCGCTGCGGACTCCGGCGTTTCCCGCGCGCTGTCCGGGGTCAGCCCTCGGCGATCCGGCGGGCGGCGGCCGTCCCCGTCGCCACGCACGCGGCGACGCCCACCCCGTCGTACGCCGCACCGCACAGCGCGATCCCCGGCAGCTTGCCGACGGCCTCGCGGACGCGGGCGATGCGCTCGATGTGGCCGACGCCGTACTGCGGAAGGCCCCGCTCCCAGCGGGTGACGCGGGCCGCGACGGGCTCGCCGACGGACCCGAGCGCCTGGTGCAGCTCGGTGACCGAGGCGCGCACCAGATGGCGGTCCGGGGTGGCGAGCCGGTGCTCCTCGGCGACGCGGCCGATCGAGGTGCGCAGCAGGAAGAGGTCGGGGGCCGCCTCGCGCTGCCAGCGCCACTTGTTGCTGAGGAACGTGGCCGCCTTGAGGGTGCGCCCGTCGACCGCGGGGACGAGGAAGCCGTTGCCCGTGGGCAGCGCGTCCCCGTGCCGGTTCCCGTGGCCCAGGACGAGGGCCTCCGCGCGCGGGAACGCCATGGTCACCACGGCGGTGCCGGCATGCTGGATCGCCCCGAGATCGGCGTCGGCGAGCGGGGCGTGCGGCCGCAGGAGCTCCGCCGCCTCGTACGCGGGCACGGCCAGGACGACCGCGTCCGCCTCCAGGAGCAGCGGCCCGTCCCCGGTGACGGCGAGCACCCGCCACCGCCCGCCGGGGGTGCGCCGCAGCTCACGCACGCGCGTGCCGGTGAGCACGCGGGCGCCGCTCGCCGCGGCGACGGCGAGCGGGAGGCGTCCGGCGCCGCCGCGCAGGCCCTTCACGGGGACGGTTCGCGGGGCACCCGCGCGCGGGGCGGCGGTGCCGAAGGACGGGTGCATCCGCCGCAGCGCCCCGAGGAGCGGCTCGCCCCGCTCCGCGACCGCCGCCACGCGCGGCAGCACGGACCGCAGCGAGAGGCGGTCGGGACGGCCCGCGTAGACCCCGCCGAGCAGCGGTTCCACGAGCCGGTCCACGGCCTCCTGCCCCAGGCGCCCGCCGAGGTACTCGGCGACGGACACGTCGTCGGTGGTCGGCTCGACGGGCAGGGACTCCTCGTGGCGCAGCCGGGTCGCGCCCTCCTCGGAGAGCAGGCCGGTGCCCGCCAGCGCGCCGGGGTCGGCGGGGATGCCCATGACGTGGCCGGGCGGCAGCGGCCGCAGCGCGCCGTTCGACCACAGGGTGGTGGGCGCCGGGGCCGGGTCGCACAGGTCGTCGCCGAGGCCGACCTCCTGCGCGAGGTGGACGGCCTCGGGGCGCAGCGCCATCAGCGACTCGGCGCCCTCGTCGACGGGGATGCCCGCGAGGGTGCCGGTGCGCAGCTTGCCGCCGATGCGGGGGGCGCCTTCGAGGACGGTGACCTCCGCGTCGGCGCGCAGCCGCCAGGCCGCGGTCAGACCGCTGATGCCGCCGCCGACGACGATCACTGAGCGCGTCATGCCGCGCCCCCTTCCGTTCGGGCCGGGGCGCCGGGGCGGGCCGCGGAGGCGGTACGGGACGGCGTGGCCTGCGCGAGCAGCTCCCGCAGCTCGTCCTGGTACGGGAAGCTCCCGGGCTCGTACGCGCACCAGGGATCGGCGGCGAGGACCCGCCCCGTCGCCCCGTACGCGCGCGAACGGGAGCCCCCGCAGACGGTGTTGAACTCGCAGCGCCCGCACGCGCCGCCGAGCAGGGACGGCTCGCGCAACGTCGTGAACAGCGCGGAGCCCCGGTAGATGTCGACGAGCGGATGGTGCTTCACATTGCCGGCCGCCAGCGGCAGGAAGCCGCTGGGACGCACCTCGCCGGTGTGCGACACGAAGACGAAGCCGCGCCCCGAGCCGACGTCCATGGGCGGCCTGCGCACCGCGCGCCGCTCGCCCTCGTGCAGACCGAGGGCACGCGCGCGTGCCGTGAGGTGGGCGTACAGGGGGCCCCGTTCGGGCGTCTCGCCGTGCCGCTCCAGGATGACGCGCTGGAGTGCCACGCGGCGGAAGTGGTGGCCCTCGGTGGTCTTGGTGGCCAGGACCGCGCCCGTGTCGTACAGGAAGTGCAGGACGTCCTCGACCTCGTCGGGGGTGAGCGCGGCGAGCTGTCCGCCGCGGCCCGTCGGCACGAGCACGAAGCCGCTCCACAGCATCGCGCCCTCGCGCCGCACCAGGGCCGCGATGTCCGCGAGGTCCGCCAGACTCTCACGCGTGACGGTGGTGTTGATCTGCACCTTCAGGCCGAGCTCGTGGGCGGTCCGCCAGCCCTCCAGGGTCCACTCGAAGACGCCGTCCACGCCCCGGAACGCGTCGTGCCGCTCGGCCGTGGAGCCGTCGACGCTCAGCGAGAGGGCGAGGGCCCCGGCGTCGCGCACCGCGGTGAGGTTCGCCCGGTCCAGGGTCGGCGTCCCCGAGGGGGAGACGGCGACGCGCAGTCCGCGGGCCGTT
Organism: Streptomyces sp. NPDC036815; assembly: GCF_055609205.1. Lineage (NCBI taxonomy): Bacteria > Bacillati > Actinomycetota > Actinomycetes > Kitasatosporales > Streptomycetaceae > Streptomyces > Streptomyces sp. NPDC036815. Next base: position 294,023 of record NZ_JBVJPW010000007.1, on the reverse strand, counting down.
CCGTAGGAGATCAGGTCGGTGAGGTCGGCCCGCTGGAACGGGTCGCCACCCGTGATCACGAAGAGCGGGCTCGGCCGTCCGAAGGCGGCGATCTGGTCCATGAGGCGGCGGGCGTCCGCGCCGTCCAGCTCGCGCGGGTCCCGCGCGGGCCGTGCCTCGGCCCTGCAGTGCGGACAGGCCAGCGGGCACGCGCGCGTGGCCTCCCAGATGACGATGAAGGGGCGCTCGCCGACATCGTGCCGGGGGCGTCTGACGATCCGGTTCACGAGACCCGCTCCCAGCCCCGCTCGGGCTCCCGGTTCGCGAGCTGTGCGGGGTCGCGGCGGCGGTAGACCACGTAGGGCCTGAAGAGGTACTTGAAGGGCGCGCTGACGATGTGGGCGAGCCGGGAGAAGGGGATCAGCGCGAACAGCGCGAAACCGAAGACGACGTGCAGCTTGAAGGCGAGGGGCGCGGCGCCCATCAGCCCGTAGTCGGGCCGGAGCGTGAACAGGCTCCGGAACCAGACGGAGATGCCCTCGCGGTAGTCGTAGTCGACCGCTCCGGAGGAGTTGAGGACGGTCGCGATCAGGCCGAGGAACAGCGCGCCGAGCAGCACCGTGTACATCAGGTGGTCGCTGCGGAGCGTGGCTCCGCGGACGGCGGGCACGGTCAGGCGCCGGTACACGAGGATCCCGATGCCGACGGCCGCGGCGAGGCCCGCGACGGCACCCGTCGAGACGGCGAGCAGGTGGTACGCGTGGTCGCTGACGCCCACCGCGTCGGTCCAGCTGTCCGGGATCAGCAGGCCCACGACGTGGCCGAGCACCACGAACGCCATCCCGAAGTGGAAGAGCGGCGAGCCGATGCGCAGCAGCCGCGACTCCCGCAGCTGGGAGGAGTGTGTGGTCAGGCCGAACCGGTCGTACCTGGCGCGCCAGGCCAGGCCCGCGATCAGGAGCGTGACGGCGACGTAGGGCATGACGCCCCACAGGATGAGGTCCATTACGCCGGGGTCCTTTCGCGGCCGGGGCGGGCGCCGGGGTGGGTGGGCCAGGGGAGTTCCACGCCGGGCCCGAAGGGTTCGAGCCCGACGGACTCGCGGGGCGGCCCGCTGCGGGCGAGCGCCTTCGCCTCGGCCCGCGTTTTCGGGGAGGGCCCCGGGAGCGTCCCGCAGACCGCTTCGAGCACGCGCGCGTACGGGGTGTCCGCGTCGGTGACGGCGAGCCGGAGCAGTTCGAGTCCGGCCCGGTGCTCCTCAAGGAGGGCGGTGCCCGCGGTCTCCTCGCGGGCGGCGAACTCCAGGAGCACCGGCAGGAAGTCGGGCAGCTCCTCGGAGGTGAACTCCAGGCCGTGCTCGCGGTACACCCGCTTGACGCGCACCAGCGAGAGCCCGCGGTTGCGGGTGTCGCCGTCCGACCACCAGGTGAGGTAGAGGCAGCGGCGGTTGCGGGTGTCGAAGACACGTGTGTAGTGCGCGGCGAGGTCCAGAGGGCGTTGCCCGCGCGCGTGGGTGATGAAGGCGCGCAGCAGCGGGTGACCGCTCGCTTCGTGGAGGCGGTCAAGCTCCGCGTACAGCCGCTCGTCCGGGTACTGCAGGAGCCGTCCGGCGACGAGGCGGGTGAGGGCGTCGGGGCTCATGCGCTCCTCCGGGTGGGGCTGAGGTTGAGCAGGACGCGCTCTTCGGTGGCGGCGGGTGCGGCCCCGGCCACCGGGCAGCCCTCCGCGAAGGGGTGGGCGTCGGCGAGGGCGTCCGCGTCGGACCGCGCGGCGGTCGGGATCACGTACCGGTCCTCGTACTTGGCGACGGCCAGGAGGCGGAACATGTCCTCCATCTCCTGCCCGGTCAGGCCGACGGCGGCGGCGACGGACTCGTCGCGCTCCTCACCGAGGTTGACGCGCCGCATGTGGGCGCGCATGGCGGCCATGCGGCGCAGCACCGCGTCGACGGCGTAGGTGTCGCCCGCCGTGAGCAGCTCGGCGAGGTACTCCACCGGGATCCGCAGCGCGTCGATGGCGCCGAACAGGTTGCCGGGGTCCTCGCCGTCGCGGCCGGCCGCGGCGACCGCCTCGACCACCGGGGAGAGCGGCGGCACGTACCAGACCATCGGCATCGTGCGGTACTCCGGATGGAGCGGAAGAGCGACCTGGTACGTCCTGATCAGGTCGTACACGGGGGAGCGGCGGGCCGCGTCCAGCCACTCGTCGCTGATGCCCGATGCGCGGGCGGCAGTCACGACCGCCGGGTCGTGCGGGTCGAGGAAGCACTCCAACTGCGCCGGATACAGGTCCTGTTCGTCCGCCACGGAGGCCGCCTCGGTGACCTTGTCGGCGTCGTACAGCATCACGCCCAGATAGCGCATGCGGCCGACGCAGGTCTCCGAGCAGATGGTGGGCATCCCGGCCTCCACGCGCGGGAAGCAGAACGTGCACTTCTCGGCCTTGCCGGTGGCGTGGTTGAAGTAGACCTTCTTGTAGGGGCAGCCGGAGACGCACATCCGCCAGCCGCGGCACTGGTCCTGATCGGCCAGGACGATGCCGTCCTCCACACGCTTGTACATCGCCCCGGAGGGACACGACGAGACGCACGCGGGGTTGAGGCAGTGTTCGCAGATCCGCGGCAGGTAGAACATGAAGCTCTGCTCGAACTCGAAGCGGATCTTCTCGCCGACCTCGTCGCGGATCTTCTCCACCAGGGGGTCCTTGGGCGCGTGCTCGGGGGCGCCGCCGAGGTTGTCGTCCCAGTTCGGCCCCCACTCGATGGTCCCGATGGGCTCGCCGGTGAGCTGCGAGAGGGGTTTGGCGACGGGCATGTCGTCGCCCGCCGGGGCGTCGGTGAGGTTCTTGTACTCGTACGTCCAGGGCTGGTAGTAGTCCGTGAGTTCCGGCAGTTCGGGGTTGGCGAAGATCTGCCCGAGCCGCTTGAGGCGCCCTCCGGCCCGCAGCCGCAGCCTGCCGGACCTGGTCCGCTCCCAGCCGCCCCGCCACCGCTCCTGGTCCTCCCAGCGGCGCGGGTAGCCCTGTCCGGGGAGCGTCTCGACGTTGTTGAACCAGACGTACTCGGTGCCCTTGCGGTTGGTCCACGCCTGCTTGCAGGTGACCGAACAGGTGTGGCAGCCGATGCACTTGTCGAGGTTCATGACCATGGCGATCTGGGCCATGACGCGCATGATCAGTACTCCACATCCTGCGAGCGGCGACGGATGACCGTCACCTCGTCGCGCTGGTTGCCGGTCGGCCCCAGGTAGTTGAAGGCCCAGGTCAACTGGGCGTATCCGCCGATCAGATGGGTCGGCTTGAGCATGATCCGGGTGAGGGAGTTGTGGATGCCGCCGCGCCGCCCGGTCCGCTCCGTCTTCGGGACGCCGACGGTCCGCTCCTGGGCGTGGTTCATGTAGACGGTCCCCGGGGGCATCTTGTGGGACACGATCGCGCGGGCCGTGACGACGCCGTTGCGGTTCACGGCCTCGATCCACTCGTTGTCGCGCACGCCGATGGCGTCCGCGTCCTGCGGGGACATCCACACCGTCTGACCGCCGCGGCCGAGCGTCATCATGTAGAGGTTGTCCTGGTACTGCGAGTGGATCGCCCACTTGTTGTGCGGGGTCAGGAACCGCACGGCCACCTCGCGGCCGCCGTCGCCGACCGTCCGGGATCCCAACGGGGGCTCTCCGTAGAGGCGGTGCATGTTCAGCGGCGGCTTGTAGACGGGCAGCGCCTCGCCGACCTCGTGGATCCAGTCGTGGTCGAGGAAGAAGTGCTGGCGCCCGGTGAGCGTGTGCCAGGGCTTGAGGTGTTCGGTGTTGACGGTGAACGCGGTGTAGCGGCGGCCGCCGGACTCGCTGCCCGACCACTCCGGAGACGTGATGACCGGCACCGGCCTGGCCTGGGTGTCGGCGAACGTGATCCGCTTCCCCTCGGCCTCGGCGGCCAGGTGCGCCATCTCGGTGCCGACGCGCTTCTCGAGCGTCTGGAAGCCCTGGGTGGCCAGGCGGCCGTTGGAGGTCCCGGAGAGCGACAGGATCGCCTCACAGGCCCGCTGGGCGGTGTCCAGGCGCGGCCTGCCGTCGGCGGCGCCGCCGCGCACGGTGCCGTTCTTCTCCTTCAGGTACGCGACTTCCTCGGCGACGTCGAACGTGACCGCCTTCGTGGTCACCCCGAGCCGGTCGACCAGCGGGCCGAGCGCCGCGAACTTCTCGCCGACCGCTCCGTAGTCGCGCTCCACGACCGTCAGGTCGTACATCGTGCGCCCGGGGACGGGCTCGCACTCGCCCTTGGACCAGTCGAGCGCGACGCCTCCGGGCTGGGCCATCTCGCCGCCCGGGGTGTCGTGCTGCAGGGCGGTGGCGACCAGGTCGCGCCGCACGCCCAGGTGCTCGCCCGCCAGCTCGCCGAAGCGGCGCGCGACGGCCAGGAACGCGTCGTAGTCCGTGCGGGCCTGCCAGGGCGGGTCCACGGCCGGTGTGAAGGCGTGCAGGAAGGGGTGCATGTCGGTGGACGACAGGTCGTGCTTCTCGTACCAGGTGGCGGCCGGCAGGACGACGTCGGAGAGGAGCGTCGTGGACGTCATCCGGAAGTCGAGGCAGAGCAGCAGATCGAGTTTCCCCTCGACGTCCTCGGAGCGCCACCGCACGTCGCGGGGCGCACAACGCGGGCCGTCGTCGGGCAGGTTGGAGTGCGTGCCGAGGAGATGCTTGAGGAAGTACTCGTTGCCCTTGGAGGATGAGCCGAGCAGGTTGGCCCGCCATACGTTGAGCACGCGCGGCCAGTTGCCGGGCGCGTCGGGGTCCTCCCCGGCGAAGCCCAGCGTGCCGTCCGCCAGCTCTTTGACGGCGCTCGCCACCGGGTCCTCGGCCGCTCCGAGGTCGAGGGGGTTGCGGTCGAACGTCGGGTACGACGGCATCCAGCCCATGCGCGCGGAGGCGGCCAGGCAGTCGGCGCCCGTCATGCCCTCGAAGCGGCCCTCCCCCAGCGGGGACGCGAGGGACTCGGCGGGCAGGCTGTCGTAGCGCCACTGGTCGGTGTGCAGGTAGAACCAGCCCGCGCCGATCATGTGCCGGGGCGGGCGCCCCCAGTCGGAGGCGCTCGCCAGCGTCGCCCAGCCGGTCACCGGGCGGCACTTCTCCTGCCCGACGTAGTGCCCCCATCCACCGCCGTTGCGCCCCTGGCAGCCGGTGAGCGTGAGCAGCGCGAGGAAGGCGCGGTAGGTCGTCTCCGCGTGGAACCAGTGGTTCGTCCCCGCGCCCATGAGGATCATGCAGCGCCCTTGTGAGGCCTCGGCCGTCTCGCCGAACTCCTGTGCCACGCGCGTGGCTTGCGCGGCAGGAACCGAGGTGAGAGTCTCCTGCCAGGCGGGGGTGCCGGGCTGGGAGGCGTCGTCGTAGGAGGCGGGCCACTCACCGGGCAGTCCCGCGCGCGGGACGCCGTACTGGGCGAGCATCAGGTCGAAGACGGTGGTGACGAGGCGGCCGCCGATCCGGCGCACCGGGACGCCCCGGCGCATGACGCCGGGCGCGTCGTCCTCGAAGCGGGGCAGCAGGATCTCCGCGCTCTCGGCGTCCGGCGAGTGCAGGGTGAGCCGGGGCACCGTGTCACCGAGGTCCAGATTCCAGTCGGGGGTCCCGGAAGCGCCCCAGCGGTGCCCGAGCGTGCCGTTGGGCACCGTGAACCCGCCGCTCGCGTCATCGATCAGGACGGTCTTCCACCGGGCGTTCTCGGTCTCCTCGCCGATGTCGGAGGCGGTGAGGAACTTGTGCGGTACGAGGCCCTTTCCGGTCTCGTCGAGCGTGACCAGGAAAGGCAGATCCGTGTAGCGGCGTACGTAATCCTGGAAGAACGGCGTCTGCCGGTCGACGAAGAATTCCTTCAGGATGACGTGCCCCATGGCGAGGGCGAGCGCACCGTCCGTGCCGGGGTGCGGATGCATCCACTCGTCCGCGAATTTCGTGTTGTCCGCGAAATCCGGCGACACGGTGACGACTTTCTGCCCCCGATAGCGCGCCTCGGTCATCCAGTGCGCGTCCGGCGTCCGCGTCACCGGCACATTGGAACCCCACATCATCAGATACGCGGCGTCCCACCAGTCGCCCGATTCCGGTACGTCCGTCTGGTCGCCGAACACCTGCGGAGAGGCGACCGGGAGATCCGCGTACCAGTCGTAGAAGGAGAGCATCGGGGCGCCGATGAGGGAATGGAAACGGGCGCCCGCGGCATGCGACGCCATCGACATCGCGGGAATGGGGGAGAATCCCGCGACCCGGTCGGGGCCGTGTTCCTTGATCGTGTGGACGTGCGCGGCCGCGACGATCTCGACGGCCTCGTCCCAGCTAGCCCGCACCAGGCCGCCCTTGCCGCGCGCCCGCTGGTACCGCCGCCGGCGCTCGGGGTCGCCCTGGATGTCGGCCCAGGCCAGGACCGGGTCCTTCAGCCGCGCCTTCGCCTCGCGGTACATCTCCAGAAGCACGCCGCGCACATGCGGATAGCGGACGCGAGTCGGCGAATACGTGTACCAGGAGAAGGAGGCGCCGCGCGGGCAGCCACGGGGTTCGTATTCGGGGCGGTCCGGCCCCACGGAGGGGTAGTCCGTGGCCTGGGTTTCCCAGGTGATGATGCCGTCCTTGACGTACACCTTCCAGCGGCACGAGCCGGTGCAATTGACTCCGTGCGTGGAATACACGACCTTGTCGTGGCTCCAGCGGTCGCGATAGAAGGATTCCCCGTCCCGACCGCCGGTGTGCTCCACCCGGTGCAGGTCCTCGGATGTCTCCGCGGTCCGGGTGAAGAAACTCCCGGCCTTCACGAGCGTCTCAGCGATTTCTTTCCTCTGCTGCAACGTCTTGTCTCCCGGCCGTCCCGAAGAAAAGGCCACACCCACGTGCCGCCTACAACGACCCTAAGCCTGGGGATGGTTGGGGCCCCGGGGTCTTAGGTCCCGTGAAGGGGTGACCAACAGCAGGAATTGTTCGGGCCCCTGTACTGCGAGGCTGAGAACATGAGCAGGAAGAAGCGCGGCGCCCTCCACACGTGGCTGCCGAACCAGCACGGTGCGTGGGCGATGCTCGCGGTGCCGTTCGCGGCGGGCGTGTTCCTCGCCCACGGGCCGGGCGCCGGACCCCGCTGGGCCCATCTGCCGCTGTTCGTCGCCTGGTTGGCGGGGTACGTCGCCGCCTTCCACGCCCAGCAGTGGCTGCGGCTGCGCCGCCTCTCCCGCAACCCGAGGGCCCCGCGCCGCCACGTGCGCCCCGCCCTGGCCTCGGCGGCGCTGTGCGCGGCGTGCGGGACGCCGCTCCTGTTCGCCCACCCCTGGCTGCTGCTCGCGGCCCTGTGTGCCGCGCCCTTCGTGGCCGTCAACACGTACTACGCGTGGCGGAACAAGGAGCGGGCCCTGGTCAACGGGCTGGCGGCGGTGCTGCCCGCCTGCGGCATGCTCCTCGTGACCCTGCGGACGGGCGGCGGCTCCCTCGCCGACGGCTGGCGCCCCGCGCTCGCCTGCCTGCTGTTCTTCGCGGGCACGGTGCCGTACGTGAAGACGATGATCCGCGAGCGCGGCTCCCGCGCGTACTACCGGGCGTCGGTGGCGTACCACGTGCTCGCGGTGCCCGCCGCGTACGCGCTGAGCCCCTGGCTCGCGGTGCCCTTCGCGGCGTACCTGGCGCGCGCGGCGCTGCTGCCGGGCAAGGGCGTGAAGGTCGCCGTGGTGGGGGCGGTGGAGGTGGTCGGGGCGCTGGTGCTGCTGGCGGTGCTTCTGCTGCTGTTCTGACGTGTCATCCCACCGGATGAGTCAGAGCAGCCCCTTCCGTGTCAGATGGTTGAAGAACAGCCACCCCGGAAGCACCGGCAGCCACAGCGTCAGCAGACGGTAGAGCAGCACGGCGGGCGCGGCCACCTCCTTGGGGACACCGACCGCGATCAAGCCGACGGTCAGCGTCGCCTCGACCGCGCCCACACCGCCGGGCGTCGGCGCCGCCGACCCCAGGGCGTTGCCCGCGAGGAAGACGACCGCGACGCTCGCGAGGCTGAGCGACGTCATCTCCTCGTTGCCGAAGGCCCGCACCGAGGCGTCCAGGCAGAGCACGAACATCAGGGTGAGCAGCAGCATCCCGCCGATGCCGGTGAGCAGCTTCTGCGGCCGCTGCAGCACGTCCAGCATGCGCGGCACGACACCGGCGAAAAGCGACCGCACGCGCGTGACGACGAATTTCCGCAGGAAGGGGATCGCGGTGACGACGAGCACCAGCACCGCGACCGACAGCAGACCGGCGATGACGGTACGGGACGGCGTGAACGACGGCGTCTTCTCCGTCCCCGTCAGATAGCCGAAGACCAGCAGCAGCAGGATGTGCGAGGCGAGTCCGAAGAGCTGCGAGGCGCCGACGCTCGCGACCGCGAGCCCCGAGCGCACTCCGGACCGCTGCAGGAACCGGGTGTTCAGCGCGACACCGCCGACCGCCGCGGGCGCCACGATCTTCACGAACGAGCCGGCGACCTGCGCCGCGACCGCCCGCAGGAACGGCACCCGCTCAGGAACGAAGCCGAGCAGGCTCATCGCCGCCGCGAAGTAGCTCAGCGCGGAGAAGCCCACCGCGGCGGCCACCCAGCCCCACTCCGCCTCCTGGAAGAGCGTGCCGAACTCGACGTGCGTGAGCTGCGAGAGCAGGAAGTACGCGCCGATGGCACCGGCGATGAAACTGAGCAGCGTCCGGGGCCTGATCCGCTCCAGCTGCGCCGGCTCGACCGGCGCGGCGGGGCGGATGAGCAGCACCTGATGGCGGATCTGGGTGAGCAGGTCGTCCTCGCGGGCCTGCTCCATGGCGTCGTCTATCGCCTGCTTCTCGGCCTGCTGCTCCTGCTTGGCGGCCTGTTTCTCCGCCTGTTTGCCGGCCTTCTGCGACGGCTTGTCCAGCGGGTCGTCCTCGGACACCTCAGCCCGCGCGGCCCTGGCCCGGTGGGACGCCTCGAGGACGGCCTCGCGCTCGCGCTGGGACCGTTCCCGGGCCAGCTTGCGCAGCGTGCCGCGGGTGGAGCGGGTGAGGGCGATGGGCTGCAGCAGCGGCAGACAGTCGGCCACCGCGTCCGGCCCGATGACCTCGAGGGCGGCGGCGACCGCGCGCTCCGCGCCCACGCGAAGGCCGAGCGCGGTCAGGAGCTGGGCGATGTCCATCCGCAGGACCAGGTCGCCCGCGGCGATCTCACCGCCGCGCAGATCCGTGAGGATGACCTTGCCGGAACGATCCACCAGCACCGCGTCGCCCGCGAGCCTGCGGTGGGCGATCCGTCGGGACTGCAGCGCCTGCACCTGCCGCCAGGTGTCGCACAGCAGCTCGTCGGTGATGGCCTCGTCCGGCAGGGAGTCCAGGGTGCGGCCGCCGGTGTGCTCGTAGACGAGCATCACGGCGTCGGGGCCGAGCTCGGACGTGGCGATCAGCTTGGGCGCGTTCGCCCCGGCCGCGATGGCCGCGTACGCGAGGAGCGCCTCCTGCTCCAGGGCCTGCCGCAGGGACTGCAGGCTGCGCCGCTGGGTGATGCCCCGCAGGGTGAGCCTGCGCCAGACCCGGTAGAAGAAGCCCTGGGCCTGCTGCTCGCGGTCGATGACCGTGACGTCCAGGGGCGGGCCGTCCTCCAGGGTGACGAAATACCGGCGGCCGCGGTCGCCGTGCTCGCTGTCCGGGGACTCCTCGCGGGCGGCGCTCACGGGGTGGAAGCCGACGTGCCGCAGGCCCACGAGGAGGGTCTGCCCGGTCGGCCGTACGTTCGGCGAGCCGACCGCGTAGAGCGTGCCGTACGCCACCGCCCAGCCGATCAGCACCGTCAGGATGATCGAGAACGGCGTCGTGTAGCCGGTCACCAGCATCGTGAACGCGTCGAGCAGCAGCACCACGAACAGCACCAGGCGCCAGCGCGGCCTGCGGGACATGCCGACGGCCGTCATGTACGCGATGACGGGCGCGAGGTAGCCGTGCACCGGATCGGTGAAGGCGTGCAGGTCGGCGGGGGACGGCTTGGTCAGCGCGTCCTGGATGGAGTCGGGGGCCGCCTTCGCGACCCAGAGGTCGGTGGCCAGTGTCACGCCGTGCGCGAGGACGGCGGCGAGCACCCCGTCGGCGATGCGCAACCCGTCCCGTTTGATCAGGCGTTCGATCGCGAACGCGACCGGGACGAGGAGCACGCCGATGCTGGCGACCAGGCCCGCGACCTTGATCAGCAGATCGGGCGCCTGCTCCGTGCCCTTGTCGATGTCCTGTTCGAGGCCGGAGGTCGTGCCGTGCGCGAACGCGGCGATGGCCAGGAGCACCGCGATGGCGAGCACGCCGACGAGGAGCCGCATGAGGTCGGACGGGCGGTGCACACGAGCGGCCAGGAGCGGTTCGTCGCCCGCGACGCGGTCGGTGTGCGCCCCCTCGCCGTCGGCGCAGCCGGAGCCGGGGGCGATCTCGTGTGCGACATCGGACGCGACCCCTTGCTCGTCGTTCCGCTCGCCGGTCCGCTGCTCGGTCTTCTCTGGTTTCAGGGGGCGCTCACCGGTGTCCGGGTGTGACTCGGACGCAGAGGTGCCCGCCTTCTCATCGGGATGCACGCCCTGCTGCTCCGTGGTCTCTTCTTGATCTCGTATCACCAGTCACCGCCCGGACGATGGTGGCATGTCCTGTCCCTCGAGGGGGGCAGCAGGGGGCAACGCAAGGCTGCGAAGTGGTCACGAAACGACACTTTGTGCCCAGTCAGAGGCCCTGCGGCACGCTCTGTACCGGGCCCGTCACCTTGTCGGTGGGGTACGGCAGGATGGTCCGGATGAGCGAGGAGAGCCGAACGGGACAGGCGCCGCCCGACGACGCGGGACAGGCACTGCCGGAGTACGCGGAAAGGGTCCTCGAGGTCGCCGAACTGATCCCTCCGGGGAAGGTGATGACGTACGGGGACGTCGCCGAGTGGCTTGAGCAAGGCGGTCCGCGCCAGGTCGGGCGCGTGATGGCCCTCTACGGAGGGGGCGTTCCGTGGTGGCGCGTGGTCCGCTCTGACGGCGTGCTGCTTCCGGGCAGCGAACTGCGGGCCCTGGAGCGGTACCGGGAGGAGGGCACCCCCCTGCGGCAGGCGTCGCGCGCCGCCCAGGGGCACGTTCCGAAGCTCGACATGCGGCAGGCGCGGTGGGACGGCGGCGCGGGGGCCGACGAGGTGATGGCCGGTGGCGCGGTGATCGGCTGCACGCTGGTCGGCGACGCCGCGGAGGGCGACGCCGCGGGTCACGCTCGCCCGCAGGCTCCGGAGGCTCACACCTGACAGCTTCCGGCATCCGGCGGTCCGGCGGGGGACCGGTGGCCCGTACGGGGGAAGCCACGCGTCCTGTGTGCCCACTGGCGTAGCGTCGACAGCACGCGTCCCCTTCACCCCGCTGCCACCGCGCAGCCGCTCCGAGACCAGTACACCCACCAGGACCGGCGACCCACGTGAGTTCCCCTTCTTCCACTCGGCACATCCGGCACCCGTCGCACCACCAGGTACGACAGGGGAGCCGGGACGTCTACCGACTGGTGCGTACGCCGCCGGCACCGTTGGCTCCCCCTCGCTTGGACGCGGGTCAGCGCAGTGTGGTTGACCACAAGGGCGGGCCCCTGCTGGTCCTGGCCGGGCCCGGCACCGGCAAGACGACCACGCTCGTGGAGGCGGTCGCCGAGCGCGTCGCCCGGGGCGGGGACCCCGCGCGGATCCTGGTGCTGACCTTCAGCCGCAAGGCCGCGGTGGAGCTGCGCGACCGCATGGCGCTGCGCATGGGCGCGGTGCGCGCTCCGCAGGCCACGACCTTCCACTCCTTCTGCTACGCCCTGGTCCGCGCCCACCAGGACGCCGAACTGTTCGTGGAGCCGTTGCGCCTCCTGTCGGGCCCCGAGCAGGACGTGGCGGTACGAGAACTGCTCGCGGGCCAGATCGACCTCGCGCAGGAGGGGCACGGGCACATCCGCTGGCCCGACGAGCTGCGCGCCTGCCTCACCACGCGCGGCTTCGCCGACGAGGTGCGCGCGGTGCTCGCCCGCAGCCGTGAGCTGGGCCTAGGCCCGGACGCCCTGGACGCCTTCGCCCGCCGCAGCGGCCGGCCGGACTGGGGCGCCGCGGCGGCCTTCCTCGCCGAGTACCTGGACGTACTCGACCTGCAAGGAGTGCTCGACTACGCGGAACTGGTGCACCGCGCGGTGCTGCTCGCGCGCCGGCCCGAGGTGGCGCGGGCGCTCGGCGCGCAGTACGACGCCGTCTTCGTGGACGAGTACCAGGACACCGACCCGGCGCAGGTGCGGCTGCTGCACGCGCTCGCCGGGGGCGGCCGCACGCTCGTCGCGTTCGGCGATCCGGACCAGTCGATCTACACGTTCCGGGGCGCCGACGTGAACGGCATCCTGGAGTTCCCGCACGACTTCCCGCGCGCGGACGGCACCCCGGCGCCGGTCGAGGTCCTCAGGACGTCCCGCAGGTCGGGCGCGCAGCTCCTGGAGGCCACCCGGCTCCTCACCCGGCGCATGCCGCTGACCAGGCTTCCGGCGGAGAAGGTGCGGGCCCACCGGGAGCTGGCACCGGTCAGGGACGGCGGCCGCGTCGAGGTGTACACGTACCCGACGGCCGGTACCGAGCTCGACAACATCGCGGACATCCTGCGCCGCGCCCACCTGGAGGACGGCGTCCCCTGGGGCGACATGGCGGTCCTGGTCCGTGCGGGCGCCCGCACGATCCCCGCGGTCCGCCGCAGCCTGAGCGCGGCGGGCGTCCCCCTGGAGATCGACGGCGACGACATCGCCCTGCGCCACGAGCCCGCGGTGACACCGCTGCTGACGGCGCTGCGGGTGGTGGCGAGGGCCGTCGAGGCGGGGGCGGTCGGCGGGGCCGAGGCCGATGACGTGGTCGGCCCGGACGATGCTGTTGAGCCCCACGACGTCGAAGAGGACGTTCACCAGAGCGCCGCCTCCGAAGGCGCTGGTTCCAGTTCCACGAGTGCCGACCCCGAAAGCACGGGCCCCGAGCCCACCGCCTCCGAAGCCACCGCCTCCGAAACCACCGCCCCCGAAACCACCGCCCCCGCCTGGCTCGACACCGAGACCGCGCTCACCCTCCTCACCTCGCCCCTGGCCGGGATGGACGCCGCCGACCTGCGCCGCCTCGGCCGCGCCCTGCGCGAGGAGGAGCGTGCGGCGGGCAACCACGTGCCGCCGCCCTCCGACGAGCTGCTGGCCCGCGCCCTCGCCGAGCCCGAGCGCCTCGTCGCGCACGACCCGACGTACGCCCGCGGCGCCCAGCGCCTCGGCGCGCTGCTCCGCAAGGCCCGTGAGCGCCTCGCGGGCGGCGGCACCGCCGAAGAGGCGTTGTGGGAGCTGTGGGACGGCACGCCCTGGCCCAGGCGCCTGGAGCGCACCGCACGCCGCGGCGGCGCGGCCGGACGCAACGCCGACCGCGACCTCGACGCGGTGTGCGCCCTGTTCGCCGCCGCGGCCCGCGCGGAGGAGCGTACGGGCGGTCGCGGCGCCCTCAACTTCCTGGAGGAGACCGAGGCGCAGGACATCGCCGCGGACACGCTCACGCGCCGGGCGGCCCGCCCCGACGCCGTACGCCTGATGACCGCCCACCGCTCCAAGGGCCTGGAGTGGCGGCTCGTCGTGGTCGCGGGCGTCCAGGAGGGCCTCTGGCCCGACCTGCGCCGCCGCGGTTCCCTCCTGGAGGCGGACCGCATCGGCCGCGACGGCCTCGCCGAACCACTCACCCCCGGAGCGCTCCTCTCCGAAGAACGCCGGTTGTTCTACGTGGCCGCCACGCGCGCGCGTGAACGTCTCGTCGTGACCGCGGTGAAGGCGCCCGCGGACGACGGCGACCAGCCCTCCCGCTTCCTCACCGAACTCGGCGTCGAGCCCAAGGACATAACGGGCCGCCCGCGCCGCCCCCTCTCCGTCGCCGCGCTCGTCGCGGAGCTGCGCGCCACCACCGTCGACCCGCGCGTCTCCGACACCCTGCGCGAGGCGGCGGCGCGGCGTCTGGCCCGCCTCGCCGCGCTGAGCGACGCCGACGGCCGCCCCCTCGTACCGGCCGCGCACCCCTACCGCTGGTGGGGCATGTACGAACCGACGGCGAGCGAGGTCCCGCTGCGCGACCGGGACAAGCCCGTGGTGCTCTCCGGAAGCGCTCTCGACCAGCTCGCCAACACCTGTGCCCTGCAGTGGTTCCTCGGCCGCGAGGTGAAGGCGGACGCTCCCTCGACCGCCGCCCAGGGCTTCGGCAACGTGGTGCACGTCCTGGCCGACGAGGTCGCGTCCGGACGGACCCCCGCCGACCTCGCCGTCCTCATGGAGCGCCTCGACTCGGTGTGGGACGCGCTCGCGTTCGACGCGCCCTGGAAGTCGGCGCAGGAGAAGGAGCACGCGCGTGTGGCGCTGGAGCGGTTCCTCCAGTGGCATGTGATGGACCGTGCGAGCCGTACCCCGGTCGCCAGCGAGCACGGCTTCGACGTGACTCTGAAGGCCGGTTCCTACGAAGTGCGGGTGCGCGGCTCCATGGACCGTGTCGAGCAGGACGCGGAGGGCCGCGCCTACGTAGTGGATTTCAAGACAGGCAAGCAGGCCCCCAGCTCCGCCGAGGTCGCCCGCCACCCGCAGCTCGCCGTCTACCAGCTCGCGGTCCGCGAGGGCGCCGCGGACGACCTCTTCGAAGGGGTGCGTCCGCAGCCGGGCGGCGCCGAACTGGTGCAGCTGCGCCAGGGCGCCGCCAAGAAGAACGGCGGCGACGCCCTCCCGAAGGTGCAGGCCCAGGAGGCCCTCTCCGGGGAGTGGATCGGCGACCTCCTCGCGACGGCCGCGGGCAAGGTCCTCGACGAACGCTTCACCCCGACCACCGGCCAGCACTGCACACACTGCGCGTTCCGGGCATCCTGCAGCGCGCGCCCGGAGGGCCGTCAGGTCGTGGAATAGCCCCGGGGAACACGGCACCCGCGTGGGCGAATTAAAGTCACCGTAAGAACTTGCTGTGCGCCGCCCGAGGCGCACCTTTTTGAGGAGTACGCGTATATGGCAGCCAACCGGAAGCTCCTGGCAGTGGCAGTCGCCTGTGCCGCCGCCGTCATCGGCGTGACGGGCTGCAGCAGCGACGGCGACAAGGACCCCTTCGACGGCATGAGCGCCGACAAGATCGCCGAGAAGGCGTCGAAGGCGTCCAAGGACGCCGGGTCCTACCGCATGAAGGGCCAGATGAAGCAGAAGGGCGAGGTGAGCGACATCGAGTTCGCGGTCGCCGAGTCCGGCGACTGCAAGGGCACGATGGGCTCGGCCAAGATGGGCAAGGCCGAGTTCCTGTCCTCCGGCGAGTTCTCGTACTCCAAGGGCGACGACAAGTTCTGGGAGGCCCAGGGCGGCGGGGCCACGGCGGAGCTCCTCAAGGGCCGCTGGGTGAAGCAGCCCAACAAGGGGGGCAAGGCCGTCTGCAACCCGGACGACATGTTCAGCAACAAGAACCTCAAGAAGCTGAAGCGCGAGGACGACGCCGAGGTCGCCGGTCAGAAGGCCGCGGTCCTCACCCGTACGAAGAAGGACGAGACCACCACCTTCTACGTCGCGATGGAGGGCAAGCCCTACTTCCTGAAGGTCGTGAACAAGGGCGCCGACGGTCCGGGCACCGTCACCTTCCAGGACTACGGCAAGGCCGTCGACGTCAAGGCCCCGCCGGCCAGTGAGGTCGTCGACCCGAAGAAGCTGGCCACGGGCTCCTGACCCCACGCCTCCCATGAGCGTGCGGTGGCCGCTCGCGCCCGGGCCCGCCCCGGTTGTCAGTGGCCACCGCTAGCCTCTCTGACGTGTCACCTCGCCTCACCGATCCCGAGCAGCTCAAGGAGCTCCTCGGCATCCCGTTCACCCCGGAGCAGACGGCCTGCATCACCGCGCCGCCCGCCCCGCAGGTGATCGTGGCCGGCGCCGGCTCGGGCAAGACGACGGTGATGGCGGCCCGCGTGGTGTGGCTGGTCGGCACCGGCCAGGTAGCTCCCGAGCAGGTCCTCGGCCTGACGTTCACGAACAAGGCGGCGGGGGAGCTCGCCGAGCGCGTGCGCCAGGCCCTGATCAGGGCGGGCGTCACCGACCCCGACGCGGTCGACCCGGACAACCCGCCCGGCGAGCCGGTCATCTCCACGTACCACGCGTTCGCCGGCCGCCTCCTGACCGACCACGGCCTGCGCATCGGCCTCGAACCGACCTCGCGCCTCCTCGCCGACGCCACCCGCTTCCAGCTGGCCGCCCGCGTGCTGCGCGAGGCCCCCGGTCCCTACCCCGCCCTCACCCGGTCCTTCCCCGACCTCGTCAGCGATCTCCTCAGCCTCGACAGCGAGCTCGCCGAACACCTCGTACGCCCCGAGCGGCTCCGCGCGTACGACACCGGGCTGCTCCAAGCCCTGGAGGGCGCCAAGCTCTCCAACGCCGACCTGCGCAAGGTCCCCGAGACGGCGGCGGCCCGGCTCGAACTGGCCGAGCTCGTCGGCCACTACCGCGCGGCGAAGCGCTCCCGCGACCTCCTCGACTTCGGCGACCAGATCGCCCTCTCCGCGACGCTGGCCCGCACCCGCGCGGAGGTCGGCGAGATCCTCCGCGACGAATTCCGCGTCGTCCTCCTCGACGAGTACCAGGACACGTCGGTCGCCCAGCGCATCCTCCTGTCCGGCCTGTTCGGCGGCGGCACGGGCCACCCGGTGACCGCGGTCGGCGACCCCTGCCAGGCCATCTACGGCTGGCGCGGCGCCTCGGTGGCCAACCTCGACGACTTCCCCGAGCACTTCGCGCACGCCGACGGCCGCCCAGCCGCCCGCCACGCGCTCAGCGAGAACCGCCGCAGCGGCGGCCGCCTCCTGGACCTCGCCAACGGCCTCGCGGAGCCCCTGCGAGCCCTGCACGCGGGCGTGCAGGCCCTGCGGCCCGCGCCCGGCGCAGAGCGCGACGGCGTGGTGCGCTGCGCCCTGCTGCGGACCCACGCCGAGGAGATCGACTGGCTCGCCGACTCGATCGCCCACCTGGTCCGCACCGGCAAGGCGCCCGGCGAGATCGCCGTCCTGTGCCGCACGGCGACGGACTTCGGCGAGATCCAGGGCGCGCTCGTGGCCCGCGACATCCCCGTGGAGGTCGTCGGCCTCTCCGGACTCCTCCACCTCCCCGAGGTCGCCGACCTCGTCGCCGTCTGCGAGGTCCTCCAGGACCCGGGGGCCAACGCCTCCCTGGTGCGACTCCTGACCGGTCCGCGCTGGCGCATCGGCGCCCGCGACCTGGCCCTCCTCGGCCGCCGCGCCCGCCTCCTCGTACGACCGGGACACGCCGCCCCCGACGACCCGGACCGGCGCCTCGCCGAAGCCGTCGAGGGAGTCGACCCCGCCGAGGTGATATCGCTCGCGGACGCGCTGGACACCTTCCTGGAGTCCCCCCTCGAACCGGCCGACGCCTCCGGAGGGGACGACGGGCTGCCCTTCTCGGCCGAGGCCAGGGTCCGCTTCGCCCGTCTCGCCGCGGAACTGCGCGAACTGCGCCGCTCGCTGTCCGACCCGCTGATGGACGTGCTGCACCGCGTCCTCGCCGTGACGGGCCTGGAGGTCGAGCTCTCCGCGTCGCCGGGCGCTCTGGCGGCCCGCCGGCGCGAGACCCTCTCGAACTTCCTGGACGTGGCCGCCTCCTTCGCCGCGAACGACAACGGCGCGACGCTCCTGGCCTTCCTCGCCTTCCTGCGCACCGCCGCCCAGTACGAGAAGGGCCTCGACAACGCCCTGCCGGGCGGCGAGAACACCGTCAAGGTGCTCACCGCCCACAAGTCCAAGGGCCTGGAGTGGGACGTCGTCGCCGTCCCCGGACTGGTCAACGGCACCTTCCCCAGCGCGCAGGGCCGGGAGAAGTGGACCGCCCAGGCCAAGGTCGTCCCGCACGAACTGCGCGGCGACGCGGCGACCCTGCCCGACATCGAGGCGTGGGACGCCAAGGGCATGAAGGCCTTCCACGAAGCGATGAAGGACCACCAGCGCAC
Organism: Streptomyces sp. NPDC036815; assembly: GCF_055609205.1. NCBI lineage: Bacteria > Bacillati > Actinomycetota > Actinomycetes > Kitasatosporales > Streptomycetaceae > Streptomyces > Streptomyces sp. NPDC036815. The sequence continues at coordinate 276,038 of NZ_JBVJPW010000007.1, read as the reverse complement.
CGAGGAACTCCGCCTCGGCTACGTGACCTTCACCCGCCCGCGCTCCCTGCTGCTCGGCTCGGGCCACTGGTGGGGCCCCTCCCAGAAGAAACCGCGCGGCCCCTCGGACTTCCTCCAGGCCCTGCACGACCACTGCGCGGCGGGCCACGGCGAGATCGAGGCCTGGGCCGACGAGCCGGCCGAGGACGAGGAGAACCCCGCCCTGGGGGAGGCGACCGCCGACCAGGCGTGGCCGCTCCCGCTCGACGAGGACTCTATGGCCCGCCGCCGCGCCGCCGCGCAGACCGTCCTCGCCCACCTGGACCGCCTGACGGGGGAGGGTGCCCCGGAGCCCGCCCGTTCCCACGAGGAGGCCCACCCGGCGGCGTACGACGACGTGCCCCCGGCCGACGACCCGGAATGGCCGCCCCCTCCGGAGGACGAAGAGCCCTTCTACGAAGAGGCCCGCTACGAAGACGCCGCCTACGGAGACCCCCCTTACGGAGAGGCCGGTTTCCCCGCCGCCGACCCTGCCGACCCGGCCGATCCTGCCGACCCGGCCGACTGGGACGCACTGCCGACCCGGCGCCCGACGCTCCCGCACCCCGCGGACACGCCGGACGCCGCGTCCGGCCACCCCGACGCCCCGCAGGAGAGCGGCCACGCACGCGTGCCGCCCCCCGCACCCGCGCCCGACGCCCTCCCGCACCCGGCCGACCACGTCCGGGACAGCCGCCCGGCCCCGGCGGAGCCCGGCGCCCGGCCCATCGCGGGGGAGCCCGGCGCCCACCCCGCCCCGGAAGAGCCCGGCGCCCGCCTCACCCCGGAGGAGGCCCGGACCCTCGCCTCCTGGGACCGCGACCTGGACGCCTTGACCAGCGAGCTGCTGCGCGCCCGCGAAGCCGTCAGGGACATCACCGTGCCGCCCTCGCTCACCGCGTCCGAGCTGATGCGCCTGGCCGCCGACCCCGAGGGCTTCGCGCGGGACCTGGCCCGGCCCATGCCGCGCCCGCCGCAGCCCGCGGCCCGCCGCGGCACCCGCTTCCACGCCTGGATCGAGTCCCGCTTCGAAGAGCTCACCCTGCCGATGCTCGCCCCGGAGGACCTGCCGGGCGGCGGCCCCGACGAGGCCGAGATCGCCGACGAGCGCGACCTGGAAGCCCTCAAGGAAGCCTTCGAACGCACCGAGTACGCCCACCGCGCGCCCCACCGCGTCGAGGTCCCCTTCCAGTTCGTGATCGCCGGCCGCGTCATCCGGGGCCGCATCGACGCCGTCTACAAGGAAGGCGAAGGCGCCGACACCACGTACGAGATCGTCGACTGGAAGACCAGCCGCACCCGCACCGCCGACCCCCTGCAGCTCGCCGTGTACCGGCTCGCCTGGGCCGAGCAGCAGGGCGTCCCCCTGGAGTCGGTGAAGGCCGCCTTCCTCTACGTCCGCAGCGGGGAGACCGCCCGCCCGAGGAACCTGCCGGGCCGCGCCCAGCTGGAGCGCCTCCTCCTGGAGGAACCGGCCGGTGCGCCGGGCGACGAGCCGCCGGACGGGACCACCCCGGATGGCGGATAGGCTCGTGACCATGAGCGAGACACCGGACAGCGCCGTCCGCACGTACATCGAGAACCACCGCGCCGCCTTCCTCGACGACCTCGCCGAGTGGCTGCGCATCCCGTCCGTGTCGGCCCAGCCCGACCACGCCGGGGACGTGCGCAGCAGCGCCGAATGGCTCGCCGCCCAGCTCAGGAAGACCGGCTTCCCGGTCGCGGAGATCTGGGAGACGCCGGGTGCGCCCGCCGTCTTCGCGGAATGGCCCTCCGACGACCCGCAGGCCCCCACGGTCCTCGTCTACGGCCACCACGACGTCCAGCCCGCGGCCCGCGAGGACGGCTGGGACACCGAGCCCTTCGAACCCGTCGTCCGGGGAAACCGCCTGCACGCGCGCGGGGCGGCCGACGACAAGGGCCAGGTCTTCTTCCACACCCTCGGCGTCCGCGCCCACCTCGCCGCCACCGGCCGCACCGCGCCCGCGGTCCACCTCAAGCTGCTCGTCGAGGGCGAGGAGGAGTCCGGATCCCCGCACTTCCGCGCCCTCATCGAGGCCCACCGGGACCGCATCGCCGCCGACGCGGTGATCGTCTCGGACACCGGCATGTGGTCGGAGGACACCCCGACCGTCTGCACGGGCATGCGCGGCCTCGCCGAGTGCGAGATCGAACTGCACGGCCCCGACCAGGACATCCACTCCGGCTCCTTCGGCGGCGCCGTGCCGAACCCCGCCACCGAGGTCGCCCGCCTCGTCGCCGCCCTCCACGACGACCACGCGCGCGTGGCGATACCGGGCTTCTACGAAGGCATCACCGAGCTCACCGACCGCGAGCGCGAACTCTTCGCCGAGCTCCCCTTCGACGAGGAGCGCTGGCTGCGCACGGCCAAGTCCCACGGCACCCACGGCGAGGCGGGGCACACCACCCTGGAGCGCATCTGGGCCCGCCCCACCGCCGAGGTCAACGGCATCGGCGGCGGCTACCAGGGGGCGGGCAGCAAGACGATCATCCCGTCGTCCGCCTTCGTGAAGCTGTCCTTCCGGCTCGTCGCGGGTCAGCGCCTCGACCGCGTGGAGCAGGCCGTGCGCGCCTGGGCCGCCGACCGGGTCCCCGCCGGCATCCGCCACACGGTCACCTTCAGCGCCGGTACGCGCCCGTGCCTGACCCCGCTCGACCACCCCGCCCTGCAGTCCGTCGTGCGGGCGATGGGCCGCGCCTTCGGACAGCAGATCCGCTTCACGCGCGAGGGCGGCTCGGGGCCGGCGGCCGACCTCCAGGACGTGCTCGCCGCTCCCGTGCTCTTCCTCGGCATCTCCGTCCCCTCCGACGGCTGGCACGCGCCGAACGAGAAGGTCGAGATCGACCTGCTCCTGAAGGGTGTCGAGACGACGGCACACCTGTGGGGCGACCTCGCGGAGAACTGGCGCGATGCACACTGAAGCCCCCTTCGCGGCCCCGCCGGCCGCCGAACACGTCCTGCCGCACGCCCTGCTGAACCACCCATTCCATCGGGGGAGTTGGAAGCACCTGTGACCACCTGGACCGACCGCACCGCAGACCGCCCCGTCTCGCTGACCGCCGCGAGCGGCATCGACCGCGCGGCCCACCACCGCATGGACGAGGCGTGGCTCGCCGCGGCCTGGAGCCACCCCACGACCCGGGTCTTCGTGGTCTCCGGTGGCCAGGCGCTCATCGACGAGACGCCCGACGGCCGGACCGAACTGGTGATGACGCCCGCCTTCGAGGCGCCCCTCACCGAGGAGCACCGCTACTTCCTGGGCACGGACGACGACGGCATCAGCTACTTCGCGCTCCAGAAGGACGGCCTGCCGGGCCGCATGGACCAGTCGGCCCGCCCGGCCGGGCTGCGCGAGGCGGGGCTCCTGCTCTCCCCGCGGGACGCGGGCCTGCTGGTGCACGCCGTCGCCCTGGAGAACTGGCAGCGCCTGCACCGCTTCTGCTCGCGCTGCGGCGAACGCACCGTGATCGCGGCGGCGGGCCACATCCGCCGCTGCCAGGCCTGTGGCGCCGAGCACTACCCGCGCACGGACCCCGCCGTGATCATGGCGGTCAGGGACAGCGAGGACCGCATCCTCCTCGGCCGTCAGGTGCACTGGCCCGAGGGCCGTTTCTCCACCCTCGCGGGCTTCGTGGAGCCGGGGGAGTCCATCGAGCAGTCGGTGCGGCGCGAGGTCTTCGAAGAGGCGGGCGTCACGGTCGGCGACGTCGAGTACGTCGCGAGCCAGCCCTGGCCGTTCCCCTCCAGCCTGATGCTCGGCTTCATGGCCGACGCGACCTCCTCGGAGATCAACGTCGACGGCGAGGAGATCCAGGAGGCCCGCTGGTTCTCCCGCGAAGACCTGCGGGCCGCATTCGAGTCCGGAGAGGTCCTGCCTCCCTACGGAATCTCGATTGCGGCCCGCCTGATCGAGCTCTGGTACGGCAAGCCCCTGCCGAAGCCCGGGACCGTGGGCTGAGCCCTCAGACGTCCAGCTTCTGCTTGACCTGCGCCAGCGAGGGGTTCGTGAGCGTCGAGCCGTCCGGGAAGAGGACGGTGGGAACCGTCTGGTTTCCGCCGTTCGCCTTCTCGACGAAGGCCGCCGAGTCCGGGTCCTGCTCGATGTTGATCTCGGTGTACCCGATGCCCTCGCGGTCCATCTGACCCTTGAGGCGGCGGCAGTAGCCGCACCACGTGGTGCTGTACATCGTCACAGTGCCCGGCATCTCTTTCGTGCTCCTTCGTCGCTCGGGGTGCGTGTTCGCAATGGATCGAACGTACGCGACCCGGCCGCCATTCCCGCATTAGTACGACCACAGGTGCCGCCCTGTGGACAACCGGCTCAGCCGCCTCGTGCGACCTGGCAGCATGGCAGGGTGACATCAGCAACGCACTCCTCCCTCTTCCCGCAGGTCCCGGAATCTGCCGACGCGGTGCTCGACGGGCTCGACCCGGAGCAGCGCGAGGTGGCCACCGCCCTGCACGGGCCGGTGTGCGTCCTGGCGGGCGCCGGTACCGGCAAGACCCGGGCGATCACCCACCGGATCGCCTATGGGGTGCGGGCCGGGATGCTCCAGCCCGCCAGCGTGCTGGCCGTCACGTTCACCAACCGCGCCGCGGGCGAGATGCGCGGCCGCCTGCGCCAGCTCGGCGCCTCCGGCGTCCAGGCCCGCACCTTCCACTCCGCCGCCCTGCGCCAGCTCCAGTTCTTCTGGCCCAAGGCGGTCGGCGGCCCGCTGCCCCGGATCGTCGACCGGAAGATCAAGCTCGTCGCGGACGCGGCCGCCGCCTGCCGCATCCGGCTCGACCGCAATGAGCTGCGCGACCTCACCAGTGAGATCGAGTGGTCCAAGGTCACCCAGACCGTCCCCGCGGACTACGCGGCCGCCGCCGCCAAGTCGGGCCGGGACGTCCCGCGCGACCCCGCGGAGACCGCCCAGCTCTACGCCGCGTACGAGGACCTCAAGCGCGACCGCGCCGTCATCGACTTCGAGGACGTGCTGCTGCTCGCCGTCGGCATCCTCCAGGACCGGCACGACATCGCCGAACAGATCCGCGCCCAGTACCAGCACTTCGTGGTCGACGAATACCAGGACGTGAGCCCGCTCCAGCAGCGGCTCCTCGAGCTGTGGCTCGGTGAGCGGGACAGCCTCTGCGTCGTCGGCGACGCCAGCCAGACGATCTACTCCTTCACCGGCGCGACCCCCGACCACCTGCTGAACTTCCGCACCCGCCACCCCGGGGCCACGGTCGTCAAGCTGGTCCGTGACTACCGCTCCACTCCGCAGGTGGTCCACCTCGCCAACGGCCTGCTCTCCCAGGCCCGCGGCCGCGCCGCCGACCACCGCCTCGAGCTGATCTCCCAGCGTGATCCCGGCACGGAACCGGTCTACACGGAGTACGTGGACGAGCCGGCCGAGGCCGAGGGCGCCGCCCGCCGCATCCGTGCCCTCATGGCCGACGGCGTCCCCGCCAGCGAGATTGCGGTCCTCTTCCGCACGAACTCCCAGTCGGAGATCTACGAACAGGCGCTCGCCGACGCGGGCGTGCCCTACCAGCTGCGCGGTGCCGAGCGGTTCTTCGAGCGCACCGAAGTGCGCGAGGCGGGCGCGGCTCTGCGCGGCGCGGCCCGCTTCGGGGGGAACGACGCCCTCCTCGACGACGTGGTCGACCTGCCCTCCCAGGTGCGCGCCGTGCTCTCCACGAAGGGCTGGACGAGCGAGCCGCCCGCGGGCTCCGGCGCCGTCCGCGACCGCTGGGAGTCGCTGGCCGCACTGGTGCGGCTGGCCGAGGACTTCGCGCGGGCCAGACCGGAGGCGACCCTCGCCGATCTGGTGGCCGAGCTCGACGAGCGGGCGAACGCCCAGCACGCGCCCACCGTCGAGGGCGTCACGCTGGCCTCGCTGCACGCGGCGAAGGGCCTGGAGTGGGACGCCGTGTTCCTCGTGGGCCTCGCCGAGGGCATGATGCCGATCACGTACGCCAAGACGGACGAGCAGATCGAGGAGGAGCGCCGCCTCCTCTATGTAGGGGTGACCCGCGCCCGCGTGCACCTCTCGCTCTCCTGGGCGCTCTCCCGTTCGCCGGGCGGCCGACCGAGCCGCCGTCCCAGCCGTTTCCTGGACGGGCTGCGCCCCGGCTCGGGGGCGGGCTCCGCGGCCCGTGCCGCGGGCGGTGGCCCCGGTGGTGTCGAGCGTGGCAGCGGCGGCGGGGCCGTGGCCGCGGTGGGCCGCCGTCAGCGCAAGATCCGTACGCCGGCCCGCTGCCGGGTCTGCGGCCGCACCCTCACCGAGGCGGGTGAGATGAAGCTCATGCGGTGCGAGGACTGCCCGTCCGACATGGACGAGGGGCTGTACGAACGGTTGCGGGAGTGGCGCTCCGGCCAGGCGAGGGAGCTGGGACAGCCCGCGTACTGCGTCTTCACGGACAAGACCTTGATCGCCATCGCGGAAGCCGTGCCGGAGGACGAGGGCGAGCTGGCCCGCATCCCCGGGGTCGGCGTCCGTAAGTTTCACCGGTTCGGCGCCGATGTCCTCGCCATTTGCGCAGGTCAGGAGCGTGTAAGGGGCGCCGAGGGAGAATGATTCAAACTCGTCGAAAAAATAGTTTGCGCATGCGCAAGGAAGACCCATAGGTTCTTAACACGGAAACGGCGGGCTTCTCCGAAGCCCCGGTTCCGTGCTGTACTTGTCAGTCCGCAGGTTCGGTTCCGACCGAACCCCTAGACGCCGAGAGGAGGCGATTCCAGTGATCAGCATCAACGAGAGCTTCATCAGCACCGCGAAAATGACCGATCGCTCGGTCGTCGCTTCCTGCCTGCTCGGCTTCTCGAACCAGGGCACCGGTCTGTCCGGCGGCATCCCCGCCACCCGTCCGATGTCCGCCTCCCTGCCTCTCACGGGTCTTCCCGTCCGCGAGGTCAATGAGGGCAATGAGCGACCGACCAAGGCACCGGAAGCAGCAGTAGCGGAGGCGCAGGCCCAGGCCTATGCCTTTGCGGCAGCCGGTGCCGGATTCCGGAAGCAGACGACGCAGCACCACACGATGTGGGCCTTCCGTGGGCTCGAACCCTGGAGTGATCCAGTCTGATCCTCGATCAGACAGGCGCCTTCAGGGCCGCGGAACCCCACCCGGGATCCGCGGCCCTTCTGTTTTCCCCAGAACAGGGAGAACAGAGCGAAGGGGCCGACAGCAAGACCCGGTACCAGCCGCCAACCGGCCGACCCAGGCCGGCACGACCAGACGAGGAAAACACCACCGTGCAACTCGAAGCGCACGCCCCGTCCGTACCGCCTTCACAGACGCTCCCCCCGCCCGCACCCACGGAGGACCCGACCTTGACCCCCCTGACTGCGCTCACCGCGCTCGACGACGCCATCGAGAACCTCGGCGTACCCGTTCCCTGCCGTGCCTACGACCCGGAGGTCTTCTTCGCGGAGTCCCCGGCCGACGTCGAGTACGCCAAGTCCCTCTGCCGGACCTGCCCGCTGATGGAAGCCTGCCTCGCCGGCGCCAAGGAGCGGCGTGAGCCGTGGGGCGTCTGGGGCGGCGAACTGTTCGTCCAGGGTGTCGTCGTTGCCCGCAAGCGGCCGCGTGGTCGCCCGCGCAAGAACCCGGTCGCCGCATGAGCACCGCCGGAACCATCGACCGCCCCCTGACGCACGACCCCAAGAAGCAGGCCCCGATGAAGGCAGCCACGCGTGAGCCCGCCGGCTCCGCCACCACAGACTTCACCACCACCGGCGCGCACGTCGCGCGCCAGAACAGGACCCGTGAGATGCAACTCATCCCAGAAGCCATGGCTCGTGCGCATATGCACGAACGACTGCGCGAGGCCGAGGCCCAACGCCCGGCCGAGCGCCTGATGGCGGCCCGCCGCATGCAGCGCCGCGCGGAGCGCGCCTCGCTGCGTGCCCGGCGCGCGCTCGCCATCGCGGTCATGCAGTAGGAGCCACACAGAAGCTGTCACGCCGAAAGCGCCGCCGACGCGGCTCGGCACCCTGACAGATGCCACGGGGGGCGGTCCGAACGGACCGCCCCCCGTGGTGCGTTGTGCTCCCCGATCTTCCCGGTGCGGCGCTATGGTCGCCGGGTGGACCAGCAGAACCCCCAGCCCCAGGAGACCGGGAATCTCGTGTGCTGCCGCTGCGGCGCGGTCGCCGAGGGCACGCCACCGACCTGGACCTGCTCCGTGGAGAACGGCGCCCGCCGCTACTTCTGCGACGCCTGCGCACGGGAGAACATCAGAGCCATCGAAGGGCGCCTCGACTCCGCCTGGTGGTGAGCCTCTCCGCGGCTCAGGCCTCCGCCGCCGCGCCACCCTCCCGAGCCTCGACCAGTTCCTCCGACTCCGTGAGCTCCTCGGACTCCGTGAGCTCCTCGGACTCCGTGAGCTCCTCGGTCTCCTCCACGAAACCGGGCAGCCACTCCTCCAGCTCGTCCCGCATCCGTACCGTCGCGCCCAGCTGGCACAGCACCCCGATCGTGCTCACCGTCACGCGGTGGATCAGCAGATACGCCGGGGGCAGGTTCAGATACCGGCCCAACTGGTAGGCGGGGGAGCGGACATCGGCCAGCCGCGCCGCGTGCTTGCGCATCCAGGCACGGGTGAAGGTGAACTCGTCGACGGCCATGGGCTCGATGATCGGCAGCAGGTAGTCGAGCACCGCCTGCGGCTCGAGATCCACGGACTCCTTGACGAAGCCCTCCTCGCACAACATGTCGTAGACCGCGTCGGCCTCGCCCGCCAGCGTCATCCGCAGGGACGTGCCGATGGTCGGGGGCAGCCCGTCGGGCAGCCGGTCCACCGTGCCGAAGTCGAGGACCCCGAGGCGGTAGCCGTCCTTCTCGTCGGGGAGCAGACGGAAGTTGCCCGGGTGCGGGTCGGCGTGCAGCAGTCCGGTGCGGGCCGGTCCCGAGAAGAGGAAGTGGGCAAGGAGCTGTCCCGCCCGGTCGCGCTGTTCCTGCGTACCCTCCGAGATCACCTTCGACAGGGGCGTCCCGTCCATCCACTCGGTGACCAGGACCTGGTCGCTCTGGTGCACCACCTGGGGCACCACCACCTGGGGGTCGTCCGTGAACTCCTCGGCGTGCGCCTGCTGGGCCGCGGCCTCCAAGGCGTAGTCGAGCTCCTCCGACACGCGGTCCCGCAGTTCCGCGATGAGGGGCTTGATGTCCATCCCGGGAATCAGCGGCCCCAGGAGCCGGGCGAAGCGTCCGAGCTGGTTGAGGTCGGACAGCAGCGCCTCGCCCGCTCCCGGGTACTGCACCTTGACGGCGACCTCACGGCCGTCCGTCCAGACGGCCCGGTGCACCTGGCCGATGGACGCGGCGGCCGCCGGCTTGTCCTCGAACTCCAGGAAGTACTCGCGCCAGTCCGTGCCCAGACGCTCCGCGAGGACGGAGTGCACGGTGCTGGTCGGCATCGGAGGCGCCGCTTCCTGCAGCTTCGTCAGCGCGGCGCGGTACGGCCCCGCGATCTCCTCGGGCAGCGCGGACTCGAAGACGGACAGCGCCTGCCCGAACTTCATGGCGCCGCCCTTCAGCTCGCCGAGGACCTTGAAGAGCTGCTCGGCCGTGCGCTGCTGCAGCTCACGCGCGACGATCTCCGCGGACCTGCCTCCGATCCGCTTGCCGAGCCCCCAGGTAGCGCGCCCCGCGAAGCCGAGTGGCAGCGCGGCCAGTTTGGCGGTACGGGTGACCGCCTTCCGGGGAAGATCAGACATGCGCCCCTCCAAGTCCCAGACAGCCGCGCCCTCTCAGGCGGTTACCCGGCCATTGTTGCGTGCGGCTCCGAACCGGCGGTGGGCCGATCCCCCCTAACGGACATCCCCGCCCCACAAGAGCATGATGGATGGGCCCAAATCGGGCTCGAGCGCCACTCGAATCCGGGCACGGCTGCCTTCCAGCGCGCGCCCGCGCAGGCCGATGACTCCCCGTCCAGAAAGGCGAGGGCGTGCCCCGCCGCGAGCCCGGCGACCGACGTCGACAGGGCCACGTCACACGCGGGCACCTGCCGGGCGTGCCCCGAGCGCCACTGGGCCAGCATCCGGGGCCAGGTGGGGTCGCGGTCCGCGCGCTGCCGGAAGAGACACTCGGCGCACGCGGTCGCCCCCGGCAGGACCAGCGGGCCCACCACCCCCGTGCCCTCGATCACTCCGGCGTACAGGTGGGGCGTGCCCGAGGCGAGGAGTTCCTCGGCCGCGGCGGGCGCGGGAGCATACGCATCCAGACCGTCCCTCGGGGCGATGACCACGAGGGACAGTCCCGCCGTCCCCTCCGGCTCAGCCTCCTGCCGGGGGCGGCGGACCGGACGGCCGGGCGCCGACTGCCGCACCACCCGGCGCACCGTGGTGTCCCTGCGCTCCCCGACGGACTCCGCGGGCAGGCCGCCCGGTGCGACGTCCCACGGCCGCACATGTCCGCCGTCCAGCACATCGACCCGGCCGACCCCGGCGGCCGCGAGCACCGAGGCCACGACGGCGCCCACCCGACCGGCGCCCTGGACCCGTACCCGCATGGTCCGACGCGCCGCCATCTTCGCGATCGCACCGCCCGGCTCGGGCGACAGGAGCGACAGCGACGCCACGTCGGCCCGCAGCCGGTCCATGACCTCGTCCCGCTCGCGCAGGGAGTCGGCCGCCGCTCCGCCGCCCGTCGAGTCGTCGAGGAGTCCGGCGCGCGAGAGCTCTCCCAGGAGTCGGTCCACGTGCCCGTCGGGCAGCCCCATCCGCCGGGCCTCCTCGCGCAGCAGCGGCAGCCCCCGGGTGCCGTCAAGGAGGGTCAGGAAGCTGCTCGTCGCCGTGTCCATCGGGCCGAGCACCAAGGCGTGCGCGGGCGCCACCCCGAACTGCACGGTGCTCAGGTCCCGCCAGCCACGCCGGAGCGCCGGCTTCACGATCGGATGCATCAGACGCATGGTCGTCCCCCGTCGGCCGGTCGGCGCGGTCCCGTCCGCCGCGTCGATCGAATGCCAGAATGCCCGCCTCGCCGGACGCTTGCGTCGCGTTGTCCACAGGCGGGGGGTGTTCGTCGTACTAATCAAACGCACGGGGTGCGGAACGGCGCCGAACCGTCCCGGAGGCGGGACTTCCCCCATGCCCAGCGGGTAACGTCGGGGCGTGCCCGCCGACCCGTCCTCTCGCGTCGCTGGGGAGACCTCAGCGCGTCGCGCCGGAACTCCACAGCGCAGCACGACCAGCCCGGCGCCGTCCGGCGCGGCGGCCAGCGCGGTCGAGGTCAGACGGAGCGCGCGCCGTCGCAGAACGGTCTCCGCGTACCGGGAGGGCGACCGCACGGTCGTCCTCATCCCCGCCCGGATGTCCGAGGCGGAGGAGCAGCGCTGGGTCAACGTCATGCTCGACAAGCTCGCCGCCCAGGAGAGCAAGCGGCTCCTCGGCGACGCGGAGCTCGCCGAGCGTGCCGGGCAGCTCTCGGAGCAGTACTTCGGAGGCCGCCCCAGACCGGCCTCGGTGCGCTGGGTCACGAACCAGAACACCCGGTGGGGCTCCTGCACGCCGGCAGAGGGCAGCATCCGCCTTTCGCACCGGCTGCAGGGCATGCCCGAATACGTCGTGGACTACGTCCTCGTCCACGAGCTCGCCCACCTCCTCGTCCCCGGTCACGGCCCCCGCTTCTGGCGCCTCCTCGAGGCCTACCCCCGCACCGAGCGGGCCAGGGGGTACCTCGAAGGAGTGGTCGCGGCGAGCCGGCTGCCGCACCTTCCCGCCGCCCGCGAGGAGTGAACGTCCGCGACCGCGCGGAGTGCACGTTCGCCGGATCCCGAGGGTTGTGTAGCGGGTCTGTACCGGCTTCGCTCGCCGTCAGACTTTGCGGTTAGCCTGACGCGACGTATTCACATTCGGGATGGGGGACGGTCGTTACGTATGGCCAGGGAATTCCAACGCGGCCACAAGGCCAAGATCAGTGATCTCACTCCGGGCACGGACCTGTACGTCGGCGTACAGATCTCCGCCCCCGGGCTGACCTTCGACATCAGCTGCTTCGGCCTGGACGCGAGCGAACGGCTCTCGGACGACCGTTATTTCATCTTCTTCAACCAGCCGAAGTCGCCCGAGGAGTCGATCCAGCTCCTCGGCGCGCAGGCGGGTGACAGCGAGTCCTTCCGCGTCACGCTCGACCGCATCCCGCAGCAGATACAGCGGCTGTCGTTCACGGCGACGGTCGACGGCGCCGGGCAGATGTCGCAGGTCGCCTCCGGGTACATCCGCATCGTCGCGGGCGGCGAGGAAGTCGCGCGCTACGCCTTCAACGGCTCGGAGTTCTCCACGGAGCGCGCCGTCATGCTGGGCGACTTCTACCTGAAGGACGTCTGGCGGTTCGCCGCGATCGGCCAGGGCTTCGACGGCGGACTCGACGCGCTCCTGAAGAACTTCGGCGGCGAGGTCGCCGAGGAGGAGCCCGCCGCTCCGCAGCAGCCGCAGGGCGCCGCTCCCTCCTTCGCGCCGCCCGCGCAGGCCGCGGCGCCGCCCGCGTTCGGTGCCCCGGCGGCCGCCGCGCCGCCCCAGGCGCCCGCCCCCGCGCAGCACTTCGCGCCGCCCCAGGGCGCCACTCCGCCCCCGCCGCCCGCGCCCGCGAACCCGTCGGTGCACGCCGCGCAGACCGTCGTCGCCCCGTTGAACCAGCCGCCGGGCGGCCCCGTGCCGCCTCCGCCGCCCCCTTCGCCGTACGGCCAGCCGGGCCAGCAGCCCCCGCAGCAGCCGCAGTTCGGCCAGGTCCCCGGCCAGCAGGCCCCCGGCCAGACCGCGCCCCTGCCGCCGGGCTACGGCCAGCAGCCGCAGGCCCCGATGCCCCCCGGGTACGGCCAGCAGCCCGGCGCCCCCATGCCTCCCGGCTACGGGCAGCAGCCTCCGGGCGGCCAGTTCCCGGGCCAGGCCGCCGCCCCCCAGCCCGCCGCCCCACAGGGCGCGGCTCCGCAGGGCGCCGGTGTGGCCGCCGCCCTGCAGAAGTACCGCGAGGCCCCCACCGGCCAGCGCTGGACCCAGCAGAACGAGAAGCTGGTCCGTGTCGACCTGGGCGTCGCTGACCAGCCGATCCTGGCCCGTCAGGGCAGCATGGTGCTCTACCAGGGCAAGGTCGAGTTCAGCTACAAGGGCGCGGGCTTCGCCGGGCGCATCGTCGGCAACTCCACCGGCCAGGAGATGCAGCTGATGCGCTGTTCCGGCCGCGGCCAGGTCTTCCTCGCCGAAGAGGGCACCCACCTGCACCCCATCGAGCTCCAGGGTGACGCGATCTGCGTCTCCGCGGAGAACGTCCTCGCCTTCGACGAGAGCCTCCAGCACGAGGTGCGCAGGATCGAGGGGCACGGGATTCCAGGCGGCGCCCTGTTCGTCATGCAGTTCCAGGGCACCGGCACGATCATCGTGAAGACCCACGGCGTACCCGTCGTGCTGCCCGTCACGCCGACGACGTTCGCCGACTGCCACGCCGTCGTCGCCTGGTCGGCCGCCGCGCAGGCGATCGTCTCCAGCCAGGTACGGCTGCGCAGCAACGCCTACGCGGGTTCCACGGGGGAGAGCGTGAACCTCCAGTTCCGTGGCGCGCCCGGCAATTTCATCGTCGTCCAGCCGTACGAGGTCTGAGGGAGCCCGTCATGAATCAGCAACTCGCGGGCTTCGCTCCCGCACCCGTCGCCACCCGCATGGAGAACCACGGCCACCACATGGTCAAGGTGGCCATGCAGACCGGCAACGACCTCTTCGCGCGCGTGGGCTCGATGGTCGCCTACGAAGGGTTCGTGCAGTACGAGCCGAATCCGCCCGCCGTCCGTCAGGTCGCGCGCGAGTGGATGACCGGCGAGGGCGCGCCCCTGATGAAGTGCTCCGGAGACGGCCTCCTCTATCTGGCCGACTACGGAGCGGACGTCGTCGTCATCAATCTGGCGGGCGACTCCCTCTCGGTGAACGGCACCAACCTGCTCGCCTTCGACGCGTCCCTCCAGTGGGGCGTCGAGCGGGTCAAGGGCATGGCCAAGTTCGCGGGCCAGGGCCTGTGGAACATCAAGATCTCCGGTCAGGGCTGGGTCGCGCTGACCTCCCGCGGAACCCCGATCGTGGTCGACTGCGGCCGCGGCGAGGACGAGACGTACGTCGACCCGGACGCCCTGATCGCCTGGTCCCCGAACCTGAAGGTGAAGGGCAAGCGCAGTTTCAAGGCCGGCTCCCTCATCGGGCGCGGCAGCGGCGAGGCCTACCAGATGGGCTTCTCAGGAGAGGGCATCGTCGTCGTACAGCCCAGCGAGGACAGCACCGACCGTCTCCGAGCACGGGGCTGAGGGGGAGCAACACACCATGCAGAGTCCACTTTTCGCGCACGCCGAACAGCAGACGCAGGAGCGCTACTCCGTCCAGAACCCGCAGATGCTGCGGGTCGCCCTGGAAGGCCACGACGACGTCCTGGCCCGCAAGGGGGCCATGGTCGCCTACCAGGGGCTGATGGAGTTCGACGCCGAGTACCAGAGCCGGGGCAACCAGCGCGCCCGCGCGCACACCGGTGAGGGCCTGGACCTGATGCGCTGCCACGGCCAGGGGACGGTCTACCTCGCCAACCTCGCCCAGTACATCCACGTGGTGGACGTGGACCAGGACGGCCTGACCGTGGACAGCAGCTATGTCCTCGCCATGGACTCGTCGCTGACCCACCAGGTCATCGCCGTGGACAGCCAGTACGGGATCTCAGGGTCCGGCAAGTACCAGCTCAACATCACCGGACGCGGCAAGGTCGCCCTGATGACGTCGGGCCAGCCGCTGATGCTGCAGGTCACGCCCGACCGGTACGTCAACGCCGACGCCGACGCGATCGTCGCCTGGTCCAACGGCCTGCGCGTCCAGATGCAGGCCCAGACCCACTCCTCGGGCGTGTGGCGGCGCCGCGGCAACACCGGCGAGGGCTGGGAGCTCAGCTTCATGGGCCAGGGTTACGCGCTCGTCCAGCCCAGCGAGATGCTGCCGCCCCAGAACGCGGTCATCGGACAGGGTGCCCAGGCGCAGTTCGGGATGGGCCAGCAGGGCGCCCGGGGGGCGAACCAGGGCAACGTCTGGAGCTGAGCGCTCCGCTTCGGTGAAGCAGCGGACAGGTCGCGGGGAACTGCGGGCCGGCTGTGGCTGGTCGCGCAGTTCCCCGCGCCCCTTTCAGGGGCGCCCCCGCTAAAGGCGCGCCCTCGTCGCCTTCACGAGGCGCACCACCGACTCGTCTGCCACCCCCGCCACCTCGTCATACGCGAACCAGCGCAGGTCGAGGGACTCGTCGCTGATCGCCTCGACCGCGTCGGCCGGGGCGAGCGCGGCGTACTGCACGTCCAGGTGCTGCGTGCACGGGCCCGGGATCGGGTGCCGGTCCAGGCGGACGGGGCCGCCCGCGAGCAGCGTCAGGCCGGGCACGCCGGACTCCTCCGTGGCCTCGCGCAGCGCCGCCGCGGCCAGCGTCGCGTCGCCCGGCTCGCAGTGGCCGCCCATCTGGAGCCACATCCGCAGCTTCTTGTGCAGGGTGAGCAGCACCCGCCCGCGCGAAGGGTCGACGACCAGGGCGCTCGCGGTCACATGGCCCGCCGTGCAGGCCTTCCACATGCCGTCGTCGCCGTGCTCGGCCAGGTGGTCCAGGTAGGCCTGGCGCAGTTCGGGCTGGTCCTCGTAGCCCTTGAGCACGAGGACCGCGTCGTCGTACAGACTCACTTGCCGTCTTCGCCCTTGTCCTCGTCGGACTCCTCGCCCTTGTCCTTCGAGAGGTCCGGCTTGGCGGGGCCGGACCCGGCCGCCTCGCCGAGCATCTTGTCCAGCTCGGAGAAGTCCAGCTGCTCGCGGTGGACGAAACCGTCCGGGTCGTCCAGGTCGGAGGCGGTCGGCAGCATGTCCGGGTGCTCCCACAGGTCGTCCCGGCCGTCCACGCCGCGCGCGTCCGTGAGGGAGGCCCACAGGCGCGAGGCGTCCCGCAGACGGCGCGGGCGCAGCTCGAGACCGATCAGGGTCGCGAACGTCTGCTCGGCGGGCCCTCCCGTGGCGCGGCGGCGGCGCAGCGTCTCCCGGAGGGCGTCAGCGGACGACAGGCGCGGCTTGGCGGCGGCGTGGACCACCGCGTCCACCCAGCCCTCGACGAGCGCGAGAGCCGTCTCCAGACGGGCCAGAGCGGCCTTCTGGGCCGGGGTGTCCTCCGGCTGGAACATGCCCTGCTGAAGCGCTTCCTGCAGCTGCTCGGGGTTCTGCGGGTCGAGCTGGCCGACCACGTCCTCCAGCTTGGCGGTGTCGACCTTGATCCCGCGCGCGTACCCCTCGACCGCTCCGAACAGGTGCGAGCGCAGCCACGGGACGTGGGCGAAGAGGCGCTGGTGGGCGGCCTCGCGCAGCGCCAGGTAGAGCCGCACCTCGTCCTTGTCGACGCCCAGGTCCTTGCCGAAGGCCTCGATGTTCACCGGGAGCAGCGCCGCCTTGCCGGACGGGCCGAGCGGCAGGCCGATGTCGGTGGAGCCGACGACCTCGCCCGCGAGCACGCCCACGGCCTGGCCGATCTGCTGGCCGAACATGGCGCCGCCCATGGAGCGCATCATGCCGATCAGCGGGCCCGCCATGGCCTGCATCTCCTCGGGCAGCACGTCGCCCATGGCAAGGCCGACGCGCTCGGCGACGGGGTCGACGAGCTCCTTCCAGACCGGCAGGGTCGCCTCGACCCACTCGGCGCGGCTCCACGCCACCGCCGTGCCGGACCCGGACGGCAGCGACGTCGCGTCGTCCAGCCACAGGTCGGCCAGGCGCACGGCCTCCTCGACGGCGGAGCGCTCGGCGGGGCCGACGCTGGCGTCCTTCGTGCCGTCCGCCGTGCCCTGGGACACGGTCTGGCGGGCGATGTCCTTGGCCATGTCCCAGTTCACCGGGCCGCCCTCGTACGAGAGCATCTGGCCGAGCTGCTGGAACGCGGCCCCCAGGTCGTTCGGGTTCATCGAACCGAACATCGCGGCGAACGGATTGTCACCGCCGCCGGGACCGCCCGCGCCCGGGAACCCCCCGAAACCGAACGGGTTCGCGGGGCCACCTGCGCCTTGTCCCCCGCTCTGGCCCTCTCCAGGGGATTCCTTCTTCTTGCCCTCGTCGCCGTCTTCCGGCTCCTCCGGCGGAAGGCCGAATCCGAATGGGGTGTCACTCACGGGATTCCTCGGCTCGTCAGGCCGCCGGTAATGTGCCGGCGGCGGCTGCCCTACAACACCACCCAGCGTAGACACCGTGACGGGATCGGGCCTCGGTGCTTCGCCGACTCATGGCCTGCGGCAGGATGGATGCCACCTGGTACGTACGCGTCATTCGCGTACGTACTGAAGACAACCGCTGGAGACGCCCGGTGAGTTCCCCAGATCCACAGGTTCGCGCAGCGCGAAACCCGTCAACCCCGGCGCCCGTCCGAGGGCCCGTCGTCGCCGTGACCGGCGCGGCCTCCGGGGTGGGCGCGCTGCTGACCGAGCGCCTCGCGGCCTCGGAGGAGATCAAGCAGGTCATCGCCATCGACGAGCGCCGCGGTGACTGCTCGCAGGCGCAGTGGCACATTCTGGACGTGCGGGATCCGGCCATCGCCGAGAAGCTGCGCGGCGCGGACGTCGTGGTGCACCTGGCGCTCGACCTCGACCTGGAGACGGACGGGGCGGCCCGCACCGCCTACAACGTGCGCGGCACCCAGACCGTCCTGACGGCCGCCGCCGCCGCGGGCGTGCACCGGGTCGTCCTGTGCACGTCGGCGATGGTCTACGGAGCGCTGTCCGACAACGAACTGCCCCTCTCCGAAGACGCCGAACTGCGCGCCACCGCCGAGGCCACCGGCGTCGGCGACCTCCTGGAGGTCGAGCGCCTCGCCCGCCGGGCGCCCCGCGCGCACCCCGGCCTCAACGTCACCGTCGTCCGGCCCGCGACCCTCGTCGGCGGCACGGACACGGCCCTCACCCGCTATTTCGAGTCGCCCCGCCTCCTGGTCGTGGCGGGCTCACGCCCCGCCTGGCAGTTCTGCCACATCGAGGACCTGTGCAGCGCTCTGGAGTACGCGGTCCTCGAGAAGGTCGACGGCGAGCTCGCCGTCGGCTGCGACGGCTGGCTGGAGCAGGAGGAGGTCGAGGAGCTCAGCGGGATCCGGCGCATGGAGCTGCCCTCGACGGTCGCCCTCGGCGCCGCCGCCCGGCTGCACAGGATCGGCCTGACGCCGTCCCCGGCCGGCGACCTCGCGTACACGATGTACCCCTGGGTGGTCAGCGTGAGCAGGCTGCACGACGCCGGGTGGCGGCCGCAGTGGACCAACGAGGAGGTCCTCTCGGAGCTGCTCGAAGAGGTCTCCGGACGGCGCACCGTGGCCGGCCGGCGCCTCGGCCGCAAGGACGCCACGGCCGCGGGCGCGGCGGGCGCGACGGTCGCACTCCTCGGCGCCGCCGCGGTGGTGCGCAGGGCGCGGAAGGCGCGGCGCAGGATCTGAGGGTCGCGGGCCCGCCGTCTGCCGTCCGCCGGGCGGACGCGCGGGCCGTGGACGTCCTGGAGAGGGCCCGTGCGGGCGGCTCCCTGTAGGGAGCTCCAAGGCGACACGCGCGCGTGCCGGGGGAAAGGTCTATTCCGCGCGGCCCGTGCCGTCAGGCACCATGGCCGCATGGCACGCACCACGATGGACCACCCCGGCGAGCAGGCCGCCCAGGACCCGATCCGCCTCCTCGCGATCCGTGACACCCCGCTCTCGCTGGACGAGGTCTTCCGGGCCGTCGGCGACGACGCGGCGGGCGGCACGGCACTTTTCGTGGGGACCGTGCGCAATCACGACGGCGGTGCGGACGTCGACCAGCTGGGGTACTCGACCCACCCCAGCGCGGAGGCGGAGATGCGCCGGGTGGCCGAGAAGGTCGTCGCCGCGTATCCGGTGCGCGCCCTGGCGGCCGTGCACCGCGTCGGTGACCTCGCCGTCGGCGATCTCGCGGTGGTCGTGGCGGTCTCCTGCCCGCACCGCGCGGAGGCCTTCGACGCCTGCCGCAAGCTGATCGACGACCTCAAGCACGAGGTGCCGATCTGGAAGCACCAGCGCTTCTCCGACGGCAAGGAGGAGTGGGTGGGCGCCTGTTGAGACGGGTGCGGGAGCGCGGGGGAGCGCGCTCCGACGCGGGGTACATCGGCTGAGGTGCGATTGACCCGTGTGGCTCCGGTTGCGTAACCCGACCCCTGCCGTGAGCGTTGACCATGCAGATGGTTAATCTGCTGATCAGTCAGTTGTGGTGGATCATGGGGTCGGGAGGTCGACATGGCATCACTTGCCTGGTTGCTGATTCCGCTCCTGGCGGCCGTCGGTGCGGGTCTGTGGGGCAGCTGGGCCGCCCGTAACCGCAAGTCCGGCCGGACGGGTGACGCCACCGAGCTCAACGGCTACGCCGCGTTCCGCGAGGCGATGGAGAAGTCGCGCGGGGCGGAACGGCCCCGCCGGAGCGTGCGGTCCGACGAGCCCGAAGAGGCCGCCGAGCCCGAAGAGGCCGAGCTCCGCGAGAGCGCGCTCGACGCGAACGAGCCCCACCGGACCGAGAAGCACCACGTGGTCATGGAGAAGTCCGCCACGGGGACCTAGGGCCCTGCTCAGCCCGGCCGGGAGGCCCCGTACGGACCGGCCCCAGGGGTGCTCCCACAGGCAGGTCCCGTACTGTCGTTCCATGCCACGCCGCACCGCGACGATGCTCGCCTCCACCCTCATGCTGATCGCGCTGCTCTGCGCCGGAGTGCTCATCAAAGTGCCGTACTCGGAGATGTCTCCCGGTCCCACGGTGAACACCCTCGGGGACCACGACGGCGAACCGGTTCTGCAGATCTCCGGGCGGAAGACCTATCCCACGACCGGCAATCTCAACATGACGACGGTCCGGGTCACGAGCGCCGACTACAACATGAATCTCGCGGAGGCCGTCTACGGCTGGCTGGCGCACGACAACATCGTGGTGCCGCACGACACGCTCTACCCGGACGGCAAGACCGAGCAGCAGTCCTCCCAGGAGAACGCCGAGGAGTTCAGCCTCTCCCAGGAGAGCGCCAAGGTCGCGGCGCTGCGGCAGCTGGACATCCCGGTGAAGTCCCAGGTCATCGTCTCCACCGTCTTCAAGGGCGACCCGGCGGAGGGCAAGCTGCACGCGGGTGACGTCATCAAGAAGGTCGACGGCAAGCCCGTCAAGGAGATGACGGACGTCGCCAAGCTCGTCACCAAGCACAAGCCCGGCGAGCCCGTGACCTTCTCGATCGTCCCGGTCAAGGAGGCGGCCGCCGCCGAGAAGGCGGGCAAGGAAGCGACCGGCACGGACGACATCAAGATCACGACGGAGCCGGCCGAGGGGGACGCCGACCGCGCGGTCGTCGGCATCCAGGCGGGCACCGACCACACGTTCCCGTTCACGATCGACATCAAGCTGGCCGACGTGGGCGGCCCCAGCGCCGGCCTGATGTTCGCCCTCGGCATCGTCGACAAGCTGACCCCGGACGACCTCACCGGCGGCAAGTTCGTGGCCGGCACCGGCACCATCGAGGACAACGGCAAGGTCGGCCCGATCGGCGGCATCGAGATGAAGACCGTCGGCGCGCGCGACAAGGGCGCCGAGTACTTCCTGACGCCGAAGGCCAACTGCGCGGCCGCCGCGAAGGACGTCCCCGACGGGCTCAAGCTCGTGAAGGTGAACACCATCGACGACGCGGTGAAGTCCCTGAAGAAGATCCGCAAGGGGGACACCGCAGGCCTGCCGCAGTGCGCGGCGAGCTGACCCCGCGGGACGGACAGCTGTACGCGGGCGGCGGACCACCCGCGTACAGCACCTAGGACCTTCCCCTACGCGAACGTCGCCGCGAGTGCCTCCGCGAGGCCCGGCACCAGGTCCGAACCGGTGAGGACCTCCGTCGCGGAGTCCTTCTCGCGCAGCCGCAGCGCGGACTCGCGCGCCCCGTCACGGAGCACCGCCACGGTCATGCGGACCTCCTGGCGGTCCGGGTGCTCGGCCACCCACTTCGCGAGCTGCGCCTCGCTGAGGCCCTCCGGGACGGACGTCTCGGCGGACGGCGGCAGCATCAGGCGCTCCACCGTGAGGGCGCAGCCCGTCACCGCGTCGGGCCAGGCGATGGTGCCGAGGAACTCGTCCAGCGGCTTGTCGGCGGAAATCTCCTCCTGCTCGATGGGCGTGTAACCGGCGTGTTCCACGCCGTCGTCGAGGCCGAGCTGGGAGGCGAGGCCGGGTTCTTGGGTACGCAGACGCGCCGTGTCGACCAGCGCGAAGAGGCGGGCGGGCCGGTCCCAGCCGAGGCCGGAGACGTACTCGTCGATCTCGAGCACTGCCCGCGTGAGGGGGCTCGCTGCCATGGGAGTGTTGGACATGGTCACAATCCTGCCTCGTTAGTCCCGAGAAACGGGAACCGAGTAAAGCGTGAGTAAGTTGCATAGGTGTGGGTCCGCGATCTCGGGGGCCTGACGGACCAACAGCTCATCAACAGCGAACTTCGAGGTGCGCACCTTGGCTTTCCAGATGCCGGACCGCGGCGGAGGCCCGACGGGGCCACGGATCAGAGTGGGCCGACCCTCCCGGCGCGTCCGCACCCTGCTCATGACACTGGGGGTACTGGCCGTCCTGGCCATGGCCTTCGTCATGTTCGCGGGGTTCTGGACGGACTGGCTCTGGTACCGCTCGGTCCACTACTCATCGGTCTTCACGACGACCCTGTGGACCAAGATCGGCCTGTTCTTCGTCTTCGGCCTCCTGATGGCGGCCGCAGTCGGCGTGAACATCTGGCTGGCGCACCGGCTGCGCCCGCCGCTGAGCGCCATGTCGATGGAGCAGCAGAGCCTCGACCGTTACCGGATGGGAATCGCCCCCTACAAGAAGTGGCTCCTCATCGGGGTCACCGCTCTGGTGGGGCTGATCGCGGGAGCGTCCGCCGCGGGACAGTGGCGCACCTGGCTCCTGTGGGTCAACGGCGTGCCCTTCGGTCAGAAGGACCCGCAGTTCCACATGGACGTGGCGTTCTTCGCGTTCGACCTGCCCTGGTACCGCTTCCTGCTCGGCTTCGGCTTCGCGGCGACGGTGCTCTCGCTGGTCGCCGCCGCCCTGACGCACTACCTGTACGGCGGCCTGCGGATCACCAGCCCGGGCGCGCGCGCGACCGCGGCGGCCACGGGGCACCTCTCGGTGCTCCTCGGCGTCTTCGTGTCGCTCAAGGCCATCGCGTACTGGCTCGACCGGTACGGCCTCGCGGTGAAGTCCAGTGACTTCAAGGCGACGGGCAACTGGACCGGCCTGCGGTACGTCGACGCGAACGCGTACCTGCCGGCGAAGACGATCCTGTTCTGCATCGCCGTCATCTGCGCCATCCTCTTCTTCGCGACGCTCTGGCGGCGCACCTGGCAGCTGCCCGTCATCGGCTTCGGCCTGATGGTGCTCTCGGCGATCCTCATCGGCGGGCTCTACCCCGCGATCGTCCAGAAGTTCCAGGTCCAGCCGAACGAGCAGGCCAAGGAAGCGCCGTACATCGAGAAGAACATCGAGGCCACGCGCAACGCGTACGGCATCAACGGCGTGAAGCCCCAGGAGTACAGGGGCGCGGGCAAGGTCGAGGAGGACTCGAAGAAGAAGCGCGAGAACGCGGACACGGCGGCCAACTACCGGCTGAACGACCCGAACATCGTCTCGCCCACCTTCCAGCAGCTGGAGCAGGAGCGCAGCTACTACCAGTTCCCGAAGACGCTGGACGTGGACCGCTACAACGGCCAGGACACCATCGTCGGCCTGCGCGAGCTGAACGTGAACAAGCTCGACAAGCGGAACTGGATCAACGACCACTTCGCCTACACCCACGGCTACGGCATGGTCGCCGCCAAGGGCACGGAGACCAAGAAGGGCTCCAAGGGCGCCCCGGCGTTCACCGAGTCCGGCCTGCCCACCAACGGTGACCTCGGCGAGTACGAGCAGCGGATCTACTACGGCGAGAAGACCAGCCAGTACTCGATCGTCGGCGGGCCCCAGAAGGAGCTCGACTACGAGGAGAACGGCGGCGGTCAGAAGACGTACAGCTACAAGGGCGACAGCGGCGTCAACCTCTCCAACCCGATCAACCGCGCGGCCTACGCGGTGTCGTTCGGAGAGCCGCAGATCCTCTACTCCGGAGCCATCGGCGAGGGCTCCCGGATCCTCTACAACCGCACGCCCAAGGAGCGCGTCGAGGCGGTGGCCCCCTGGCTGACCATCGACGGCGACGTCTATCCGACGGTGGTCGACGGCCGCATCCAGTGGGTCGTCGACGCGTACACGACCAGCAACGGCTATCCTTACGCCTCGCGGACGACGCTCGGCGACACCACGGCCGACTCCCTGTCGCAGGCCGACAGCCAGCGCACCGTGATCGCCCAGCAGAACCAGGTCAACTACATCCGGAACTCGGTGAAGGCGACCGTCGACGCGTACACCGGTGACGTCAAGCTCTACACCTGGGACGACAAGGACCCGGTCCTGAAGACCTGGAAGAAGGCGTTCCCGGGCACCGTCAAGGACAAGAGCGAGATCCCGCCGAAGCTGATGGACCACCTGCGCTATCCGCAGGACATGTTCAAGGTCCAGCGCGAACTGCTGACGAAGTACCACGTCACGGACCCCGGCCAGTTCTACAACGCGAGTGACGCCTGGCAGGTGCCGAACGACCCGACGAAGAAGGACGACAGTGCGGTCCCGCCGTACTACCTGTCCCTGAAGTCGCCCGGTCAGACACAGCAGCAGTTCTCTCTGACGACGACGTTCACACCGAGCGAGCGGCCCAACCTACGGGCCTTCATGACGGTCGACGCCGACGCCAGAAGCAAGAACTACGGCAGGATGCAGCTGCTCAGAGTCCAGGGCGACGTCGACGGACCCGAACAGGTCCAGAACAAGCTGAACTCCATGACGCAAGTCGGCAACTTCGTGCGAGATATGAAGGGCGCCGACTCCGACGTCCTCTACGGCAATCTGCTGACCGTGCCACTGGACGACGGCTTCCTGTACGTCGAACCCGTCTACGTACAGGGACGCAAGTCGGCGTATCCCCTCTTGAAGAAGGTCGCCGTCTCGTACGGCACGGAGACCGCCTTCGCGGACACGCTCGGCGAGGGGCTCAACGAGGTCTTCAGCGCCGAGGGCGCCACCAAGCCACCGGGTGAGGGCCGGGACGAGCCGACCAAGCCGCCCAGGACGAGCGATCCGACGGTCCAGGCCGCGCTCGACGACGCCCAGAAGGCGTTCGAGGAGGGCCAGGCCGCCATGAAGAAGGGCGACTGGAAGGCGTACGGCGAGGCCCAGGACCAGCTGCAGGAGGCCCTGGAGCGCGCCGAGGAGGCATCGGCGAAGGCCAACGACAAGAGCGCAGGGAGCGGCGACAAGAAGGCCGACAAGGGCGCCGACAAGAGCAGTGACAAGGGCGGGGACAAGAAGGACGACCCCGAGGCCGACAAGACCGGCTAGTGGCTGGTCAGGCTGCCCCCTCGCGCCGTGGTACGGTTTGAACACAACGGCGCGGGGTGGAGCAGCTCGGTAGCTCGCTGGGCTCATAACCCAGAGGTCGCAGGTTCAAATCCTGTCCCCGCTACTGCAAGGTGAAGGCCCGGATCCTTACGGATCCGGGCCTTCGTCGTGTGTGCCGGGGCACGTGCGGCGGCCGGTGGCGGTCGTGTGCGGGTGTCCTATGCCAAGACATGCGAACGGTGCGAGGTCGGGGGAGAGTTGGGGGATCTGTGTTTGACTTATCTCTCTGTGGGCATGTCGACAAAACGCTGAAGTGACCTCACTGGCTGCGGTATACCAGGTGTACCCAGGTTGCAGGTGGTGCGACGATGGACGTTATGGGGGACAAGGCAACTCTGTTGGAGACAGGGCGGTTTGTGCAGCCGGCCGACCGGGAGGATCCCGGGGCGGCCGCCGAGGAGATGCGCCATCGGCTGGCCGCCGAGGCCGGCGACGTGGACGCGATGAGCGTTCTCGGAAGCCTTCTGCTGCGCCGCGGTGATCTCGACGGGGCCGAATCCCTGCTGCGCGCCGCGACCGCCGCGGGCGACCGGGCGGCGGCCAACAACCTCGGTGTCCTCCTCCACCAGCGCGGGTACGCCGACGAGGCGGCCGGCTGGTGGCGGGTCGCCGCCGTCGCCGGTTCCGCGGCGGCCGCGCACGCGCTCGGGCGCCACCACCGCGAGCGCGGTGACGAGCCCGCCGCCGAGTACTGGCTGCGCCAGTCCGCCGAGGACGGCCACACCCTCGGGGCGTACGCGCTCGCCGATCTCCTGGAGCACCGCGGTGACGTCGGCGCCGAGCGCTGGCTGCGCGTCGCCGCCGAGCGCGGCCACCGCGAGGCCGCGTACCGTCTGGCCCGCGCGCTCGACCGGCGGGCCACCACGGAGCGCGGCGAGCACCCCTCGCGCGCGGAGCACGGCGACGACGAGACCAAGGGGCCTGCCGACGAGGCCGAGCAGTGGTACCGCCAGGCGGCCGCCCGCGGGCACCGCAGGGCCGCGCTGCACCTCGGCGCGATCCTGGAGCGGCGCGGCGAGCTGAAGGAGGCGGGCCGCTGGTACCTCAACTCCGCGAAGGACGGGGAGTCGAGGGCGGCCTGCGCGCTCGGGTTCCTGCTGCGGGACGCGGGCGACGAGGAGAGCGCCGCCGTCTGGTGGCTCAAGGCCGCCCAGGACGGCGACGGCAACGCCGCGAACGCCCTGGGCGCGCTGCACGCGGAGCGGGGCGAGACGCAGACCGCCGAGCGCTGGTACCGCGCCGCCATGGACGCGGGCGACGTGAACGGCGCGTACAACCTCGGGCTGCTCTGCGCCGAGCAGGACCGCACCGCGCAGGCCGACCAGTGGTACCGCCGCGCGGCGTACGCCGGGCACCGCGAGGCGGCCAACGCGCTCGCCGTGCTGCTGCTCCAGGGCGGCGACGCCGCCGGGGCCGAGCCGTGGTTCTCCAAGGCCGCGGAGGCCGGCAGCGTCGACGCCGCGTTCAACCTCGGGATCCTGTACGCGAGCAGGGACGACGAGGCGGGTGCCCTGCGCTGGTACGAGCGCGCGGCCGCGGCCGGGCACACCGACGCCGCGCTCCAGGTCGGCACCGCGCGGCTGCGCGCGGGCGACGACCGGGAGGCCGAGCGGTATCTGCGGTGCGCGGCGGGAGGCGGCAGCGCCGAGGCGGCGTACCGGCTCGGGATGCTGCTCGACGCGCGGCGTCCGGCCGCGGCCCCGCCCGCGCTCGGCGAGCCCGCGGCGGAGAAGAGCGAGTGCGAGGAGTGGTACGAGCGGGCCGCCGAGCAGGGCCACCGGCGGGCCCAGGTCCGGGTCGGCATGCTGGCCTCGGGCCGGGGCGACGTCGTCGAGGCCGCGCGGTGGTACCGCAAGGCCGCGGAGGCGGGCAGCCGCAACGGCGCGTTCAACCTCGGGCTGCTCCTCGCCCGCGAGGGCAGCGAGCCGGAGGCGGCGCTGTGGTGGACGCGGGCCGCCGACGCGGGGCACGGGCGTGCGGCGCTGCGGCTCGCCCTGCTCTACGCCCGGCGCGGGCAGCTGGCGCAGGGGCAGCGGTGGGCCTCGCGGGCGGTCGATCTCGGGCCCGCAGAGGTGTCCGAGCGGGCCGGGCGGCTGCGCGAGGCTCTGCGGCAAGAGCTCTCCGCGTAGGGGCGGGCGCACCGCGTCCGCCCCGTCCCGGGGCCTCACTGGAACAGATTTGCGCTGGTCGTAGCCCTGACGTAGAGTTGTATTCACCGACGCGGGGTGGAGCAGCTCGGTAGCTCGCTGGGCTCATAACCCAGAGGTCGCAGGTTCAAATCCTGTCCCCGCTACTGACGGTCGAGGGCCGGAAGCCGATTGGCTTCCGGCCCTCGATTCATGTGTGCCCGACCTCATGTGTGCCCGACCGCCTCCTCGTACAGCGTGCGGTCCACCGCCTTGCTCTCCGGGACCCCGGCGCCCTCCGAGACCCCCGCCGCGCGGTACGCGTCCTGCAAGCGGTCCGTCGTGCCCGCACGGATCTCCCAGTCCATGCGCAGGGACGGGGTGGAGAGCAGCACCTCCTCATCCGTCTTGAGCAGCCTGGCGAGCTCCCTCGCGAAGGGCTTGTCGGCCTTGTAGTCGGCGGCGAAGTACGTGTTGACCGTGCGGATGTACGCGCGCAGCAGCGCGACGCCCGCGTCGGGGTCCTTCTTCAGCAGGTTCGGGCCGAAGAGGAGGCCGCCCAGGGGCTCGGCCGGGGGCTGGCCGCCGAGGAACGCGTACTTCTTGTCGCCGTCGACCTCGCGCCAGACCGGGTCGAGGAGCCACGCCGAGTCGGTGCCGCCGTTCTGCAGCGCGGTGAGGACGTCGGCCGAACCCAGCTGCTGGAACCGGATCTTGTCGAGGCCGCCGCCGTGCTTCTTCAGGGCCTGGTTCATGGGGTACGCGATGACGGACCCCTTGCCGATCATCGTGCCGAGCTTGCGGCCCGCCATGGGGACGTGGGCGGCGCTCTCGTGATTCTTGAGCCGCACCCACAGGCCGCTCTTGGACCGGGGGTCGGGGGAGAAGTTGCCGGCCGTCCACTTGATGTCGAAGCCGCTGGTGATGCCGTTCATCACGGCGGCCTCCGGGGCCGCCCACTGGGCGTCGACGTCGCCCTTGGCGAGGAGGGGGAGCGCGTCGGGGGTGGGCAGCACCTTCAGGTCGACGTTCAGGCCCTCCTTCTTGAACTCTCCCTTTTCCAGGGCCATGTGGAGCGGGGCGACGTACTCGGCGCTCAGGGTGCCGGTCGCTATCGTCAGGCTGCGCTCCTCGGGGAGCGGGTCGGGGGCGGGGGTGCGGGGCGCGCAGCGGGCCGGAGCGCGGTCGGGTGACAGGTCGGCGGGGTCGGTCCAACTGCCCTTGCCGCAGCCGGGGACGGCGGTGACGGTGCGGGGCTTCGCGGGGGTGGACGGGGCTTCGTCGTCCTCCTTCGCGCAGCCCGCGGTGGCGAGCAGCGAGCCCGCGGCGAGCAGGGCGAGTGCGGTGGAGCGGGTGCGCATGGCGCCTCCGGATGCTGTCTTCGTACGTACGTCGGTGGAGGTCATGACTGGCTTCGGCCGCGGTCGCGCGGCGCCCAGGGGGTGAGCAACCGGCCCGCGATCCGCACCAGTTCGGAGAAGACGACGCCGAGCACGGCGACACAGACGATGCCGACGAACATCACGTCGTTCTGGAAGAGGGCGCGCGAGTCGAAGATGAGGTGGCCCAGACCGTCCGCCGCCGCGATCTGCTCCGAGGCGACGATGACGAGGACCGCGACGCCCGCGGCGATCCGCGCGCCGACCAGGACGGCGGGCAGCGAGGCGGGCAGCAGGACGTGGCGGAACATCTGCCAGGGCGAGGTACCGAAGACCTGGCCCGCGTCGCGGTGGCCGGAGGGTACGGCGAGGACCGCCGCCATCGTCGATATCCAGACGAAGAAGAAGACCGTGGCGGCGACGAGGGCGATCTGCGGGCCCTCGCCGAGGCCGAACATGTTCAGGAAGACGGGCAGGAGCGCCAGTTTCGGGACCACGTACAGCGCGTCGAGGGTGGGTTCGAGGGCGGCGCGCACGACGGAGAGCGAGCCCATCAGGAGGCCGAGCGCGTACCCGGCGACCGTGCCGATCGCGTACCCGGCGAGCACGCGCTTGAGCGTGGCCCACACGTCCGGCCACAGATCGCCGTCCGCCGCGCGCTGCCAGCCGTCCTCCAGGATGGTCTGCGGCGCGGGGTAGACGCGGTCGTCGATCCAGCCGCTGACGGCGGCGAGCTGCCACAGCAGGACGAGGACGACGGGGACGCCCGCGGCGAGCGACAGCTCCAGGGCGCGGCGGCGGCGATGCGTGCGGACGGGGTGGAGCTCTTGCGGGCCGGGCCTTCTGACCAGCACCTCTTCCCGCGGGGCGGGGCTCTTGCCGGTGGCGGTGGTCATGCGGCCGCCACCGTGCCGACCTCGGCGCGCAGCAGCTCCCACAACTCGCTCTTCAGCGCGGTGAATTCGGGCGCCGCGCGGACCTCGCCGCTGCGGGGGCGCGGGAACGGCGGGTGGCGCTGCGCGATGACGCGGCCGGGCCGGGCCGACATCACCAGGACGCGGTCGCCGAGGACGATCGCCTCTTCGAGGCTGTGGGTGATGAAGAGGGTCGTGGTGCGGGTGGTCTGGGTGAGGGCGAGGAGCTCGTCCTGGAGGAGCGTGCGGAGCTGGGCGTCGAGCGCGGCGAACGGCTCGTCCATGAGGAGGATCTCGGGCTCCACGGCCAGGGCGCGGGCTATGGCGACGCGCTGGCGCATGCCGCCGGAGAGGGCGGCGGGGTAGGCGTCGGCGAAGTCGGCGAGGCCCATGCGGGTCAGCCAGTCCGTGGCGCGGGCGTTCGCCTCGCGGCGGGGGACCTTCTGGACGTCCAGGCCGAAACGCACATTGGCCCGCACGGTCTTCCAGTCGTAGATGCCGTAGTCCTGGAAGATCATCGCGATGGGGCGGCGGGCGGCGGTGCGGATGCCCAGCTCGCCCGAGCTGGGCCGCAGCAGGCCGGCGGCGATGCGGAGCAGGGTCGACTTGCCGCAGCCCGAGGGGCCGACGACGCAGGTGAACTCGCCGGGGGCGATGTCCAGGTCGACGGGGCCGAGGGCGTGCACCGCCCCGGCGGCGCGGCCGAAGGTTCTGGTGACCGCGCGGGCGCGGAGTTTGGGGTGCGGCGGGTGCGGCGGGTGCGGCGGGTGCGGAGCTTCCACGGCTTCTCCTTGCGGAGGGCAGGCGGACGGCGGGCGCCGCAGAGAATATGACGGTGCGTCAGATCTTGGAAGGGGTGCGCCGTGGCCGAGATCCACCGGTGCCGGGGGCATGCCGAAGGGGTCCGGCACCGAGAACGGTGCCGGACCCCTTCGTGACGTACGGGAGAGTGCTTACGCGGCCGCGCAGTTCGGGCAGACGCCGCGGTACGTGACCTCGACGTCCTCGATCGTGAAGCCGAAGCGCTCCGAGTCGGGGAGGGCGCTCAGGGGGTTGCCCGTGGGGTGCACGTCGCGGATGGCGCCGCAGCGCGCGCAGACCAGGTGCTGGTGGGGGCGGTGCGCGTTCGGGTCGTACCGCTTGGCACGGCGGTCCGTCGAGACTTCGAGGATCTCGCCGAGGGTCACCAGCTCGCCCAGGGTGTTGTAGACGGTCGCCCGGGAGATCTCGGGCAGCTTGTCCGTGGCGCGGGCGTGCACCTCGTCCGCGGTGAGGTGGACGTGGTCCCCGTCGAGGACCTCGGCCACGACGCGCCGCTGCGCTGTCATGCGCCAGCCGCGTCCGCGCAGTCGTTCCAACAGGTCACTCATGTGAGCCAGCCTAACAGGCGGGGGACCTCAGTCCCGAACGGATGCGACTTTGGATCGTCGCTTGACTTAGACAAAGTCCATCGTAGGATCGAGTACGGAAAACACCAAGGGACAGGACTTGCAGGAATGACGCAGGAGGCGCACGTGACGCAGGGACCGCTCACCACGGAGGCCGGGGCGCCGGTCGCCGACAACCAGAACAGCGAGACCGCGGGCGTCGACGGTCCGGTCCTGGTGCAGGACCAGGCGCTGCTCGAGAAGCTCGCCCACTTCAACCGCGAGCGGATCCCGGAGCGGATCGTGCACGCCCGCGGCGCCGGTGCGTACGGCACGTTCACGCTGACCCGCGACGTCTCGCAGTGGACGCGTGCGAAGTTCCTCTCCGAGGTCGGCAAGGAGACCGAGACGTTCCTGCGCTTCTCCACCGTGGCGGGCAACCTCGGTGCGGCCGACGCGGTGCGCGACCCGCGCGGCTGGGCGCTGAAGTTCTACACCGAAGAGGGCAACTACGACCTCGTCGGCAACAACACCCCGGTCTTCTTCATCCGGGACGCCATCAAGTTCCCCGACTTCATCCACACCCAGAAGCGGGACCCCTACACGGGCTCGCAGGAGGCGGACAACGTCTGGGACTTCTGGGGCCTCAGCCCGGAGAGCACCCACCAGGTGACCTGGCTCTTCGGTGACCGCGGCATCCCCGCCTCGTACCGCCACATGGACGGCTTCGGCTCGCACACCTTCCAGTGGAACAATGAGGCCGGTGAGGTCTTCTGGGTCAAGTACCACTTCAAGACCGACCAGGGCATCAAGAACCTCACCCAGGACGAGGCCAACAAGCTCGCCGGTGAGGACCCCGACTCCCACCAGCGCGACCTGCGCGAGGCCATCGAGCGCGGCGACTTCCCGTCCTGGTCCGTGCAGGTGCAGATCATGCCGGCGGCGGACGCGGCGAACTACCGCTTCAACCCGTTCGACCTCACCAAGGTGTGGCCGCACGCGGACTACCCGCCGATCGAGATCGGCAAGCTGGAGCTCAACCGCAACCCGGAGAACATCTTCGCCGAGGTGGAGCAGGCCATCTTCTCGCCCGCCCACTTCGTGCCGGGCATCGGCCCGTCCCCCGACAAGATGCTCCAGGGCCGCCTCTTCGCGTACGGCGACGCCCACCGCTACCGCGTCGGCATCAACGCCGACCACCTGCCGGTGAACCGTCCGCACGCCACCGAGGCGCGCACTCACTCGCGTGACGGCTTCCTGTACGACGGCCGCCACAAGGGCGCGAAGAACTACGAGCCGAACAGCTTCGGCGGCCCGGCCCAGACGGGGCGGCCGCTGTGGCAGCCGATCCCGGTCACGGGCGGCACCGGCAACCACGCGCCGGCCGTCCACGCCGAGGACAACGACTTCGTGCAGGCGGGCAACCTCTACCGCCTGATGTCCGAGGACGAGAAGGACCGCCTGGTGGAGAACCTGTCGGGCTTCATCGCCAAGGTCTCGCGCGAGGACATAGCCGAGCGCGCGATCGACAACTTCCGTCAGGCCGACGGTGACTTCGGCAAGCGGCTGGAGGCCGCGGTCCAGGCCCTGCGCGGCTGACCTGTGCCACTTGCCGTGGATGAGCGACGGGCCGGATCCCCTCGGGGACCGGCCCGCCGCCGTGTGTCAGCCCGCCACGGTGGCCGCCGCGCGCCGCACCGGCGCCCAGCAGCGGATGATGTCGCGGACCGAGACGATCCCGGTCGGTTCGTTCCCGTCCATGACGATCAGGTGCCGGAAGCCGCCGTGCGACATGGCGTCCGCGGCGTCCTCCAGGGTCCACGAGGGGCAGGCGAAGACGACGTCCGTCGTGGTGTGCGTGCCGGCGGTCTCCTGGTCCGGGTCCTGGCCGAGGCCGAGGGAGACGAGGATGTCGCGTTCGGTCAGGATGCCGAGTCCGTAGGTGTCGGGGTCGAGGACCACTGCGGCGCCGACGCGGCGCGCCGACATCAGCCGGGCGGCCTGACGGAGGGTGTGGGCGGGGCCGATGGTGAGGACCATCGAGCTCATGGCGTCGCGGACGAGCATGGGCGTGAGCCACCTCCTTGGTGAATCCGCGGTCTCCCGGAGGGCGAAGGATTGCCTCCGCTACCGGCTTGGAGAAGGGATTCACAAGTTCACAAGTGGGGGGACTCATAGAGTCGCAGCCCTGCCGGAGGGCAGCAAGGGGGCGCGTGCGGTCAGTTCGGGGCGTGTGCGGTCCTGGCCCGCGCGCCGGTGTGGATCGCGACCCGGGTGATACGGGGTGCGGGCTCAGTAACGCTGGTTGAGGTAGCCGAGCAGCTCGTCGTGGAGCACGCCGTTCGAGGCCGCCGCGTTGCCGCTGTGCGGTCCCGGCCTGCCGTCGAGACCGGTGAAGGTGCCGCCCGCCTCCGTCACCACGATCGCGGTCGCCGCCATGTCCCAGAGCGAGAGCTCCGGCTCCGCGCAGAGGTCGACCGAGCCCTCGGCGACCATCATGTACGGCCAGAAGTCGCCGTAGCCACGGGTGCGCCAGACCGCCCGCGTCAGGTCGAGGAAGCCGTCGAGGCGGCCCTGCTCCTCCCAGCCGGTGAGCGAGGAGTACGCCAGGGAGGCGTCCGAGAGCCGCGAGACCTTGGAGACCTGCAGCCGGGTCGCCGAGCTGAGCGAGCGCCCCGTGTAGGCGCCGCCGCCCTTCGCCGCCCACCAGCGGCGCCCGAGCGCGGGCGCCGACACCACGCCGACCACCGGCTGGTAGCCGCCCTCGCCCGCCTCCATCAGCGAGATCAGGGTGGCCCAGACCGGCACGCCGCGCACGTAGTTCTTGGTGCCGTCGATCGGGTCGATCACCCAGCGGCGCGGTCCCGTGCCCTCGACGCCGTACTCCTCACCGAGGATCGCGTCGCGCGGCCTGGCCCGCTGGAGGTTGCCACGGATCAGCTCCTCGGCGGCCTTGTCGGCCTCGCTCACCGGCGTCATGTCCGGCTTGGTCTCGACCTTCAGGTCGAGGGCCTTGAACCGGTCCATGGTCGCGGCGTCGGCGGTGTCCGCGAGGACGTGGGCGAGACGCAGATCATCGTGGTAGTCGGGCATGGGTGAACAGTATCGATCTCGTTCGGCACGATCCACAGCGCCGGGTCGCGGGGGCTCGGCCCTGCCGTCGCCGGACCTATTGACAGTGCTGCCGAGCGCGTCAACTCTGGCACGGGAGCCGTTTCGGGCCCGGGGAGGCGACGATGCCTGCAGCACGGGAATCCTTACTTGACGCGGCGTACACGGCGCTCGCGCGGCGGCCGTGGCCCGGCGTCCGCATGGTCGACGTGGCGGCGAGCGCCGGGGTCTCCCGGCAGACCCTCTACAACGAGTTCGGCAGCAAGGAGGGCCTCGCCCGCGCCCTGCTCCGCCGTGAGACCGACGGCTATCTGCACGGCGTCGAACGGGCCCTCGCGCAGGAGCGCGAGCCCGCCGACCGGCTCGCCGCCGTGGCCGCGTGGACCGTGGGCGCCGCCCGCGCCAACACGCTGGTGCGGGCCGCGCTCACCGGCTGCTGGGGCGAGCGGCTGCCCGCGCCGAGCCGGGTCGGCGGGTCCACCTCGCCGGTGCCCGCGCAGCGCCGCGCGGACGCGGGAGTGCCCTCCGCCGCGGAGCTGCTCGCGCTCGTCAGGGACCGGGCGGTCCTCGCGCTCGGCGGCCGGGGCCGGACCAGGGACCCCGAGCTCGCCCTCGCCTGCGAGAGCGCCGTCCGCCTCGCCCTGTCCTACGTCGTGGCGCCCGCCGGGAACGACGACGACCCCGCGGAACTGGTCCGCGGGGCCATCGGGCGCTGGGTGGGCGTGCGCTAGGACCTGCTCAGTGCGTCGAGCCGGAGAGCTGCAGACCGATCACGCCGATGATGACGAAGGAGATCGAGACGATCTTCAGCGTGGAGACCAGGTCGTCGAGGAAGATCATCCCGTAGATCGCGGTGCCCGCGGCGCCGATCCCCGTCCAGACCGCGTACGCCGGACCCACGTCCAGCTTCCGCAGGGCGAGGGTCAGCAGACCGAAGCTGCCGAGGGCGAAACAGGCGAACGCGATCGTGGGCCACAGCCGGGTGAACCCGTGCGACAGCTTCAGGCAGACCGCGAAGCCGGTCTCGAGGATCCCCGCGACGATGACCAGCAGCCACGCCATGTCCTTGCCTCCCGTACTCGTCCACGATCCGCGGCCGCTTCGTCTGGCTTGAATCCGGCTTGGTGCGATTATGCATTTACCTTTGCCGTCGCGGCGCAAACAACGGGGAGGTCAGTCGCCGTCGTGCCGCTCCCGGGTGGCGAGCAGACGGCGCAGCGAATAGAGGCGCGCCGGATCGGCGTGGCCCGCCGTGACCCAGGCGTCCAGGGCGCAGTCCTTCTCGTCGTGGCTGCAGCCGCGCGGGCAGTCCGCGGTGCCCGGCTCCAGGTCGGGGAAGGCGAGGATGACGCGGGACGGGTCGACGTGGTGGAGCCCGAACGACCGCACGCCCGGCGTGTCGATCACCCAGCCCTCCGAGCCCTCCAGGGGGAGCGCGAGGGCGGACGTGGTGGTGTGCCTGCCGCGGCCCGTGACCGCGTTGACGTGCCCGGTCGTGCGCCGCCGCTCCTCGGGTACGAGCGCGTTGACGAGCGTCGTCTTGCCGACCCCCGAGTGCCCCACGAAGGCCGTGACCTTGCCCGCCAGCAGTTCGTGGACGCGCGCGAGCTCCGCGCCGTCGGTGAACTCCTCGCGGCTGGTGACCACGTAGGGGATGTCGAGGGTGGAGTACGTCTCCAGGATCTTGTCGGCGGAGGCCAGGTCCGACTTGGTCAGCACGAGCACCGGCTCCAGACCGCCGTCGTACGCCGCCACGACGCACCGGTCGATCAGCCGCGGACGCGGCTCGGGATCGGCGAGGGCCGTGACGATGGCGAGCTGGTCGGCGTTGGCGACGACCACCCGCTCGTAGGGGTCGTCGTCGTCCGCCGTGCGCCGCAGGACGGAGGTGCGCTCCGCGATCCGC
Source organism: Streptomyces sp. NPDC036815 (assembly GCF_055609205.1). Lineage (NCBI taxonomy): Bacteria > Bacillati > Actinomycetota > Actinomycetes > Kitasatosporales > Streptomycetaceae > Streptomyces > Streptomyces sp. NPDC036815. The sequence goes on along the minus strand of NZ_JBVJPW010000007.1, from coordinate 240,687 downwards.
ACGATCCGGGCGAGCGTGTCCTTCTTGCCCGACAGGTCGCCGACGACCGCGACCCTGTCACCGACCACGGCGGCCTTGCGGCCCAGCTCGCGGGCCTTCATGGCCAGCACGATCCGGTCGTCGACCAGGACGGTCAGGCGGCCCCGGTCGACGGTCAGGACCATGCCCTCGGCGGCGTCCTCGTGCTTGGGCCTGATGTGGGTGCGGGGGCGGTTGCCCTTGCGGTTGGGGCGGACGCGGATGTCGTCCTCGTCGGGGTTCTTGCCGTAACGGCGCATGGCTCTCGATCCGCCCGTCAGTTCCCGAGCATCCCGGTCCACAGGTCGGGGAAGTCGGGGAGCGTCTTCGCCGTCGTCCCGACGTTCTCGATCTGTACACCGTCCACCGCGAGGCCGATGATCGCGCCCGCGGTCGCCATGCGGTGGTCGTCGTAGGTGTGGAAGACGCCGCCGTGCAGCGGGCGCGGCCGGATGTGCAGGCCGTCGGCGGTCTCGGTGACGTCACCGCCCAGTTCGTTGATCTCCTTGGTGAGCGCGGCCAGGCGGTCCGTCTCGTGCAGGCGCAGGTGGGCGACGCCGCGCAGCGTCGAGGGGGAGTCCGCGAGGGCCGCGACCGCCGCGATGCCGGGGGTGAGCTCGCCGACCTCGCTCAGGTCGACGTCCAGGCCGTGCACCGATCCGGAGCCGGTGAACACCAGGCCCTGCTCGGTCAGTTCGCAGGAGCCGCCCATCTCGGTGAAGATCTGGCGCAGCGCGTCGCCGGGCTGGGTGGTGCGGTCGGGCCAGTCGGGGATCGTGACCGTACCGCCCGTGACCAGGGCCGCGGCGAGGAACGGCTGGGCGTTCGACAGGTCGGGCTCGATGGTCAGGTCGCGGCCGAGCAGGGCGCCGGGGGCGACCCGCCACACGTTCGGCTCGCCGCCCGCCTCCGGGGTGTCCACCTGCGCGCCGACGGCGCGGAGCATGTCGACCGTCATCCGGATGTGCGGCATGGACGGCAGCGCGCCGCCCACGTGCCGCACCTCCACGCCCTGGTTGAAGCGGGGGCCCGAGAGCAACAGGGCGCTCACGAACTGCGAGGAGGACGAGGCGTCGATCTCGACCCGGCCGCCCTCCAGGGCGCCGCCGCCGTGCACGGTCAGGGGCAGCGCGCCGCGGCTGCCGTCCGTGTCGTCGATGCGGGCGCCGAGCACGCGCAGGGCGTCGATGACCCCGTGCAGGGGGCGCTCGTACGAGCGGGGGTCGCCGTCGAAGCGGATCGGGCCGTCGGCGAGGGCGGCCACCGGGGGCAGGAAGCGCATGACCGTACCGGCGTTGCCGACGTCGACCGTGGCGGGGCCCTGCAGCCGCGAGGGGATCACGCGCCAGGCCTCGCCGGATGCGTCCGAGCCCCCGGCGACGGCGGAGCTCGACGACACGGTCTCCTCGATGCCGACGCCCATGGCGCGCAGGGCGCCCGCCATCAGCAGGGTGTCGCGGGAGCGCAGCGGGCGGCGCAGCCAGCCGGGCTCCGCGGCCAGGGAGGCCAGGACCAGCGCACGGTTGGTGACCGATTTCGAACCGGGGACGTGGACCGTCGCGGTGACGGCTCCGCTTGCGTGCGGGGCGGGCCAGAGGGCGGTGTGCGCCGGAGTTTCGGTCATGCCCTCACTTTAGTGGCTGGCCGGAGCCCCGCTCAGACGTCGAGCAGCCACCGGGCCCCGCCCATCAGGGAGCAGAGCGAAACCGCGTGGAAGAGGAAGAGCCAGAGTCCCGCGGGGACGTGGGTCAGCCGGGAGAGCTGGTCCGCGTCCGAGTCGCCCGCTCCGCCGCGCCTGCGCTTGGACTGCAGCTCGAAGGCGGGACGTACGCCCCCCAGGAGCAGGAACCACACCACCGCGTACGCGAACGCCGCCTGCACGTCGGTGTCGGCCAGCCAGGAGACGATCAGGAAGGTGCCGCCGGTGAGGATCACCGTCAGGGCGCCGTACGCGTTGCGGATCATCACCAGCATCACGACGAGCAGCGCGGTCGCGATCCACAGGAACGCCGTGATGTGCCCGGCGGCGAGCAGCGCCGCCCCGCCGAGGCCCAGCAGCGGCGGCGCGGTGTACCCCGCGGCCGCGGTGAGGATCATGCCGAGCCCGGAGGGCTTGCCGCGCGAGACCGTCAGACCCGAGGTGTCGGAGTGCAGCCGGATGCCGTCGAGGCGGCGCCCGGTGAGCAGGGCGACCAGGCCGTGGCCGCCCTCGTGGGCGATGGTGATGGCGTTGCGGGCGAGGCGCCAGACGTTGTGCGGGACGACGACGGCCAGGGCGACGACACCGGCGGCTATGACCAGCCACTGCTCCGGCGCCGACTGCGTGCCGAACACCCGGTCCCAGAGGTCGGTCAGGCTGGCGTTGGCGGTGCTTTCCATTACTGGGACTGCTCCCTCAGGTCGTGCGCGGTCTGGCAGTCTGGCACGTATGTGCGGACGGTATGCATCCAGTCGTAGGCCCGAGGATCTCGCTCCGATCTTCGAGATCGAGAAGTGGGAGCCCGAGGAGGCGCTGGCTCCCGACTTCAACGTGGCGCCCACGAAGGAGGTCTACGCGATCCTCGACCGTCCCCTGAAAGACGCCGACGACCCGCGTCCGGTTCGCCAGCTCCGCACACTGAAGTGGGGCCTCGTCCCCTCCTGGTCCAAGACGCCCGAGGGCGGCGCGCGGATGATCAACGCCCGCGCCGAGACCGTGCACGAGAAGCCGTCCTACCGCCGCGCCTTCACCTCCCGCCGCTGCGTCATACCCGCCGACGGCTATTACGAGTGGGTGACCGCGCCCGAGGAGCGGCAGCTGGAGGTCGAGGGCAAGAAGAAGCGGCCGCGCAAGCAGCCCTACTTCGTGACGCCCGCCGACGGCTCGGTCTTCGCCATGGCGGGGCTCTACGAGTTCTGGCGGGACAAGACCCTGCCCGACGAGCACCCCCTGGCCTGGTGGGTGACGTGCACGGTGATCACCACTGAGGCGGAGACCGCGCCCCTCGCGGTCGCCCCCGACGAGGGCCCCCGCGCGCTCGCGGACATCCACCCGCGCATGCCCCTGATGCTGACGCCCGACCGCTGGGACGCCTGGCTCGACCCGTCCCGCACGGACGTCGAGGAGCTGCGCACCCTCCTGGAGCCGCCCCCGCACGGCCTGATGCGGGCCTATCCGGTGTCCACCGCCGTCAGCAACGTCCGCAACAACGGCCCGGAGCTGCTGAAGGAACTCGACGGTCCCGAAGAAGGCACGCTCTTCTGACACCCTGCTCACGTGACCAAGAGCGAGATCGTCGAGACCGACGCGGGTGCGGCCCGGATCACCTGGCACCCGGCCCCCCGCAAGAGCGCCCGCCTGCTGCTGGCCGTCAGTCACGGCGCCGGCGGCGGCATCGAGGCCCGTGACCTGCAGGCCATCGCGGCCGTCCTGCCCGCGCACGGCGTGAGCGTCGCCCTCGTCGAGCAGCCCTGGCGCGTCGCGGGCAAGAAGGTGGCCCCCGCGCCGAAGACGCTCGACGTCGGGTGGCGCGGCATCTGGCCGCTGCTGGAGAAGAAGGGTCTCCCGGTGATCTCCGGCGGCCGCAGCGCGGGCGCCCGCGTCGCCTGCCGCACCGCCACCGAGCTGGGCGCCGCGGCCGTTCTCGCCCTCAGCTTTCCGCTGCACCCCCCGGGCAGGCCCGAGAAGTCCCGCGCCGACGAACTGCTCGGCGCGGGCGTGCCGACCCTCGTCGTCCAGGGCGGCAACGACCTCTTCGGCAGGCCCGCCGAATTCCCCGAAGGGGCGTACGAGCTCGTGGAGATCCCGTACGGGGACCACGGCTTCGCCGTGCCCAAGAGCGCGGACATCGGTCAGGACGAGGCAGTGAAGCGCGTCACGGACGCCGTGACGCGTTGGACGGGAATGCTGAGCGGCTGACCTCTGTTGTGGCGGACAGACGGTGAACGCCGTCGGTAGCTGCTCGTACGAGAGGGAGTCCGCCGCATGGGTTCGACCATCTGCCCGAACCGCTCCAGCGCCTCTGACCTGGAGTGGACGGTGCTGAGCGCACCCAAAAACGCAACTATTCGGGCGGCGCGCGGTACGGATCGTCGTCTATCCTCCGATTCGAGTGGGGCTGCATTCGGCCCCACCACGTCGTTGGAGGAGGTGGGTCCGGTCACTGGGACCGACGCAGGGACCGAGCACGGTCAGGCGGAGCAGCCCCGAGAGCACGCCGAGAAGTCCGAGACGGCCGCGGAGCGCTCGGCCCGCTTCGAGCGGGACGCCCTGACGTTCCTCGACCAGATGTACTCGGCGGCGCTGCGCATGACGCGCAACCCGGCGGACGCGGAGGACCTGGTGCAGGAGACCTACGCGAAGGCGTACGCGTCGTTCCACCAGTTCCGCGAGGGCACCAACCTCAAGGCGTGGCTCTACCGCATCCTCACGAACACCTTCATCAACTCGTACCGCAAGAAGCAGCGCGAGCCCCAGCGCAGCGCCGCCGAGGAGATCGAGGACTGGCAGCTGGCGCGTGCGGAGTCGCACATGTCCACCGGTCTGCGCTCCGCCGAGTCGCAGGCGCTCGACCACCTGCCCGACTCGGACGTGAAGCGGGCGCTGCAGGCGATCCCCGAGGAATTCCGCATCGCCGTCTATCTGGCCGATGTAGAGGGCTTTGCCTACAAGGAGATCGCGGACATTATGGGGACACCCATCGGTACGGTGATGTCACGACTGCACCGGGGCCGTCGCCAACTGCGCGGCATGCTGGAGGACTACGCCCGCGAGCGCGGGCTCGTCCCGGCGGGTGCCGGGGAGTCGAACGGAACGAAAGGCTCGGGCTCATGAGCTGCGGAGAGCCGCACGAGACTGACTGCAGTGAGGTCCTGGACCATCTCTACGAGTTCCTGGACCACGAGATGCCGGACAGCGACTGCAACAAGTTCGAGACGCACTTCGAGGAGTGCTCTCCGTGCCTGGAGAAGTACGGCCTGGAGCAGGCGGTCAAGAAGCTGGTGAAGCGCTGCTGCGGCTCGGACGACGTCCCCGTCGACCTGCGGGCCAAGGTCATGGGACGCATCGACCTCATCCGCTCCGGACAGGCCGTGCCCGACCAGGACGTGGCGCACGACGTCACGCCCGACGTGACGGCCTCGGAGGCCTGAACCCCCGTACCCCGTAAGGAGACAGAGCAGGATCGCGACGCCGCGAACCTGCTCTGCTTTCTTTTCCCCTCCCCCCCTCCCGTCACTCGAACGTGCTAATTAACGGCGGCCGGGTGCTGGCCGGGGGAGCGCCGTTCTAGTCTCCGGACCGGGAACGGGGAGGAGAGCTCCATGCGGTCGGTGCCGGCGCGGGCCCGCGTCTACATCCTGTGCGTCGCCCTGGCCGGCGGCTGCTGTGCCGCGCCCGCGCCCGGCACGCACCCCTCGTGGCCCGCCGTCCTGCTGCTCGCCGTGCTCTTCGCCGGCTGCGAGCAGCTCTCCCGCTGCCACTTCGTCGGGCGCCGCGTCCCGCGCGGCCTCGGCACGTTCTTCCCCGTACTGCTCGCCGGGGTGTTCCTGCTGCCGCCGTCCGCCGCGGCCCTCGTGGCCGTGCCGGGCGCCCTGCTCGCCCGCGTCGACCGGCCCCCCCGACGGGTGCGCCGCCTCTGGCGCGCCGCCCAACTCGCCCTGGCGGCCTGGGCGGCGGCGTGGGTGTACGGCGCGCTGGGCGGCCCCGCGGCCGGTGCCGCGCCCGACTTCCCGTACGTCCTCGCGCCCGCCGGAGCCGCCGTGCTCGCCTTCTCCGGGGTGCTCACCGTGCTGGACGGCGGCATCCTCGTGACCGCCGAGCGCCTGCCCGCACGCACCGCCTGGCGTGGCCTCTTCCTGCGCTCGCTCGCGCCCGTCACCGTGCACGGCCTCGCCGGGCTGATGATGGCCGTGCTCTGGGCCAGCCCGTACGGCCCGCCCGCCGCCCTCCTCGTGCTGCTCCCGATGGGCGTCTCCTGCTGGGTCTTCGCGCAGTACCACCGCGAGCGGGCCGCCCACCAGGCCACGATCCGGGCCCTCGTGCAGGCCGTCGACATCAAGGACAGGTACACCCGCGGGCACAGCGAGCGGGTCGGCCGCGCCTCCGTGATGATCGCGCGCGAACTGGGCATGGACGACGAGCGCGTCGAGGTCCTGCGGTTCGCCGGAATCCTGCACGACGTCGGCAAACTCGGCGTCCCCACACGGCTGTTGAGGAAGGACGGGCCGCTGACCCCGGACGAGCGGCGCGTCATCGAGCTGCACCCCGAGTACGGCCACGAGATGGTGCGCGGCATCGGCTTCCTCGGCGAGGCGCGGGCGGCGATCCTGCACCACCACGAGCGCATCGACGGCAGCGGGTACCCGTACGGGCTCACCGGGCCGCAGATTCCCCAGTGCGCGCGGGTCGTCGCGGTGGCCGACGCCTTCGACGCCATGACCTCCACCCGGTCCTACCGGCGGGCCCGGCCCGTCGAAACGGCCGTGGCGGAGCTCTCGCGGTGTGCCGGAGCGCAGTTCGACCCCGAGATGGTCGGCGCCCTCGCGCGCGCCCTGGAGCGGCACGGCTGGCACCCCGAGGTCACGGCCGACGTGCCCGGCCAGGGCGGAAACGTGCCTGCCGATGCCGATGCCGATGCCGATGCCGATGCCCATGCGGGAGCCGGTACCGACGCCGGTGCCGACGCCGCCCCCGCGGTCTCCCGCTCGGCGGCCCGGTGAAGGCCCCGGCGCGCCTGCCCCCGACCGTCGTCTGCCTGGCCGCCCTCGTGGCCCTCGCGGCCCTCGCCTGGACCCTCTGGTACGGCATCACCGAGGGCCGGATCGCGCTCGCCTTCGGGATGCTGATCGCGCTCGGTGAGCTGGCCCGGTGGGGGAGCGGGCAGGGCCGGGAGTCCGCGCCGCTCGGCGCCGCCGGGGCACTCGCGTACGCCCTGCTCGGCGAGAACTCCGGGCGGGCCACGCACCACGGGGTGCTCCAGGTGATCGCCGTGGTCGTCGCGGCGGCCCTGGTGGGCGCGGTGCCGCACGTGGCGCTCGGCCGCGGGGGCACGCCCGACCACATCGCGCGCCGGGTGCTGACCGTCGGCTTCGCGGCCGCCTGCTTCCAACCCCTCTACAACTCGGGCAAGTTGGGGGGCTGGTTCGGGCACGGGCCCTACTTCGCGCTCGTCATCGTCGCCCTGCTGGTCCTCACCGCGCTCTGCGACGCCGTCCTCGCCGCCGTGACCGCGCGCGCCCGCACGAGGTGGCCGTTCGGACCGCTGCTGCGCGAGGAGCTGCGGGCGACGCTCGGCATCGGCTCCGCCGTGTGCGCGACGGGCGCCGTCATGGCGCTCTCGGTGGCCGTGGCGGGCCTGTGGGCGCTGCCCGTCTTCAGCCTGCCGCTGCTCCTCACCCAGCTGTCCTTCCGGCGGTACGCGGCCGTGCGGGCGACCTACCGGCAGACCATGGCCTCGCTGGCCAGGGCCACCGAGATCGCCGGGTACACCCCGCAGGGCCACGCCCACCGCGTGGCGGGGCTGAGCCGGGCCGTGGGCCGGGACCTGGGACTCTCGGCGTCGGACCTCACCGTCCTGGAGCACGCCGCCCTGATGCACGACATCGGCCAGCTCTCCCTCGTCGACCCGGTCCCCGCGGGCGCCACCGCCGCGCTGCCCGCGGCGGAACAGCGCCGAATAGCCCTGCTCGGCGGCGCCGTCGTACGGCAGACCGGGGTGGACGCCGCCGTCGCCGTCGTCGTGGAGCGCCAGGCCGATCCGTACCGCGAACAGCCGCTCACCGCGCGAATTGTGCGGACCGCGAACGCGTACGACGAGATGGCGCGGGGAGAAGGACCCTCGGGGGCGCTCGACGGGCCCCTCCAGGCCCTGGAGAGGCTGCGCCTCGCCACCGGCCACGACTACCAGCCGGAGGTCGTGGAGTCGCTGGCCAGGGTGCTGTCCAGGGACAGGCGGGGCGGCCCTTAGGGTCCCGGGTGAGAGCGGTGGTGGGAGAACGGCGGGCCTTACCTCGGGTCCAGCTGGGTAACCCATGGGTAATGAGCGGCCGTCCGACCGTACGTGGTTGGATGCGAAGAAGAGGGTGCGCGGGGGTACCGACCCGCGGCTGCGCCCGATCGAGACGAGACCTACGGATAACGTGGCAGGCGGAAACAGGCGGGAATCGTGAGGATCTTCGGCAAGGGACGGCACCGGCCCTCCGCCTCATGGCGGCAGGCGACCGACCGCGCGTTCACGCTGATCGGCGACGGCCGGTACGAGGACGCGGGGGCACTGCTCACGCGCGCGGCGGATCTCGAACCCTGGCTGTCCGAGTCCTGGTTCAACCTCGCCCTGCTGCACAAGTTCCGGCACGACTGGGAGCAGGCACGGGCCGCGGGGCTGCGTGCCGTGGCGCTCCTGGACCGGTCCGCGGGCGCCCCCGACTGGTGGAACGTCGGCATCGCGGCGACCGCCCTGCAGGACTGGCCCCTGGCCCGCCGCGCCTGGCAGGCGTACGGCCTGCGGGTGCCCGGCGGTGTGGCCGCCTCCGGCGAGCCGACGGGCATGGAGCTCGGCAGCGCGGCCGTGCGGCTCTCCCCGGAGGGCGAGGCCGAGGTCGTCTGGGGCCGCCGGCTCGACCCGGCCCGCATGGAGGTCCTGTCCATTCCGCTGCCCTCCTCCGGGCGCCGCTGGGGCGAGGTCGTGCTGCACGACGGCGTCCCGCACGGCGAGCGGACGACGGCGGACGGGCACTCGTACCCGGTCTTCGACGAGATCGAGCTGTGGGCGCCCTCACCCGTGCCGACCTGGGTCGTGCTCCTGGAGGCGGCCACCGAGGAGGACAGGGACGCCCTGGAGCGGCTCGCGGCCGACGCCGGGTTCGCCGCCGAGGACTGGTCGTCCTCCGTGCGGCTGCTCTGCCGGATGTGCTCCGAGTCCCGGATGCCGAGCGACGAGGGCGACGGGGAGCACCTCGACCCGCACGACCACAGTGAGCCCGGCCATCCGGGCCCGCTCGGCCACCGCAGCCCGGGCGCCCTCTGGGTGCCGGAGCGCGAGTGCGGTCTCGCGGCGCCCGCCGCCCTGGTGCGCGGGCTCCTGGACGGCTGGGTGGCGGACAGCCCGGACTCCCGTGACTGGCGGGATCTCGAAGAGGTCTGCTGACACTTCGCCGTAGGCTGTACCGGCACAAACTCCTGAGGGTTACACGGAAGGCGTACGGCGGACATGGCGCAGGACACTGAGCAGCAGGCCATCGGCGGCGGCGGGGTCCTCCCCGTCGACGACGAGGGCTTCGTCATCGACACCGAGGACTGTGAGGAGCGTGAGACGGCCTACCGCGAGCGCGGCACGTCCCGGCCGATCACGGTCGTCGGCAATCCGGTGCTGCACAAGGAGTGCAAGGACGTCACGGCCTTCGACGACGAGCTGGCGAAGCTGGTCGACGACATGTTCGCCACACAGCGCGTCGCGCAGGGCGTGGGCGTGGCCGCCAACCAGGTCGGCGTCGACCTGAAGGTCTTCGTCTACGACTGCATGGACGACGAGGGCGTGCGCCACGTCGGTGTGATCTGCAACCCGGTCCTGACCGAGCTGCCCGCCGACCGGCGCAGCCTCGACGACTCGGGCGAGGGCTGCCTCTCCGTCCCGACGGCGTACGCCCCGCTGGCCCGCCCGGACTACGCCGAGGTGACCGGGCAGGACGAGAAGGGCAACCCCGTCAAGGTGCGCGGCACCGGCTACTTCGCGCGCTGCCTGCAGCACGAGACGGACCACCTGTACGGCTACCTGTACATCGACCGCCTCTCCAAGCGGGAGCGCAAGGACGCGCTGCGGCAGATGGCGGAGGGCACTCCGCGCTACCCCGTGGTGGCGAATGACTGACGTGCGCGACGCCTGAGAGGCGTGGGCACCGCGTGACACGAGCGGCCCCTGGTCGGGAACTAGCCCCTGACCAGGGGCCGTTGGCATGAACCGCTCGCCAGTGCGAGCAAAACAGGCTGTCAGTGATCCATATTCAGTCACGTACGGGGATGTTCTCGGCACTGGGGGGTAGTGAATGGCGCAAATCTGTTCCCTGAACGGTCAGTTGTGGTGCTGAATGGAAAGCGCGGGGATACGCAACGGCGCGCGCCCGGCACGGCGGAAGGGGCGCGTGTCCTCAGGCGGCTGAAAGGGGTACGTTCGTGCCTGCATATTCCGGAAGCACTTCACCGACACCAGCACACACACAGCCACGCACACCGGTGGTTACCGTCCCACCGGCGCTGGCCGTTCCGGTGATCGAAGCCACCTTCCCTCGCCGTCTGCATCCGTATTGGCCAAAGCTTCAGGAGAAGTCCAGGACGTGGCTGCGCGAAATGCGCCTCATGCCACCGGACAAGGTCGAACGGTACGCGGACAGCCTCTGCTACACCGATCTGGTCGCCGGCTACTACATTGGCGCGCCCGACGAGTTGCTCAGTGCGATAGCCGATCTCAGCAGCTGGTTCTTCGCGTGGGACGACCGGCACGACAGGGACTCGGTGCACGGCAGGACGGCACAGTGGCGGCGGCTGTGCCGGGGCCTGCACGCCACCCTGAACGACCCCGGGCAGTACCTGCACCACAAGGACCCGTTGGTCGCGGGGTTCGCGGACTGCGTCCGGCGCCTGTACTCCTTCCTCGGCCCCAGCTGGAACGCCAGGTTCGCCCGGCACTTCCACCCGGTGATCGAGGCGTACGACCAGGAGTTCAGGAACCGGGCCTGCGGCAGGGTGCCCACGGTCGAGGCGTACGTCGAGCTGCGCCGCCTCACGTTCGCGCACTGGGCGTGGATCGACCTCCTCGAACCCACCGCACGGCGCGAACTGCCGGGCGCCGTGCGGAAACACCCCGCATACCGGCGGGCGGCACTGGCGACCCAGGATTTCTCGGCCTGGTACAACGACCTGTGTTCCCTGCCGAAAGAGCTCGCGGGAGACGAGCTGCACAATCTCGGTATCAGCCTCATCCACCATGAGGGAATGACGCTCGAAGAGGCGGTGCGCGAAGTCCACAGACGCGTCAGTGGGTGCGTCCGGGAATTCATGGAAGCCGAGCGTGAAGTCCTCCTGCTCGCCGATGAATTGGCGGACGGAACGGAACGCGGAAGGGCTCTCTCGGACGCGGTGAAATCGTGCGTCTTCAATATGCGGAACTGGTTCTCTTCCGTGTACTGGTTCCATCACGAATCCGGTCGCTATCGGGTGGACAGCTGGGACGACAGGTCCATGCCCCCGTACGTGACCGAAGACGTCCTGGCGGAAAACGAACTGGTGGGTGAAGAATGAGCGTCGAATCCGCGATACCCGCGCCGGCCACCTCGGGCCCCGGCCCGCTGCGCACCCCGCCCCTCGTCCGGGGCGGTGTGCCGCTGCTCGGCCACGCCTGGAAACTGGTGCGCGACCCACTCGGCTTCCTCGCCGCGCTGCGCGACCACGGGGATCTCGTACGGATCAGGCTGGGGCCGAGGACGGCGTACGCGGTCTGCGACCCGGAACTCGTCGGCGCCCTTCTGAAGAGCCCCGAGTACATCGTCGGCGGACCGCTCTGGGACACCCTCGAGGTGCTCCTCGGCAAGGGCGTGGCGACCAGCAACGGCAAGGTGCACCGCCGCCAGCGGCGCACGATGCAGCCCGCGTTCCGGCCCGAGCGGATCGCCGGCTACGCCGAGGTGATGGAGGAGGAGGCGCGCGCCACGGCGGCCCGCTGGCAGCCGGGCGCCACGGTCGACGTGAGCGCGGAGATGTTCCGCACCGCCGTGCGCATCGTCTCGCGCTCGCTCCTGGAGGTCGACTCGATCGGCGAGAAGGCGGACCGCATCGCCGATTCGCTGCACACCGTCTTCGAGGGGCTCTACCGCCGGATGGTGCTCTCGGTCGGCCCGCTCTACCGCGTGCCGACCCCGGCCAACCGGCGGTTCGAGCGGGCGCTCGCCGATCTGCACGCGCTCGTGGACGAGATCGTCGCGGAACGCCGCGCGGCCGGCCCCGGCGGCCCCGACGACCTGCTCGCCGAATTGCTGCGGGCCAGGGACGAAACCGGTGCGCCCATAGCCGACCAGGAGATCCACGACAACGTGGTTTCGCTCGTCGTGGCGGGTGCGGAGAATGTGGCGTCGACGCTGGCGTGGACGTTCCATCTGCTCACCGAACACCCCGAGCAGGAAAGGCGGTTGGTTGAAGAAGTAAATTCCGTGGCCCCGGATCGGGCGATCACATTCGCCGATCTGGGAGACCTGCCGCACACCCGCAATGTCGTCACCGAGGCGATGCGTATACGGCCGGCCGCCTGGATATTCACCCGTCGGTCCGTGGCCGAAACCGAGCTGGGCGGCTATTCGATTCCGGCCGACGCGGACATCGTCTACAGCGTCTACGCGATGCAGCGCGATCCGCGTTCCTTCGAGCGGCACCTGGAGTTCGACCCGGACCGCTGGAATCCGGAACGCGCGTCCGACGTGCCGGACTTCGCGATGATGCCGTTCAGCGTCGGCAACCGAAAGTGCCCCGGCGACCACTTCAGCCTGGCCGAACTCACCCTGATCCTGGGGACGGTGGTCCCGAAGTGGCGTCTGGAGCGGGTCGAGGAGACCGACACCGGCACCCGCGTCGGCATCACCCTGCACCCCAAGCGGCTCGTCCTGCGGGCCCGGCCGCGCTGAGCGCGCCCGTGTGCCCGCCCCGTCACATCGGACGGGACGGGCACACCGGGGGCGCCGGACGCCGAGGCTAGAACTCGTCGTCGAAGGAGACCGAACCCTCGACCGCGACCTGGTAGGCGGAGGGCCGCCGCTCGAAGAAGTTGGTCAGCTCCTGCACGCCCTGCAGCTCCATGAAGGAGAAGGGGTTCTCCGAGCCGTAGACCGGCGCGAAGCCGAGGCGCTGCAGGCGCTGGTCGGCGACGCACTGCAGGTACTCGCGCATCGAGTCGGTGTTCATGCCGGGCAGGCCCTCGCCGCACAGGTCGCGCGCGAACTGCAGCTCGGCCTCGACGGCCTCCTTCAGCATGTCCGTGACCTGCTGCCGCAGCGCGTCGTCGAAGAGCTCGGGCTCCTCCTTGCGGACGGTGTCGACCACGTCGAAGGCGAAGCTCATGTGCATCGTCTCGTCGCGGAACACCCAGTTGGTGCCGGTGGCCAGGCCGTGCAGCAGACCGCGCGAGCGGAACCAGTAGACGTAGGCGAAGGCGCCGTAGAAGAAGAGGCCCTCGATGCACGCGGCGAAGCAGATCAGGTTCAGCAGGAAGCGGCGCCGGTCGGCCTTGCTCTCCAGACGGTCCAGCTTCTCGACCGAGTCCATCCAGCGGAAGCAGAACTCCGCCTTCTCGCGGATGGAGGGGATCTCCTCGACCGCGTCGAAGGCCGCCGCGCGGTCCTCCGGGTCGGGCAGATAGGTGTCGAGCAGCGTCAGGTAGAACTGGACGTGCACGGCCTCCTCGAAGAGCTGGCGGCTCAAGTACAGCCGCGCCTCGGGGGAGTTGATGTGCTTGTAGAGGGTGAGCACGAGGTTGTTGGAGACGATCGAGTCGCCGGTCGCGAAGAACGCGACCAGACGGCCGATCATGTGCTGCTCGCCGGGCGAGAGCTTGGCGAGGTCGGCGACGTCGGAGTGGAGGTCGACCTCCTCCACGGTCCAGGTGTTCTTGATCGCGTCCCGGTAGCGCTCGTAGAAGTCCGGGTAGCGCATCGGGCGCAGGGTCAGCTCGAAGCCAGGGTCGAGCAGGTTCTTCTCTGAGTGGGTGGTGCTCATTACTGGCAGGCCTCGCAGGACTCGGGGTTTTCCAGGGAGCAGGCGACGGCTTCTTCGGCCGTGGCCTGGGCGGGGACGGGGGCGGTGGCGGCCGCGTTCGAGCCGCCGGCCGCGCGCGCGATGCGCGTCGCGGGGCGCGAGCGCAGGTAGTACGTGGTCTTCAGGCCCTGCTGCCAGGCGTACGCGTACATCGAGGAGAGCTTGCCAATGGTCGGCGTCTCCAGGAAGAGGTTGAGCGACTGCGCCTGGTCGAGGAAGGGGGTGCGCGCGGCGGCCATGTCGATCAGGCCGCGCTGCGGGAGCTCCCACGCCGTGCGGTACAGCGCGCGCACCTCCGCGGGGATCCAGTCGAACCCCTGCACCGAGCCGCTGGCCTCGCGCAGCGCCTCACGGGTCTGCGCGTCCCACATCCCGAGCCGCTTCAGCTCCTGGACCAGGTACGCGTTGACCTGGAGGAACTCGCCGGACAGCGTCTCGCGCTTGAAGAGGTTGGAGACCTGCGGCTCGATGCACTCGTAGACGCCCGCGATGGACGCGATGGTGGCGGTCGGCGCGATGGCGAGCAGCAGCGAATTGCGCATCCCGGTCACGGCGATGCGCTCCCGCAGCGCCGCCCAGCGCTCCGGCCACGCCAGCTCGACGTCGTAGTGGTCGGGGTGCAGGACCCCGCGCGCGGTGCGGGTCTTCTCCCAGGCCGGGAGGGGTCCGCTGCGTTCGGCGAGGTCCGCGGACGTCTCGTACGCGGCGAGCATGATGCGCTCGGCGATGCGGGTGGAGAGCGCCCGTGCCTCGGGGGAGTCGAAGGGGAGCTTCAGCTGGAAGAAGACGTCCTGGAGCCCCATGGCGCCGAGGCCCACCGGGCGCCACCTGGCGTTGGAGCGGCCCGCCTGCTCGGTCGGGTAGAAGTTGATGTCGACGACGCGGTCGAGGAAGGTGACGGCGGTACGGACGGTCTCGTCGAGGCGGTCCCACGCGAGGTCGCCGTCCTCCACGAACGCGCCGAGGTTGACCGAGCCGAGGTTGCAGACGGCCGTCTCGCCGTCGTCCGTCACCTCCAGGATCTCCGTGCAGAGGTTGGAGGAGTGCACGGTGTGGCCGGGCTCCGCGGTCTGGTTCGCGGTGCGGTTGGCGGCGTCCTTGAAGGTCATCCAGCCGTTGCCGGTCTGCGCGAGGGTGCGCATCATGCGGCCGTAGAGGTCGCGGGCCGGCATCGTCTTCCTGGCCAGGCCCGCGGCCTCCGCCGCGCGGTAGGCGGCGTCGAACTCCTCGCCCCACAGGTCGACGAGCTCGGGCACGTCGGACGGCGAGAACAGCGACCACTCCCGGTCGGCGGCGACGCGGCGCATGAACTCGTCCGGGATCCAGTGCGCGAGGTTGAGGTTGTGCGTGCGGCGCGCGTCCTCACCGGTGTTGTCGCGCAGCTCCAGGAACTCCTCGATGTCGGAGTGCCAGGTCTCCAGGTAGACCGCGGCCGCGCCCTTGCGCCGCCCGCCCTGGTTCACCGCGGCGACCGAGGCGTCGAGGGTCTTCAGGAACGGCACGATGCCGTTGGAGTGCCCGTTCGTGCCGCGGATCAGCGAACCGCGCGACCGGATGCGGGAGTACGAGAGGCCGATGCCGCCCGCGTGCTTGGAGAGCCGCGCGACCTGGTGGTAGCGGTCGTAGATCGAGTCGAGCTCGTCCAGCGGGGAGTCGAGGAGGTAGCAGGAGGACATCTGCGGGTGCCGGGTGCCGGAGTTGAAGAGCGTCGGCGAGGACGGCAGGTAGTCCAGGCGGCTCATCAGCCCGTACAGCGAGGCTACTTCGCCGACCGCGCGGCCGCTGTCCGCCGCCGTGTCCCAGTCGGTCTCCGCGAGACCGCTCGCGACGCGCAGCATGAAGTGCTGCGGCGTCTCGATGACCTGCCGGGTGATCGGGTGGCGCAGCAGGTAGCGGCTGTGCAGCGTGCGCAGGCCGAAGTAGCCGAAGCGGAAGTCGGCGCCGTCCGCGAGCGCGCTCTCCACGAGCGCGTCGAGCCGGGCCGCGTGCGCGGTCACGAACGCGGCGGTGCGGTCGGCGATCAGGCCCTCGCGGTGGCCGACCGCGATCGACTCGGTGAAGGAGCGCACGCCCTGTGAGGCGGCCTCGGCGGCGATGGAGAGGGAGAGCAGCCGGGCGGCGAGCTTGGAGTACGCCGGGTCCTCGGAGATGAGCCCCGCCGCCGCCTCGGTCGCGAGCTCGCGGAGCTCGCTCTCGTCGGCCCTGGCCGACCGGCCGCGCAGCGCGGCGGCCGCCACCCGGCCAGGGTCGGCGTCGGGGAGGTCGGCGGTGAGGTCGGTCAGGGTGCGCAGCAGCGCGGTCCCCGGCGCGTCGGTACCCTCAGTGCTTTCGGCGCTGTCACTGGGTCGCGATGCCGGCACTGACGCAGGTTCGGCGGGCGCGATGGTCACGTGGAGCTCTCCCTCGCTCGGCTCTGGGCCTGGGGGAGGGGGCGGCACACACGGGCGCACCCGGGCAGGGCGGCGTACCGCGTCCACCGGCCCATTCCACGAGGCCCGGACGGTCGGCACCCGGGCCGGACGACTCGGGTGCACTGCCGGCAGGTCTTCGGACTCCGCGTACGACAAATGCGCACACGTCTACCGTTGCGGGACAGTTCCGGACTTGCACCGGATTCCCCTGCGGCGACAGCGAGCACGAGCATACATCTTGTGTCGCACTACTGAAGCAGGCCCACATCTTGTGTCGGATCACGCTGCGGGCCCGGCCGGTGGCCCCTGAAGTGTCAACGCGTAGGTGAGCAGCGGGAGGCCGGGAATCGGGGACCAGTCGCGCTCCGGGGTGCGTGCGAAGCCGAGGCGTTCGTAGAGCCGGTGGGCGGTGCGCATCGAGGGCGAGGAGGACAGGACGAGCCGGTCGCGGCCCGCGTCCCTGGACCGCTGGACGCAGGAGCGCACCAGGAGTTCGCCCACACCGCGGCCGCGCGCCGCGGGCGAGACCGCCAGCATGCGGATCTCCGACTCGCCCTCCCGCGCGATGTCGGCCATGGGGCCGCAGGACGGCACGAAGGTCACGCCGCCGAGCAGCCCGCCGTCCGTGTCGTCCGCCGCGGCCACCAGGATCTCGGCGTGCGCCGCGCGCCCCGCCACGTCCCGCAGCACGGGCAGATAGCGGTCCTCCGCCCCGAAGTCCAGGTGTCCGTCGTCGAGATAGGCCTGCGCGGTGAGATCGCCCAGCGCCCCGTACTCCTCGGGCCGTGCCCGCCTGATCGTGATGTCCATGCGGCGCAGTGTGCAATACGGGTACGGCAAAGGGCCGCCGGTTTTCCGGCGGCCCTTTTTCGCTGTGCGCAGGGGGCGGGACTCAGTGTCCGGCGCCCGCCGTCGCCTTCGGCAGTTCCTCTATGACGCCGGGGTCGCCCGCGTCGGCCGTGTAGTCCTCCGGGGACGTCTCGTCGACGCCGTCGGGGGCGTTCAGGGCCTTCAGGACGAAGGTGAGGACCACGGTCACGATCACGTTCAGGACGAACGCGGTCAGGCCGATGTAGCCGATCTCGCCGATGCCGGGGATCTCGTCGGACGAGCCGCCGAAGTGCTTCTGGGTCGGCGAGGCGACGCCGTACGCGGCGAGCGTGCCGTAGGCCATGCCGACCGCCCAGCCCGCGAGCAGCGCCCAGCGGTGGAACCACCGGGTGAACAGGCCGCCGACCAGCGCGGGCATCGTCTGCAGGATCCAGATGCCGCCCAGGAGCTGGAAGTTGATCGCGACCGTCTTGTCCATGGTGAGGACGAAGGCGAGCGCGCCGACCTTCACCAGGAGCGAGACCAGCTTGGAGACCTTCATCTCCTGCTGCGGCGTCGCGTCCGGCTTGAGGAAGTCCTTGTAGATGTTGCGGGTGAAGAGGTTCGCGGCCGCGATCGACATGATCGCCGCCGGGACGAGCGCGCCGATGCCGATCGCCGCGAACGCGACGCCCGTGAACCAGTCGGGGAACATGTTCTCGAACAGCTGCGGAATCGCCAGCTGGCCGTTCTCCACCTTCACCCCGGCCGCGATCGCCATGAACCCGAGCAGCGCGAGCAGGCCGAGCATCAGCGAGTAGAGCGGCAGGATCGTGGTGTTGCGGCGGATCACGTCGCGGCTCTTGGAGGAGAGCGTCGCCGTGATCGAGTGCGGATACATGAACAGCGCGAGCGCGGAGCCGAGGGCGAGCGTCGCGTACGTCCACTGCCCGGCCTCGCCCGGCGCGAGGCCCGCGACGGGTTTGCCCGCCGCCTCGTTGGACGCAGAGAACTTGTCGCTCGCCGCCCGGAAGACCTCGTCGAACCCGCCGAGCTTGATCGGGATGTAGATGATCGCGACGGCGATGACCAGGTAGATCAGGCCGTCCTTCACGAACGCGATCAGCGCGGGCGCGCGCAGACCGGACGAGTACGTGTACGCGGCGAGCACCGCGAACGCGATGAGGAGCGGCAGGTCCTTCACGAACCAGTTGGTGTCGGGTCCGCCGCCCACCCCCATGACGTCCAGCACGGCCTGGATGCCGACCAGTTGGAGCGCGATGTACGGCATCGTGGCGAGGATGCCGGTGACCGCGACGGCCAGCGAGAGCCCCTTGGAGCCGAACCGCCCGCGCACGAAGTCGGACGTGGTCACGTATCCGTGCTTGTGCGAGACGGACCACAGGCGCGGCAGGAAGGTGAAGATCAGCGGGTAGACGAGGATCGTGTACGGCACGGCGAAGAAGCCGGCCGCGCCCGCCGCGTAGATCGCCGCGGGGACGGCCACGAAGGTGTACGCCGTGTAGAGGTCGCCGCCGAGCAGGAACCAGGTGACCCAGGTGCCGAACGACCGGCCGCCCAGGCCCCATTCGTCCAGGCTCTCGGTCTCGGCCTTGCGCCAGCGCGCGGCCAGGAAGCCCATCGCCGTGACGGCCACGAAGAAGAAGATGAAGACGGCCAGCGCGATGCCGTTCACGCCGCCCGTCCCCGATGCGAGTGTGGTCACTTTCCGGCACCCCCCGAGGCCTGCTCGGCCTTGCGGGCGCGCTGGTCACGCTGCCACAGCTTGTACGCGATCATCGTCAGCGCCGTGGAGATGAGCACCCACAGCATCTGGTACCAGTAGAAGAACGGAATGCCGATCAGTGTCGGGTCGACCTTGGCGTAGGAGCTCACCCACAGCATCGCCACGAAGGGCGCGACGAGGCAGACGGCGACGACCACGCGGACCGGCGTGACGACCGGTCTGTTCACTTCAGGCGCATCTGACATAGCGCGGCTCCGTTCCCTCACTTATCCCATGCTTAACGTGCGGGAAATCTAAGCCACAGTCTCGCGGTATGGAACCCCCGTCCGGATAACGGACGGATGAATGTCCCTGCTCAGCAGCAGCGGAACCCCCGACGGGGGTCCGACTCCTGCTGGTCCGTCCGCATGCGTTCGAATGCGCGGCGACTGGGGACGGTTGCGGCGGGATGGTCCTTGCGGATATGAGCCACGTACCGTTCGTACGCCGACTCGTCGGTCAACTCCCTGACGTACCAGCGGATCCAGCGCAGGCCGCGCAGCAGCGGCGCCGTCACGAGGACGCCCCGGGGCCGGTGGTGGCGCGCTGCCGTTCCAGGGCCTCCTGGGCCTCGCGCTTCTCCTCGCGGGTCGCGAAGAGCCCGGCGGGCGCGGTCACCTTCGACTCCACGTACGGCGCTTCCTTCAGGCGGGTGGCCCCGGGGTCGCGCAGGTGCTTGAGGCACACCCGCGCCGCGTCCAGGATCACGATGACGATGAGCAGTGCGAGCGCCGCCGAAAGGACGCCGTCCACCGTGGAGTTGGTGACGACGGTGTGCATGTCGTCCATCGACTTGGCGGGCGGCAGGACCTTGCCCTCGCCGATGGCGTCCTGATACTTCGCGCGCTGCTGGAAGAAGCCGACGCGCGGATCGCTGGAGAACACCTTCTGCCAGCTCGCGGTGAGCGTCACCGTCGCGTCCCAGGCGAGCGGAATCCCGGTGATCCAGGCCCACTTGAGGCGACCGGACTTCACGAGCAGCGTGGTGCAGACGGCGAGGGCGACGGCGGCGAGGAGCTGGTTGGCGATGCCGAAGACCGGGAAGAGCTGGTTGATCCCGCCGAGCGGCTCGTGCACGCCCACCCACAGGAAGTAGCCCCACAGCCCGGTGACCGCCGCGCTGGTCAGGAGCAGCCCCGGCTTCCAGCTCAGGTTCCTGAAGGGCTTGTAGACGTTCCCGAGCATGTCCTGGAGCATGAAGCGGCCCACGCGCGTGCCCGCGTCGAGCGCGGTCAGGATGAACAGCGCCTCGAACATGATCGCGAAGTGATACCAGAAGGCCCGCATCGAGCCGCCGGTGACCTTCGAGAAGATCTCCGAGACGCCCACCGCGAGCGTGGGCGCGCCGCCGGTCCGCGAGAGCAGCGAGGACTCCTCGACGTCCTTGGCGGCCTGCGCCAGGTCGGCCGGCGAGATGGAGTACCCGAAGCCCGCGACGGCCTTCGACGCCTCCTGGACCGTCTGGCCGACGACGCCGGCCGGCGCGTTCATCGCGAAGTACAGGCCCGGGTCGATGACCGAGGCCGCGACGAGCGCCATGACCGCGACGGACGACTCCATCAGCATGGAGCCGTAGCCGATCATCCGGACCTGCGTCTCCTTCTGGATCATCTTCGGCGTCGTGCCCGAGGAGATCAGCGCGTGGAAGCCGGACAGGGCGCCGCAGGCGATGGTGATGAAGACGAAGGGGAAGAGCGAGCCCGCGAAGACCGGGCCGTCGCCGCGCGCGGCGAAGTCGGTCACCGGGTCCATCTTCAGCGTCGGCAGGGTGATCACGACGCCGAGCGCGAGCAGCAGGATGGTGCCGATCTTCATGAAGGTGGAGAGGTAGTCGCGCGGCGCGAGCAGCATCCACACCGGCAGGATCGAGGCGATGAACCCGTACGCCACCAGCCAGATCACCAGCGTCGAGGGCGCCAGGGTGAAGGTGTCCGCGAGCGAGGACTCGGCGATCCAGCGCCCGCCGACGAGCGCGAGCAGCAGCAGCGCGACGCCGATCAAGGAGACCTCGCTGACCCGGCCGGGGCGAAGCACCCGCAGGTAAAAGCCCATGAGGAGGGCGATCGGAATGGTCATCGCGATGGAGAAGGTGCCCCACGGCGAGTCGGCCAGCGCGTTGACGATGACGAGGGCGAGCACCCCGAGCAGGATGATCATGATGGCGAAGGTGGCGAGCAGCGCGGCGGCCCCGCCGAACGGGCCGATCTCCTCGCGCGCCATCTGCCCGAGCGACTTGCCGTCGCGCCGCGTGGAGAAGAACAGCACGACCATGTCCTGCACGGCGCCCGCGAGGATCACGCCGACGATGATCCAGATGGTGCCGGGCAGGTATCCCATCTGGGCGGCGAGGACCGGGCCCACCAGCGGCCCGGCGCCCGCGATCGCCGCGAAGTGGTGGCCGAGCAGGACCCGGCGGTCGGTCGGGTGGAAGTCGATGCCGTTGTCGAGCCGTTCGGCCGGGGTGGCCCGTTTCTCGTCGACCTTCAGGACCCGGTACGCGATGAACTTGGAGTAGAAGCGGTACGCGACGGCGTACGAGCCGAGGGCCGCGGCCACCATCCAGGCGGCCGACACCTCCTCGTCGCGGGCGAGGGCCAGGACGGTCCAGCCCGCGGCGCCGACCAGCGCGACGAGGGACCAGATGACGATGGATCGTGGGTTCGCTCCGCGCACCGGGTCGTCCTCCCGTTCATCAGGCGATGACGGGAGGAACGTAGAACAGCCGCGTGACCCGCGCCAGACCTCGGACGGGTGGAGACCAGGAAAGAGCGGTGCGGCGGGGCGTCAGTCGGTGGGTCTCTTGAGGCGGGCGACGAACTTGTACCGGTCGCCGCGGTACACGGAGCGCACCCACTCCACCGGCTGGCCGGCGCCGTCCAGGGAGTGGCGCGAGAGCAGCAGCATCGGCAGGCCGACGTCGGTGCCGAGCAGGCCCGCCTCGCGCGGGGTGGCGAGCGAGGTCTCGATGGTCTCCTCGGCCTCCGCGAGATGGACGTCGTACACCTCGGCGAGCGCGGTGTAGAGCGAGGTGTACTTGACCAGGGAGCGGCGCAGGGCCGGGAAGCGCTTGGCCGAGAGGTGCGTGGTCTCGATGGCCATCGCCTCGCCGTTGGCCAGGCGCAGCCGCTCGATCCTGAGCACCCGGCCGCCCGCGCTGATGTCGAGCAGGCCCGCGAGGGTGTCGTCGGCGGTGATGTAGCCGATGTCGAGGAGCTGCGAGGTCGGCTCCAGGCCCTGGGCCCTCATGTCCTCGGTGTAGGAGGTGAGTTGGAGGGCCTGCGACACCTTGGGCTTGGCGACGAAGGTGCCCTTGCCCTGGATGCGCTCCAGGCGGCCCTCGACGACCAGCTCCTGCAGCGCCTGGCGCACGGTCGTGCGGGAGGTGTCGAACTCGGCGGCGAGCGTGCGCTCCGGCGGGACGGGGGTGCCGGGCGGCAGGGTTTCGGTCATGTCGAGGAGGTGCCGCTTGAGGCGGTAGTACTTGGGCACGCGCGCGGTGCGGCCGACGCCGGTGCCCTCCGCGGACACCCCCACATCGGCCCCTGTGCTGCCCGCTTCGGTGCCCATGATTGACCTTCCCGGCTCCTGTGCTGCTGCCGTCACCGGCTCCTCCGTCTGTCGCGGCTCACATCGTGGCACGGTACGGGCCGAGCAGACTCCGCCTGCTCAGGTGTCGGTCCGATAACGGACGCGACAGCCCTTCTTATACACCCTTGACACCCCTAAAGGTCTAGGCCAAGCTCCCCGTACTGGTCTACACCATTAAAGACCAGGTTCCAGTCCCACGGGCAGATCTCGGTCCATTCGGTCGCTGCGGGTGGGGGGTTGACTGGCATCCCTTGAGGAGGGTGACGTGAAGCGCAAGCTCATAGCGGCCATCGGTGTCGCGGGCATGTTGGTCTCGGTCGCTGCGTGCGGCAGTGACGACGACGACAAGAAGGCCGGGGGAGCCGACAGCTTCAAGGGCGAGACCCTGACGCTCTGGGCGATGGACGGTTCGACGCCCGACCAGTGGCAGAAGGACGTCACGGCCGCCTTCGAGAAGAAGACCGGCGCGAAGCTGAAGTTCGAAGTCCAGCAGTGGAACGGCATCCAGCAGAAGCTGACCACCGCCCTCTCCGAGGAGAACCCCCCGGACGTCTTCGAGATCGGCAACACCCAGACCGCCGCGTACGCCAAGACGGGCGGCCTCGCCGAGCTCGACGACCTCAAGAAGTCGATCGGCGCCGACTGGACCGATTCGATGAACAAGGCCTCGGTCATCGACGGCAAGCAGTACGCCGCCCCGTGGTTCGTCCTCAACCGCGTCGTGGTCTACAACAAGAAGATCTGGGCCGAAGCCGGCATCAAGGAGCTTCCCAAGACCCGCGCCGAGTTCCTCAAGGACCTCAAGCAGATCGGCTCGAAGACCGACGCCGAGCCGATCTACATGCCGGGCCAGAACTGGTACCACTTCGTCGGCCTGACCATCGGTGAGGGCGCCGAGCTGGTCAAGAAGGACGGCGACAAGTACGTCTCCAACCTCGGCGACCCCAAGGTCGCCAAGGCCATGAAGACGTACAAGGAGTTCGCGGACCTCTCCAAGGCGCCGAAGAACAAGGACGAGGCCACCCCGCAGCAGGCCGAGGTCTTCGCCAAGGGCAAGACGGGCGCCTTCATCGGCATGAGCTGGGAAGCCCCCACCGCCGTCAAGGCCAACCCGAAGATCGAGAAGGACATCGGCTTCTTCACGATCCCCGGCGCCACGGCCGACAAGCCCGAGGGCGTCTTCCTCGGCGGCTCCAACCTCGCCATCGCCGCGACCAGCAAGAAGCAGGAGCTCGCCAAGGAGTTCCTGAAGATCGCGCTGTCCGACAAGTTCGAGGGCCAGTTCGCCAAGGAAGGCGGCACGATCCCGAACAAGAAGGCGCTGGAGTCCAACCTCAAGGGCAACCCGGCCGCCGAGGCCGCGGCCCCCGCCACCTCCGGCGGCGGCACCACCCCGCTGATCCCGGAGTGGGGCGCGGTCGAGAACCCGCCGAACCCGATCAAGAACTACATGACCGCGGTGCTCAACGGTAAGTCGCCTGCCGACGCGGCCAAGCAGGTCGAGGGCGAGCTCAACAAGCGCCTGGCGCAGAAGCAGTAAGAACGCGCGTCCTGCCGGGGGCGGCGGGTGACACGACCCCGCTGCCCCCGGCGCATCCATGCGCTCTCCAGCGCATCCATGCGCACTCTGCGCTCTCTGCGTTCTCCGCGCTGCCCCCAGCGCTCCGCGTTGCCCACGAAAGAGATGGCGAGCATGACCGTGCAGAAGACCGAACGGCCGCCCTCCGGCCCGACGGAGGTGCAGACACTCGAAGGCGGGCCGAAGCCAAAAAGCCCACGCGGTTCCTCGGAGCGTCGCGCCGGCCTGACGCCCTATCTGCTCCTTGCCCCCGCGATCATCGCCACCCTGCTGCTGCTCGGCTGGCCGCTGGTCAACAACGGGATGCTGTCGTTCCAGAACCTCAACATGCGGCAGTTCATTCTGCACTTGACCGAGTGGAACGGATTCGACAACTACAAGGAGGTCCTCACCGGCGAGGACTTCTGGCGGGTCACCGGCCGCTCGGTCGCCTTCACCGCCGTCAACGTCGTGCTGATCATGGTCCTCGGCACGCTGGTGGGCCTGCTGCTCGCGCGCCTCGGCCGGAAGATGCGCACGTTCCTCCTGGTCGGCCTCGTGCTCGCCTGGGCGATGCCCGTCGTCGCGGCGAGCACCGTCTACCAGTGGCTCTTCGCGCAGCGCTTCGGCGTCGTCAACTGGGTGCTCGCCAAGATCGGCTTCGACTCGATGGCCGACCACGACTGGCTGGCCACGCAAGCCTCGACCTTCTTCGTCGTCCTGCTGCTCATCGTCTGGATGTCGATCCCCTTCGTGGCGATCAACCTGTACGCCGCCACGACCACCATCCCCAAGGAGCTGTACGAGGCCGCGGCCCTGGACGGCGCCGGTGCCTGGAAGCAGTTCACCCAGGTGACGCTGCCGTACCTGCGGCCCTTCCTCTACGCCACGACGTTCCTGGAGATCATCTGGGTCTTCAAGGCGTTCGTACAGGTCTTCACGATCAACGAGGGCGGCCCCGACCGGCTCACCGAGATCCTGCCCGTCTACGCCTACATCGAGGGCATGGGCAACCAGCACTTCGGCATGGGCGCCGCGATCGCGCTGCTCACCATCATCATCCTGCTGGCCATCACCTCGTTCTACCTGCGGATCGTGCTCAAGCAAGAGGAGGACGAGCTGTGAAGCGCTCGCTGATGGGCCGGCTGTGGCCCAACCTGACCGCTGTCGTCATCTTCGTCTTCTGCGTCTTCCCCGTGTACTGGATGTTCGCGACGGCGTTCAAGCCGACCGGCGACATCATCGCCGAGGACCCGGTCTGGATCCCGACCGACGTCACCCTCGAACACTTCAAGAAGGCGATCGACGCCGACCACTTCTGGACCATGGTCGGCAACTCCCTCACCGTGACGATCCTCGCGGTCCTCTTCTCCCTCATCATCGGCGTGACCGCGGCGTTCGCCCTCGCCCGGATGCGCTTCAAGGGCCGGCGCGGCTTCATCATCGGCTTCATGCTGGCGCAGATGGCGCCGTGGGAAGTCATGGTCATCGCGATCTACATCATCGTGCGCGACGCGGACATGCTGAACAGCCTGATCCCGCTGACCCTCTTCTACATGGTGATGATCCTCCCCTTCACCCTCCTCACGCTGCGCGGCTTCGTCGCCGCCGTGCCCAAGGAGCTGGAGGAGTCCGCCATGGTCGACGGCTGCACCCGCATGCAGGCCTTCGTCCGCGTGATCCTTCCGCTGCTCGCCCCGGGCCTCATGTCGACCTCGCTCTTCGGCTTCATCACCGCCTGGAACGAGTTCCCGCTGGTCCTGGTGCTCAACAAGGAAGCCGAGTCCAAGACCCTGCCGGTGTGGCTGTCCAGCTTCCAGACCGCCTTCGGCGACGACTGGGGCGCCACGATGGCGGCCGCCTCGCTCTTCGCCATCCCGATCCTCATCCTCTTCGTCTTCCTGCAGCGCAGGGCCGTCAGCGGCCTGACCGACGGCGCAGTGAAGGGATAACGCCTGATGACGACAGTCACGACGCACGCCGGTGACACCCTCACCCGCAACGCCCTCGCCGTTCTCCAGCCCGGCTTCGACGGCACCGCCACGGTGCCGGACTGGGTGCGCCGCCGGATCGGCGAAGGCCTCGCCTCCGTCAGCCTCTTCGGCCGCAACGTGCAGACCGCCGAGCAGGTCGCCGCCCTCACCGCGCAGCTGCGCGCCGAGCGCGACGACCTCCTGGTCGCCATCGACGAGGAGAGCGGCGACGTCACCCGCCTGGAGGTGCGGACCGGCTCCTCCTACCCGGGCAACCACGCCCTCGGCGCCGTCGACGACACCGCGCTGACCCGCGAGGTGGCCGCCGACCTCGGCCGCCGCCTGGCCGCCTGCGGCGTCAACCTCAACTGGGCGCCGTCCGCGGACGTCAACGCCAACCCCGACAACCCCGTCATCGGCGTACGCTCCTTCGGCGCGGACCCCGAACTGGTCGCCCGGCACACCGCCGCCTACGTCGAGGGCATGCAGTCCTCCGGCGTCGCCACCTCCGCCAAGCACTTCCCCGGCCACGGCGACACGGCGATCGACTCGCACCACTCCGTGCCGGTCATCGACGTCGACCGGGACGTCCTCAACTCCCGTGACCTGGCGCCGTTCCGCGCCGCGATCGCCGCCGGCACGCGGGCCGTGATGAGCGCCCACGTGCTGGCCCCGGCCCTGGACCCGGACAACCCCGGAACGCTCTCCCGCCGCATCCTGACCGGCCTGCTCCGCGAGGAGTTCGGCTACGAGGGACTCATCGTCACCGACGGCATGGACATGCAGGCGATCGCCGGCACGTACGGCTTCGAGCGCGGCTGTGTCCTCGCCATCGCCGCCGGAGCCGACGCGATCTGCACGGGCGGCGGCCCCTCGGACGAGGGGACCGTGCTGCGGCTGCGGGACGCCTTCGTCGCCGCGGTGCGCTCGGGCGAACTGCCCGAGGAACGGCTCGCCGAGGCGGCCGACCGCGTGCGCGCCCTGGCGGGCTGGACCTCGGTGTCGGGCGCGACCGATCTCTCGGGGGGCGCGCCCGACACCGGGATCGGACTGGTCGCGGCCCGCCGCGCCCTGACGGTCACCCGCGGCGCCACCTACGCGGCTCCGGTCGGCGAGGCCCCCTACGTCGCGACCTTCTCCCCGGTGCCGAACATCGCGGTCGGCGACGAGACCCCCTGGGGCGTGACCGCCGAGCTGGAGCGCCGCTTCCCCGGCACGACGTCGGGCACCTTCTCCGGCGACGGTTCGGGCGCCCGGGCCCTCGCGGCGGCGGGGGAGCGCCGCATCGTGGCCGTGGTCCGCGACGCCCACCGCCACGCGTGGATGGCCGATGCCCTGACCACGCTCGTCTCGGCCCGCCCCGACACGGTCGTCGTCGAGATGGGCGTCCCGCAGTCCGCCCCCACCGGCGCGATCCACATCGCCACGCGGGGCGCGTCGCGCGTCTGCGGCGAGGCGGCGGCGGAGGCCGTCACGGGAGCCTGACCCCCGAGCCGCATCCGGCCGACCGAGCCGCACCGGACTCACCGAGCCGCATCGGGCTCACCGGGCAAGACGAAGGGGCGCCCCCGAGTGGGGGGGCGCCCCTTTCGTATCCGGGTCGTATCCGGGTCGTATCCGGGCCCGTGCCCGAAAACCTGTATCCGGACCCCCGTATCCCAACTCGCTTACAGACCCTGCCAGTCGGGCTTGTCCGCATACGTGTGCCGGAAGTAGTCCGCCAGCTTCAGCTTGGAGGCGGCGGCCTCGTCCACGACGACCGTGGCGTGCGGGTGCAGCTGAAGCGCGGAGGCGGGCACGACCGAGGCGACAGGGCCCTCGACCGTCGCGGCCACCGCGTCCGCCTTGCCCTCACCCGTGGCGAGCAGCACCAGGTGCCGCGCCTCCAGGATCGTCCCGATCCCCTGGGTGATCACGTGGTGGGGCACCTGCTCGATGTCCCCGTCGAAGAAGCGCGCGTTGTCCACCCGCGTCTGCTCCGTCAGCGTCTTGATCCGCGTACGCGAAGCGAGCGACGAGCACGGCTCGTTGAACCCGATGTGCCCGTCCGTGCCGATCCCCAGCAGCTGGAGGTCGACGCCCCCGGCTTCGGCGAGCGCCTTGTCGTACGCCACGCACGCCGCCTGCACGTCCTCGGCGCTGCCGTCCGGACCCATGAAGGAGGCCTCGCTCAACCCCAGCGGCTCGACGACCTCACGCAGGACGACGGAGCGGTACGACTCGGGGTGCCCGGTGGGCAGCCCCACGTACTCGTCGAGCTGGCAGATGCGCGCACGCGAGGCGTCCACGGAACCGGCGGCGACCTTGGCGGCCAGCGCTTCGTAGATGGGCAGCGGGGTGGACCCGGTGGCGACACCGAGCAGGGCGTCAGGCTTACGGCGCACCAGGGCGGCCATGGCCTCCGCGATGAGCTCGCCGCCTGCCTTGGCGTCCGGGACGATGACAACTTCCACGCTGGGCCTGCCGATCTGGAGAGGGTGGACTGCGGGAGGAGTGAGAGGAACTCCCGGGGGCTGGTGGTATAGACCAATCTAGCAGAGCTGTGCCGCCAGAACAGTCGATTCCTCCAGTCCATGCTCGGCCCTCCCCGCCGCCTCCGCCCGTCGAACAATCCCTGTCGAATCCCCGTCGAACCCCCGTCGAACAATCCCCGGCGGACAGCCCCATCCCGCCCGGAGCCGGGCCCGGCTCCGGGCGACCGGCCTCTCAGGTCGCCGTCATCACACCCCCAGTACCGACCCGCCCGTCGCGTCGATGTACTGCCCGGTGATCCAGCGGGCGTCGTCCGAGGAGACGAAGGCGACGATGTCCGCCACGTCGCCGGGCTGGCCTATCCGGTTGAAGGCCGAGTACCCCGCCATCTCCGCCTGCTGTCCCTCGGGGAGCCCGTCCATCATTTCCGTCTGGATGATCCCCGGGGCCACCGCGTTGACCGTGATCCCACGCGGTCCCAGCTCCTGCGCCAGCGTGTGGGTGAAGACGTTCACCGCGCCCTTCGTCATCGAGTACGCGATGGTGATCGGGAAGGCGATCCGGGTGACACCGGAGGAGATGTTGATGATGCGGCCGCCGTCGCGCAGCCGACTGAGCCCCTTCTGTACGACGAAGAAGAGCGCCTTGGTGTTGACCGCGAACACCCGTTCGTAATCCTCCTCCTTGACCTCTCCCACTTGGCTGTACAGGCCGATGCCCGCGTTGTTCACCAGGACGTCCAGGCCGTCCGCGTGCCGGTCGAACTCCGACCAGAGCGCCTCGGCGTCGCCGGGCACCCCCAGCTCCGCGCCGATCGCGAAGGCGGACCCGCCCGCCGCCTCGATCGCGGCGACCGTCTCCTTCGCGGCCACCTCGTTGCTGCCGTAGTGCACGGCCACCCGTGCGCCGTCCCGCCCGAGTCGCTCGGCGATGCCTCGGCCGATGCCCCGGCTCCCGCCCGTGACCAGCGCCGTCTTCCCCGCAAGCCTGCCCGTAGACGCACTCATGTCAGGCGCCCCCTCTTTCTCTAGTGGTCGCTACAGAAAGGACCGTACCCGACTCCGGCACCATTTACTAGCGCCCGCTATACAATTCACTCCATGGCGACGAAACAGCGCGGCCGCCCCCGCTCCTTCGACCGCGACACGGCGTTGGAGCAGGCGATCCGCGTCTTCTGGGAGCACGGATACGAGGGGACCTCGGTCTCCGACCTGACGCGCGCCATGGGGATCGGCGCGCCCAGCCTCTATGCCGCCTTCGGCGACAAGCGCAGCCTCTTCGACGAGGTCGTCGTGCGGTACGGCCTCACCCACGGCGCCTTCGGCGGCCGCGCCCTCGACGAGGAGCCGACGGCGCGCGGCGCCGTGTCACGGATGCTGCGCGAGGCCGCGGCCGAGTTCACCGACCCGGGCCGCCCCCGCGGCTGCCTCGTCATCTCGGCGGCCACCAACTGCACGACGCCGGAGGTGGAGGAAGCCCTGCGCGAGCGGCGGAACGCCAACGTGGCGGTCATCGAGTCCCGTATCCGCGCGGCCGTCGCGGCGGGGGAGCTGCCCGGCGACACCGACCCCACCGCCCTCACCCGGTACACGGCGGCGGTCTTCCAGGGCATGTCGCAGCAGGCCAGGGACGGGGCCACCAGGGAAGACCTGGAGGCGGTCGCCGATCTCGCGATGCGGGCGTGGCCACAGGCGCGCACCCCGGTGGACAATGGGGCCTGACCGTCGAGTCCGGTCGAGTCCATGCCTCGTCCACACGTCGGAGAAAGAGACAACGACAAACATCTGTAGACGCATAGACATGGGAGAATGGTCTAGTCCACAATGCGTGGGTAAAGCCTCCGCTCTTCCCGCACAGGAGAGCGGATCGAGGAACCGGCGCTCTCTGCCCTGACTGCGTCGGATCCTCCCGATCGGCTGTTCAGTACCGCACATTCTGGCGGCCGATGCACCTGAAGGGCTGCGGTGCCGTGGGCGGGTTGAGGGTCCCGCCCTGGCGCCGCGGCTCGTCGGGACCGCCGGAGCCCTCCCGCCTCGCCCGGCCTCCCGCCGGAAACTCCACGGAGCGGACCCGCCGGAAGCGAAAGGTACGCTCGCGCACGTGCCCTCCATGAACGACCTCGTACGCCAGCACACCGCCCTCGGTGACTCCGACCTCGAGTGGCTGCACCTGCTGGTCTCGGAGTGGCAGTTGCTCTCCGACCTCTCCTTCGCCGACCTGGTGCTCTGGGTCCCCACGCGCGACGGAACCCGCTACGTCTCCGTGGCGCAGATGCGGCCCAACACGGGCCCCACCTCCTATCAGGACGACATGGTCGGCCACCTCGTGCCGCGCGGCCGCCGGCCCCTCCTCGACGCCGCCCTGGACGAGGGGCGCATCGTGCGCGAGGGCGACCCGGAGTGGCGCGAAGAGGTCCCGGTGCGCGTCGAGTCCATTCCCGTACGCAGGGAAGGGCGCGTCCTGGGCGTCATCGCCCGCAACACCAACCTGCTGACCGTGCGCACACCGTCGCGCCTGGAGCTGACCTACCTCCAGTCGGCGTCCGACCTCGCGCAGATGATCGCCGCAGGATCGTTCCCCTTCCCGGGGCAGCAGGTCGACATGGACGCCTCCCCGCGCGTGGGCGACGGTCTGGTGCGCCTGGACGCCGACGGCGTCGTGCAGTACGCGTCGCCGAACGCCCTCTCCGCGTACCACCGTCTCGGCCTCGCGTCCGACCTCGTCGGCCACCACCTCGGCACGGCGACGGCCGAACTCGCCCCGTCCCGCGGCCCGGTGGATGAGGCCCTGGCCAAGCTCGCGAGCGGCTGGGCGCCGCGCGAGTTCGAGATCGAGGGCGGCGACGGCGTGATCCAGCTGCGTGCGATCCCGCTCAAGCCCAAGGGCCCCCGCATCGGATCGCTCGTCCTCCTGCGTGACGTCACCGAACTCCGCCGCCGCGAGCGGGAGTTGATCACCAAGGACGCCACCATCCGGGAGATCCACCACCGGGTGAAGAACAACCTCCAGACGGTCGCCGCGCTGTTGCGCCTGCAGGCCCGCCGCATCGACTCCGCCACGGGCCGTGAGGCCCTGGAGGAGGCGGTGCGCCGCGTGGGCTCCATCGCCATCGTCCACGAGACGCTCTCCCAGAACCTGGACGAGCGCGTGGAGTTCGACGAGATCGCCGACCGGGTGCTCGCGATGGTCGCCGAGATCTCACCCGGCAAGGTCACGGGCCGGCGCACCGGCCGCTTCGGCATCCTCGACGCGGAGGTCGCGACGCCGCTGTCGATGGTGCTCACGGAAATCCTGCAGAACGCGCTCGAGCACGGTTTCCGCGAGGGCGACACCGGCACGGTCGAGGTGTCCGCCGTGCGGGGCGGCACCACCAAGGAAGCGCGGCTGCTGATCACCGTCCAGGACGACGGTGTCGGACTTCCCGAGGACTTCGACCCGCACCGGTCCGGCAATCTCGGCCTGCAGATCGTCCGCACGCTCGTCGAGGGCGAGTTGGGCGGCACCTTCGACATGGTCCGGGCTCCGGAGCGCGGCACGCAGGTCGTCCTCGACGTTCCGGTGCGCGGCGACAAGTAGCGACAGCGCGTAGCAGCGACAACACGTAGCAGCGGCAAACGGCCGGGCGGGCGCCGACGGCCGGACAGACGAAAGCAGTGAGCCCCGGACCCTGAGGTCCGGGGCTCACTGCTCACGTTGCGATGCGCATCGGGGGTACTGCGCGGCTGCGGCTCGGGGGCGGGAGTTGCGTACTCGCTGTACGCGCCGCCAAGCTCAGGCTCGTGGGGGGCGTGAACGTCAGGCGCTGGCCTGGCGTGCACGGTTGCGAGCGGCACGGCGCTTCATTGCGCGGCGCTCGTCCTCGCTGAGGCCACCCCAGACGCCGGAGTCCTGGCCGGACTCGAGCGCCCACTGCAGGCACTGCTCCATGACGGGGCAGCGGCGGCAGACGGCCTTGGCTTCCTCGATCTGCAGCAGCGCAGGACCGGTGTTGCCGATGGGGAAGAAGAGCTCGGGGTCTTCCTCGCGGCAAACGGCGTTGTGACGCCAGTCCATGGCTGCTACCTCTCCTTGGTATTACATGCAGGTTGCTTGTGAATGTGAACGCTTTCACGAATCCCCCCGCACGGGAAGGGCCGACGCCCAGTTGCCTGGTGTGGACCTGTGGTGGAGGAGGGGTTCTGGCTTTCTGTGGGGCCGATGTTGCGGGCCGTCCCGATCGCCATGTAGAGATTCGCAAACCTCGGCGGCGGATACAACCCCTTCAGGAAAGTTTTTTTTGATTCCTCAGTGTCGGCTGGGTCACAGCCGTACTTCTATGGGGTGGACCCTGGCCTAAACGTTCGAGTGAAAGGACTTTAGGCCCTTCTACTCACACAATCACACGCAGTGCACGGCGTACGCCTGTGAACGTCACGCTCGTCCGCAGCCCCAAGTGGTCACCGTCCATCTGGAGGGGCAGGGGCACCTTCGATTGCAAGGTGAAGTCCGTGAGGTCGTGGAGCGTAACCGCGTGCTTACCGTGCGGTCCGCGATCCGGCGTCGACGTCAGCAGTTGAGTGCCGTAACGGGCCACCGCCGCGGTGGACAGCTTCTTCAGGCCGAGGACGTCCAGACCTGTGTCGAAGGAGGCGAGCGGGGAGGCGTACAAGGGGCGATTGCCCAGGTAGGAGTAGGGAGAGGTGTTGCAGACTATCGACATCACGAGGTCGGTCACCGGGTCCTCGCCGGGCCGCTCCAGGGTGATCATTCCGTGCCTGCGGTGCGGTTCGTCGATGAACTGGCGCAGCACCTGGCGCACATAGAGGGCATGGGTGGAGCGGCGGCCGAGTTCACGCTGCTGTTCGACCCTGCCGACGACGCCGCCGTCGAAACCGAGGCCCGCACAGAACGTGAACCAGCGCGAGGGCACGGCTTCGTCCTCCGTGCCCGGTGTGCCGCCCGCGATGCCCAGGCCCACCGTGCGCTCGCTTCCCTCACGCAGGGCGTCCAGGAGGGCGCCGGTGGCCTCCACGGCGTCGTTCGGCAGCCCAAGGGCCCGCGCGAAGACGTTGGTGGAGCCGCCGGGGACGACGGCCAGGCGGGGCAGGCGGTCCGGATCGGGGCCGTGGTGCAGCAGTCCGTTGACGACTTCGTTGACGGTGCCGTCGCCGCCGAGGGCGACCACCAGCTCGATGTCCTTGCTCTCCGCGGCCTGCCGGCCGAGGTCTCTGGCGTGCCCGCGGTACTCCGTGGTGACCGCGTCGAGCTTCATCTCGCTCGCCAGGGCGTGGACCAGCACATCACGCGTACGCGCACTGGTGGTGGTTGCCGCCGGGTTGACCACGAGGAGTGCACGCATGCGCAGCAGACTACCTAGCCGTCTTTACCCGGCCTAGACCGAGGTGCCGGGGCGAGGGCGCCCGGAGCTACCCTGCTGGGGTGAGTACTGAGCGGAAATCCACCCCCGAAACCCCGGAGCCGCCCGAGCCGGGCCCCCGACCCGCACGGGTGACCGCCGCCGCGGCCCTGGTCGCACTGGAGGGTCTCGCCCTCCTCGCCGGGGGTGTGTACATGCTTGCGATGGGTCTCGCGGGATCACCCGACGACGCCCGGCAGGCCGAGACGGGCGGCGTCACGCTGATCGTCCTCGCGCTGCTTCCGCTGCTCGCCGCCCGCGGACTGATGAAGCTGCGCCGCTGGAGCCGCGGGCCCGCGATCATCACGCAGATCATGGCGCTCCCGGTGGCCTGGCAGATGCTCCAGGCCGACAGCGTGGCGATTCCGGCCGGCATCGTCCTGGCCGTCGCGGCCGTCGCCTCGCTCGTGCTCCTGATCAATCCGGCGACGACCGAGGCCCTCGGGATCCAGGGCCCCGGCAACGTTCAGGACCAGAAGTAGCGGGTACGCGTCCGGTAGGAGGAAGTGACCGCGGGGAGCGTCCCCGCGTAAGCGGTTACCAGGAGTGATCCCCGCAGGGTGACTACGGGGAGTGACTACTCCTCGACCAGCAGCTTTTCGCGCAGCTGCGCGAGCGTCCGCGCCAGCAGGCGGGAGACGTGCATCTGGGAGATGCCGACCTCCTGCGCGATCTGCGACTGGGTCATGTTGCCGAAGAAGCGCAGCAGCAGGATGCGCTTCTCGCGCGGCGGCAGGTCTTCCAGGAGGGGCTTGAGCGACTCGCGGTACTCGACGCCCTCCAGGGCCTCGTCCTCGGCGCCCAGGGTGTCCGCGACGGCAGGGGACTCGTCGTCCGTGTCGGGGACGTCCAGGGACAGCGTGGAGTAGGCGTTGGCCGACTCCAGGCCCTCAAGGACCTCCTCTTCGGAGATGGCCAGTTTCTCGGCCAGCTCGTGCACGGTGGGGGAGCGGCCGTGCAACTGCGACAGCTCGGCCGTCGCCGTCGTCAGCGCCAGACGCAGCTCCTGAAGGCGCCGCGGGACGCGGACCGCCCACCCCTTGTCGCGGAAGTGCCGCTTGATCTCGCCGACGACCGTCGGTGTCGCGTACGTGGAGAACTCCACGCCGCGCTCCGGGTCGAACCGGTCCACGGACTTGATCAGCCCGATCGTGGCGACCTGGGTGAGGTCGTCGAGGGGCTCGCCGCGGTTGCGGAAGCGACGGGCCAGGTGCTCGACGAGCGGCAGGTGCATGCGGACCAGCCTGTTGCGCAGCTCCGCGTACTCCGGACTGCCGTCCGGCAGGGAACGCAGTTCGATGAACATCGCGCGTGCGCCGCTGCGGTCCTGTGGATCGTGCCGGCCGTGCTCGTGCTCGCTCATGTTTCCCACCCGTCGCCCGCCGCCCCGGCCGGAGAGCCGCTTGAGCTCGTCCTTGGCGGTCGGCTCTGCCTGCTCCGACACATCGGCCACCCTGAGCGGAACCGGGCCCGGTTCCTCAGGGTGCGGTTTGGCCTGCTGCTCGGGGATTCCGGTGGTCATGCGGCGCGTCCCCTCCCTGCCGTCGGCGGGTAGACCCTGTGTGCCGCGCTCTTCGTCCCGCACCGGCCCGTCCCCGTTCCTCACGCCGGCCCGGGTCCCGCGCCGCGCTTCTTGTAGAGGCTGATCGAGACGGTGTTGT
This sequence comes from Streptomyces sp. NPDC036815, assembly GCF_055609205.1. Classification (NCBI taxonomy): domain Bacteria; kingdom Bacillati; phylum Actinomycetota; class Actinomycetes; order Kitasatosporales; family Streptomycetaceae; genus Streptomyces; species Streptomyces sp. NPDC036815. The sequence goes on along the minus strand of NZ_JBVJPW010000007.1, from coordinate 205,244 downwards.
CCTCGGCGACGGTGGAGTCGACCTGGCCCGCGAGGGCCGACAGCACAGTCCAGGCGAAGGTGTCCCGCTCCGGGGCCCGGCCGTCGGTCGTGGGCGCCGAGACCGTCACCTCCAACGAGTCGTCGACGAGGCGGAAGACGCAGCTGAGCACGGAGCCGGGCACGGCCTGCTGGAGCAGGATCGCGCAGGCTTCGTCGACCGCGATACGGAGGTCCTCGATCTCGTCGAGAGTGAAGTCCAAACGCGCCGCGAGGCCGGCGGTCGCCGTCCGCAGCACAGACAGGTAGGCACCCGCAGCCGGAAGACGGACTTCCACGAAGTCCTGATTCCCGGGCTCGCCTGCGATCTGGGACACCCTCACCTCCAAGGTGGTACAAGCACTTTCGGGGTTCCGGGCCCAACGTCCAGCGGTGGTCCGGACTGCGTCACACGGGTAACGCACCACTTCTTTCTGCGGTGACGCTACCGCGCTCCCCAGTTCCGTGTCCCGGGGACCCCACCCGATGCTGTCACTCATAGTAAGCCTATGAGTACGGACAGTGGCTAGGGGTCGCGCAGGCCCAATTGGAAAGAACGGGTGCCGGGTTGACGTACCCAGGCGTCAGACGATCGAACCGTCCACGAAGCACCAGCGCCAGCTCTCGCCCGGCTCGAAGGTCCTCATCACTGGGTGTGAGGTCTCCTTGAAGTGCGCCGTCGCATGCTGGAAGGGCGACGAGTCGCAGCAGCCCACGTGCCCGCACTCCAGGCAGAGCCGGAGCTGGACCGGGTGACTGCCGGCCGCCTGGCACTCGAGACACGTTTCGCTCAGCGGTGACACCTCGGGGTGCGGCAGCGCGGCGACGTGCGGGCACTCGTTCATGATTGCCAGGTTACGACGGAACGCGGAGGGCGGAGAGTCCGGCGATGGATGTATTGCCCCTGGTGGCACTGATCGCGGCGAGCGCCGTGGTGGCGGGGGTGGCGCGCAGGACGCCCGTGCCGGCCCCGCTGCTCCTGGTGGGGGCGGGGCTCATCGCCTCGTACGTCCCCGGAGTGCCCGACTACCACCTCGACCCGCACGTCGTGCTGCCGCTGATCCTGCCCCCGCTGCTGCACACGGCCGCCCTGGAGAGCTCCTACCTGGACCTGCGCGCCAACCTCAGGCCCGTCGCCCTGCTCTCCGTCGGGTACGTCCTGTTCGCCACGGTCGCCGTCGGCTGGCTCGCGTACCTGCTCATCCCCGACCTGCCGCTGACCGCCGCACTCGTCCTGGGCGCGGTGATCGCGCCCCCGGACGCGGTCGCGGCGACCGCCGTCGCGCGCCGGGTGGGGCTGCCCTCGCGGATCACCACGATCCTGCAGGGCGAGTCCCTGGTGAACGACGCGACCGCGATCACCGCCTACAAGGTGGCGCTCGCCGCAGCGGTCGGCGAGGGCGCGAGCTGGGCGGGCGGCATCCGGGAGTTCCTGATGGCGGCGGTCGGCGGGGTCGGCGTCGGGCTGCTCCTCATGGTGCCGATCCACTGGCTGCGCACCCACCTGAAGGAGGCGATGCTGCAGAACACGCTGTCGCTGCTCATCCCCTTCGTCGCGTATGCCGCCGCGGAACAGGTCGGCGCCTCCGGAGTGCTCGCCGTGGTCGTCGTCGCCCTCTACCTGGGCCACCGGTCCTGGCAGGTCGACTTCGAGACGCGGCTGCAGGAGGCGGCGGTGTGGAAGGTCGTCGCGTTCATCCTGGAGTCGACCGTGTTCGCGCTCATCGGCCTGCAACTGCCCGTCGTGCTCAAGGGGCTCGGCGAGTACAGCGTGGGGCAGGCGGTCTGGTACGCGGTCGGGGTCTTCGTCTTCGTCGTCGTGGTGCGCTTCGTGTGGTCGTATCCGGCGACGTACCTGCCGCGCGGGATGTCGGCCCGGATCAGGGAGCGTGAGGGCGATCTGGACTGGCGGCGGCCGCTGATCGTCAGCTGGGCCGGGATGCGGGGCGTGGTCTCGCTCGCCATCGCCTTCTCCATCCCGCTGGTCATGGACGACGGGCAGCCCTTCGCGGCGCGCAATCTTGTCCTGTTTCTGACGTTCACCACGGTGATCGGCACGCTCGTCGTGCAGGGCCTCTCGCTGCCGTGGCTCATCCGTGTCCTGAAACTGCCCGGCCGTGACGCGCAGGCGCAGACGCTCGCGGAGGCGCAGGCGCAGAACGCCGCCTCACAGGCCGCGGAGGCACGGGTGGAGGAACTCATGCGGGAGGAGCGCAATCGCCTGCCAGAGCCCCTCCAGGACCGTCTGCGCACCGTTCTGGAGCGGCGCCGCAACTCCGTGTGGGAGCGGCTGGGCCAATCCAACCCCGTGACAGGGGAGTCGGCGGACGACACCTACCGCCGGCTGGCGCGCGAGGCGATCGAAGCGGAGCGCGAGGTGTTCGTGAAGATGCGGGACGAGCGGCGCATCGACGACGAGATGATGAGGACGCTGCTGCGCAAGCTGGACCTGGAGGAGGCCGCCGCCCACCGGGAGCTCGAGGACTGAGCGGGGGCCGAGCGGTCTAGGGCCTTTCGTTTGGATCAGGCCGGGCTCGCGGGGCCTGGCACGCACGCTCGCGGCGTTGTCGTCGGTTGTCAACTCCCCCAAGCTCGAGGCTTCGCTCGAGCAGGGGGCACCCCCATCGCGTTGCCGCCCTCCTCCGCCTTGCGATCGCACGCACCAGGCCCCGCTCCCTGATCCGGCCTGATCCAAACGAAAGACCCTAGGCCGTCCCGGTGATGACCGCGGTGAGGCGGGTGCCGGGCCGGAAGGCGCCCTCTTCGGAGAGGGCGGTCAGGGCGTACAGGAGCTTGGCGACGTAGAGCCGCTCCACGGAGAGGCCCGTCGCGGGGCCGTGGCGGGCCTCGAAGTCCTCGGCGAATTCGAGCAGTTCGGGCGGGGTGCGGGCGTAGCCGCCGCAGTGGAAGCGGTCGTCGAGGTGCCAGTTGGCGGTCGGCTCGCCGAACGTCCGCCGCTGCAGGTCCGCTATGTCGCCGCCCAGGAAGCCGCCTTTGAGGACGGGTATTCCCAGGGCGTGACGGTCCGGGCCGAGGCCGGCGGCCAGGCCCGCGAGGGTGCCTCCCGTGCCGCACGCCACGGCCGCCACATCGGTGTGCTCGCGCAGCTCCTCGCCGAGTGCCGTACAGCCCCGTACGGCAAGGCTGTTGCTGCCGCCCTCGGGGATCACGTACGCGTCCGGGGCGTCCGTCGCGCGCAGGAGCGCGGCCAGTGTGTCGGGTTGGGCCTTGTGCCGGTACGTCGTCCGGTCGACGAAGTGCAGGCGCATGCCGTCGGCCGCGCAGCGCGTCAGGGAGGGGTTCAGGGGGTGCCCGGCGAGCTCGTCGCCGCGGACGACGCCGATCGTGGCGAAACCCAGGAGGCGGCCCGCCGCGGCGGTGGCGCGCAGGTGGTTGGAGTAGGCGCCGCCGAAGGTGAGGAGCGTGTCGTGGCCCGCCTCGGCCGCGGCCCGGAGGTTCAGGACGAGCTTGCGGTACTTGTTGCCCGGCAGGTCGGGGTGGATCAGGTCGTCGCGCTTGAGCAGCAGCCGTACGCCGCGCCGGGCGAAACGGTCGTCCTCCAGGGGCTGCAACGGGGACGGCAGCCGGGGGCGCAGGCCTGCGGGCGGGGTGGGACGCACCCCGCCATTGTCCCCCGCGGGACGGCGTCCGGCAGGGGAGCCCTGTGCCGGGGCTCCCCGGGCGTTCCTCGGGGTGGGGTTATTTGAGGCGTTCCTCGATGCGGTCGCGCATCGAGTCCATCGTGAAGCCGCGCGGGTCGATCTTGCCCGGCTGCCACTCCAGGTGGCCGATCACGGAGCGTTCCGTCCAGCCGTGCTGGCGGCAGATCGCCGCCGAGACCTTCTCGATCGCTTCGAGCTGCTCGTCGGGCCAGGGGTCCTCGCCGTCGCCGAGGTTCTCGCACTCGAAGCCGTAGAAGTGGCGGTTGCCGTCGGTGTTCGCCTCGTTGTCCGGAGGCAGCCGCTTCTCGGCGATGACGGCGCGCAGCACGTCGTCGTCGCCGAGCCCCGCGTGGTTGGCGCGGCCGTAGCCCACGAGGTGGACGTGGCCGTCCTTGGTGATGACGCCGTGGCAGAGCGGACCCGGCAGCGACGCGTAACCGTCGCGGCAGATCTCCACCGTGCGCTGGCTGCCCGAGGTCACGGTGTGGTGGATCATCACGCCGTGCATGGGGCCCCAGGGGCCCTTGTGGTTGCGGTTGTGGTGCTCCCAGTCGCCGACTTCGACGACGGTCACGCCTTCGTCTCGCAGGATGTCCAGGAACCGGCCCGCGGACATGGGTGGGGACATGGCGGCCTTCTTCGCAAGGCGCGACGGCCGCCGGTCGCGGACCGTCTCGTACGCCCTGCTTGTACCGGAACTCCGGTGCCGTAACCAGCTGTTCGGAACCGATTCGGGGCCTGTTCGGGCAGCGTGCGAGCCGATCCGGTCAGTTGGCGTGCAGGAAGCCGTCGCCATGCGTCGCGATGTGGGACTCCAGGGCCTGCAGCGCCTGCTGAGTGGCCTGGGCGGAGCCGGTGCCCCGCCGCTCCGCGTAGTACGCGGCGCCCAGCTTCTTCAGGAGGGCGTCGCCCGCGCGCTTCTCCTGGACCTCGTCGATCTTCTGCTTGCCCTGCGTGAGGCCCCGCTGGGCCTGCTCTTTGGCGCGATCCAGAAAGCCTGCCATTGCGTTCTCCTGCCGATGGGTGCGAAGGGGGCGGATGGTGCGGGTGCCCCGTGATGGGTCCAACGGTCGTACGGATCTTGGAGTTCCCGGCCCGTGCGCTGGCCGCGTTTCGGTGTCCACGGGGTCAGTCGCTGTCTAGGAGGTCAGTTTGCGCATCAAACGCACCCCCTGGGCGGGCTTCATGTGCGGCAGATAGGCCTTGCCGATCGCCCGCGTAATGCTGGGCAGGGCCGCCGGGTCGGGATAGCACATGTACATGGGCCGGTACTGGGGCTGGAACTTGGCCTTGAAGTTGAGCAGCGAACGGAAGCCGTAGACCGGCTCCAGGGTGCGGCCCGCGTAGTCCAGCAGGCGCTGCAGCGCGGCGGGCGGCTCGCCGGTGTCGGAGGAGCGGGCGAGCGGCGCCCCGGAGAGGCTGAGGAACCGGGCGCCCTCCTCCTTGAAGCCGAGCGCGGCCGACGCGATCAGGAACTCCATCGAGCCCCGGAACCCGTCGGAGCGGCGCCGCATGAAGTCCAGGGTCCAGCCCACCGGCGGGGCGGGCGCGCCGTCGGCGGCCTTTCCGATGTCTCCGTAGACGGGCATCCAGCTCGTGACGCCGTGCACCGTGCGCTCCTCGTCGACGGCGAGAAGGCAGCGCACATGGGGGTCGTCGAGCTCGTCGAGGCCACCGAGCGTGAAGCCCATCTCCGGGAGGCCCTTGTCCGCGACCCATTCCTCGGAGATCGAGCGGATCTGGTCGGTGAGCGCGAGGGGCGCCTCCGGGAAGGTGTGCCACTCCGCGGTGATGCCCTCCTTCTTGGCCTTGTTCAGGGCCGTGCGGACGTCCTGCCACTTCTTGCCGGTGAAGGCCAGTTCGGGCAGCGGCACGACGGTGTCCTCGGCGACCTGCACGGAGCTCCAGCCCAGCGCGTCCGTACGGAGCTTGGCGTCGGCCGTCACGCTGTAGAAGCACGGTGTCCAGCCCCTCCGGTCGCAGTACTCGGCGAACCCGCCGATCGCCTCCGCGCGCGCGGACGTCTCCCCGAAGGGATCGCCCGTCGTGAGCGCCACCGTGGAATGCACGCGGTAGGCCACCGCCGCCCGGCCGTCCGCCGAGAACCAGTAGTGGTTGCCCGGCCACGTCGTCAGATACGAGAGCGTGGAGCCGCCGTGCGCGGCCAGCAGGGCACGCGCGCGCGTGGCCGCGTCGGCGTCGGCATGCAGCAGGGGCCGCCGGAACGCCACGACGAGGGCGATCAGGGTGACCACCCAGAACAGCATCCCGCAGTACTCGTACAGGGACAGCGCCGTGCCGCCGACCGGTACGGGGGCCCGGCCCCGGAAGAAGAACGGTTCGTAGCTCGGCGGCAGGAACTGGGCGGGGATGCCCGAGACCAGCTTCGAGAGGGTGGCGTCAGGCGTGAACTGGCCGCGCACCGCGTAACCGATGCCCACGTAGGCCAGGCAGGCCAGCAGCAGCGTGCCGCCCACGGCGCCCGCGAGCCACGTCACGGTGGTCCGCGGAAGGCACTGGTCGAAGAGGCGCCGGGCGAGGAGGAGCAGCACCAGGACGAGCAGCGGCAGCATCATCTGCTCGACGACCGACTGGATCAGCGCGGCCTTCTGGTCGGAGAGGTCGCTGCCCTCCAGTACGTACCGGTCCGGGTGCGAGGCGATGTCGCTCAGCAGGTACGCCATGAGCCCCAGCCACACCAGCTGCGCGGCCACGGTGATCCGCCAGGACAGCCGCAGGCCCCGGCGCAGCCCTTCGGCGAGCACGAGCAGCAGAAGCGGAATGGCGATGCCCATGAGCATCGCGGGCGAGTCGTAGAAGTGGTCCTGGGCGTGGATACGCGCGCAGTCCGTGCTGTCCGCCCGGACGCAGGCGTCCGCGATGTCCTCGGGGCTGGGCCCGCCGGAGACGTACAGGTCGAGGACGTTGAAGGGGCCGAGCGAGTCCTTGTAGAGGGTGGCGACGAGTGGGCCGACGGCGGAGGCGGCCACCACGAGCGCCACAAGCACCCGCCCCTCGGAGTGCGAGGCGTGCGGCATCCGCAGCCGGTGCGTGTGCCGGTGCGCGAGGGAGCCGAGCCCGAGGCCCACCACGACGCCGCCGAGCCGCAGCACGCCCTGGAGATGGCCGACGTACAGCGCGAGCATCAGCGGGAACACGACCAGGCACAGCTGGAGCCTGCGCCGCCACAGGGCGCCGAGCCGGAAGCTGAGGAACGCGCCGACGGCGCAGGCGCCGATCCCGGGCGTCGCCGTCAGGCCGCGCGAGAGGTCGTCCAGCCAGTCCTCACCGGCCAGCGCGCCCAGCTTGACGACGCCGGTGCCGAGCAGGGCGCCCAGGACCTGACCCAGGACCAGGACGACGGCGGTGCGTACGGAACCCATGCGCTGCTCGGCCGCCGAGCCCAGGAGCAGCAACAACAGGGTGGAACCGATGTAGTTGCCGATGCCCGGGCACCAGAGGATCGAGGTGAGCGGTGTCCACCAGCGACCCTCGGCCAGGGCGGGCACGCCCACGCCGATGTCGTTCAGAAGGGTGCGGGACGGACCGGCGCCGAGACTCCCGGTGAAGAAGCCCACGGCCCACAGCGCCACGACCACGAACACGGTCACCGGCGCGCGCCGCACCGGTTCGAAGGCCCGGCCGACGGCACGCAGCCAGCGCACCGGACCGCGCTCGCCCGGCGGCGCGACCGGCGCCGCCGGGGCCGGCTCCCGCGCACCGGTGCCGGCGGCCTCGGAGGTGGTCATCTCCCGAGCCCACCAGGCTGCCCGGCCCGGCACCTCCCGAGTTGGCCCGAACGGGTGGAAACGCACCTACTGCCCAGCGGAAGCGTGATCCATTCCCGCTCGTTTGTGTAATGGCGCGACCACGCTCGGTGCTGGAAGAGTTTGGGCGGGCAGATCACCGCATGCAGGTATTCGGGAGGGCAAAGCCAATGTCGGTAGGCGAAGAGATCCGTACAGAGTCGGAGAAGCCGCAGCAGAGTCTCGGCACATCCGCCGCGCGGAATCTGGCCACCACCACCAAATCCGCACCACAGATGCAGGAGATCAGCTCCCGCTGGCTGCTGCGGATGCTGCCCTGGGTCCAGGTGCAGGGTGGCACGTACCGGGTGAACCGCAGGCTGAGCTACTCGGTCGGCGACGGCCGGGTGACCTTCGTGAAGACCGGCGACCGCGTGCAGGTCATCCCGGCCGAGCTCGGCGAGCTGCCGGTGCTGCGGGACTTCGAGGACGAGGAGGTGCTGGGGGAGCTGGCGCAGCGCTGCCATCAGCGGGAATTCGCCGAGGGAGAGGTCCTGGCCTCCTTCGGCAGCCAGGCGGACGAGGTGTTCCTGCTCGCGCACGGCCGCGTCGAGAAGATCGGCGCGGGTCCGTACGGGGACGACACCGTGCTCGAAACGCTCGCCGACGGCTCCTACTTCGGCGAACAGGCACTCATCGACTCCGAGAGCATCTGGGAGTACACCGCGCGTGCGGTGACCGCGTGCACGGTCCTCACCCTGCCCCGGCAGGAACTCGAACAGGTCGCGGAGCGCAGCGACACGCTCCGCGACCACCTCCAGCAGCTGCGGTCCCTCCCCGCCCAGCGCACCAACGGGTACGGCGAGGCGGCCATCGACCTGTCGGCCGGCCATGTCGGCGAGGCCGTGCTCCCGGGCACCTTCGTGGACTACGAATCGGCACCGCGTGAGTACGAGCTGAGCGTCGCCCAGACCGTGCTGCGCATCCACACGCGCGTGGCCGACCTCTACAACCAGCCGATGAACCAGACCGAGCAGCAACTGCGGCTGACCGTCGAGGCGCTCAAGGAGCGCCAGGAGCACGAGCTCATCAACAACCGAGAGTTCGGCCTCCTGAACAACTGCGAGTACGAACAGCGGATCCAGCCCCACAACGGCGCCCCCAGCCCGGACGACCTGGACGAACTGCTCAGCCGCAGGCGCGGATCCAAGCTCTTCCTCGCCCACCCGAGCGCGATCGCCGCGTTCGGCCGTGAGATCAACGGGAGGGGGCTCGCCCCGGAGACCATTGACGTGGGAGGCACCAGGATCCCCACCTGGCGCGGGGTGCCGATCTTCCCGTGCGACAAGATCCCGGTCACCGAGGCCCGTACGACGTCCATCATCTGCATGCGTACGGGAGAGGAGGAGCAGGGTGTCATCGGCCTGCGCCAGACCGGCATCCCCGACGAGATCGAACCGAGCCTGTCCGTACGGTTCATGGGCATCAGCGAGCAGGCCATCATCTCGTACCTGGTCTCGACGTACTACTCCGCGGCGGTGCTCGTGCCCGACGCGCTCGGCGTCCTGGAGAACGTAGAGATCGGCCGATGGCAGTGAGTCGGCCGAGCCGGCCGTCGTGTCTCCGGGCGCGGCGCGGGGTACACCCCCTCCGTACGCGCCCACAGGCCGAGGAACCGCCACCGTCCTCATCCTTCACGGGGTGAGCCCATGACGGACATGACGACGGGCACGACGGCGGGTGCGACGACGGTGGGCACGGCTGGATCGGCGGACGTGACGGCGGACGCCTCGGGGCGTGGCCCGGGGGCCGGGCCGGGCGAGGGGCACGAAGCCGCGGAGATTCTGGCGTCGGCCCGGACGCACGTCGATCCGGAACTGCGCAGGGCGATCGACTCGCTGCCCGGATCGCTGCGCCGGATCGCGCTTTACCACTTCGGCTGGGAGCACGCGGACGGCACACCCGCCTCGGGGAACGCGGGCAAGGCCATCAGGCCCGCGCTCGTGCTCACCGCGGTGCGCGCACTCGGCGGGGAGCCCGCCGCGGCCGTACGGGCGGCGGCCGCGGTGGAGTTGGTCCACAACTTCACACTCCTGCACGACGACGTGATGGACCGCGACACCACGCGCAGGCACCGGCCCACCGCCTGGACCGTGTTCGGCGAGGCGGGCGCGATCCTCACCGGCGACGCCCTGCAGGCACTGGCACAGCGGCTGGTCGCCGAGGACCCCCACCCGGGGGCCCCGGCAGCCGCCGCCCGGCTCACCGCCTGTGTCGTGGAGCTCTGCGCGGGCCAGCTCGCGGACTCCGCGCTGGAGGCCCGAAGTCCGGACGAGGTCACGCTGGAGGAGTGCCTCGCCATGGCCGAGGCCAAGACCGGGGCACTGCTCGGGTGTGCCTGTGCGCTGGGGGCGGTGTACGCGGGGGCGGGCAAGGAGGAGGCCGACGCGCTGGACGGGTTCGGCCGGGAGGCGGGCCTCGCCTTCCAGCTCATCGACGACGTCATCGGCATCTGGGGTGACCCCAGCCGCACGGGAAAGCCCGCGGGCGCCGACCTGGCGGCACGGAAGAAGTCCCTGCCGGTCGTCGCGGCCCTGGCCTCGGGCACACCGGCCGCGGCCGAACTGGCCGAGTTGTACGTAGGAGGGATAGGAGGGGCAGGAAAGGTAGGAGAAACAGGAGAGGCAGGCGAGGCAGGAGAGGCAGGCGACGGGCGGGAGTTCGCGGCGCGTGCGGCCCGTGCCGTGGAGCGGGCGGGGGGTCGGGACTGGGCGCAGGGGCACGCGGCGGACCGGATGTCCAGGGCGGTGGGTCAACTCGCCGGAGCGGTGCCGGATCCGGAATCGGCGGGCGGCCTGCTGGCACTCGCGGAGTTCGTGACGCGGCGTACGTACTGAGAGGGGGACGGGAGGGGGCATAGGGGGACGGGATGAAGGCCTGAGATGGGTGGCGTTGGGGTGAGGAGGTGGGACACAGCCCGGTGCGGCTCGGCCTGGGGAGGTCCGGGCCCGCCGGGCCGTGGGGGACCAGCCGCCCTCCGGTGTACGCCCGACGATCACTTACGCTGCAACCGACGTGCCGCGCCCAGGGGTTGACGGGTCCGTGAGCGCGTCGTCGGAAGCGGACGAGTGGTGAGGGGCGGGCTGTGGGCGTGGCGATCCGGAGGGCCGGGGAGGGCGACCGGGAAGGCGTGGTCCGGCTGCTCGATGCGGCGTTCATGCAGGACCCGGTGAGCAGCTGGATCTTTCCGGAAGAGGAGCGGCGCCTGCGTCTGCACGGTGGGTTGATGGGGGCCTTCTTCGACATCGCGCTCGACGAGGGGTACGTCGACGTCACCGAGGACGGCGCGGCCGTGGCGTTGTGGTGGTCCGTGTCCGTGGGTGACGGAGGGACGGGGGAAGGGGAAGGTGGCGAGGGCGAGGGCGAGGGGGGCGAGGACGGTCCGGCGTTGCTGCGCCAGATCGTTGATCCGGACAACGAGCGCGTCGAGGTGATCGGGCGGCTGACGGACGCGATCCATCCGACCGTCAGGGCGCACGAATACCTGCACCTCATAGCCGTGCACCCGGACCGGCAGGGCGAGGGGCTCGGGACGGAGCTCGTCGCCGCGGTGCTCGAACGGTGCGATCGCGAGGGCAGGCACGCGTACCTGGAGGCGAGCAATACGCGGAGCCGTGACCTGTACGCACGCCTGGGGTTCGAGGTCATGAGTACGACGCTCGATCTGCCGGACGGTCCGCGGATGTGGCCGATGTGGCGGGAGCCGGGGGCGGCGGCGAAGAGGTCGACGTCGTAGGACTGCTCGGTCGGCCGTATCGGAATAGCGTGGAGGTATGGGCAGCGAAGAGCCACGGCCCGACCTTGCGCCGCAGAACGAGGGCGAGCCGGTGTGCAAGGTCTGCGGAGGGCCGGTGGGTACGGCGATCCGGCGGCGCAAGGTGCTCGGGGTGTTCGTCCCCGTGTGGGGCCCGGGGCCGTGCCGCAACGCGGAGTGTGAGGCATGTGTCCTCGATGAGGACGATGAGGACGAGGAATCGGGTGGCCGGGCCGGTGGCGGCGAAGGCGCGGAGGGCAAACGGCTCCGGTCGCGGCCCCGGCCGCGGTACGGCAGGAGGTACGTCGCGCGCGGGGGCAGGGGCGAGGGCGGAAGCGCGGCTCCTCGCGGAGAGGGCGGCAGCGGCAGCACGTGACGCCTCGCGGGTCGGCCGCCGTGTCGACCGAGACCGGGCACGCATCGAGCCGCACAAGTCGCGGTACGAGGCCGTGGGTGAGAACCAGACGCGCGTGCGCGCCGGGGTGGGTGAGGTGCGTGTCCGGTATCGGTCGAGACGAGGATCGAGCGGGGCGGGACGGCGGGTGTGGCTCGGGGAGGAGGCCTGTGGGGGCGGTGGTGCCAGCGTGATAAACACGTGGGATGACGAGCTGCGGCCGGGCGTTCGACGCCGTACTGAGTGACCTCGACGGCGTGATCCGCTTCTACGACATGGCGGAGCTGGAGGAGCTGGAGCGTTCGCTCGGCCTGCCGCAGGGCAGCACGGCGGAGGTGGCCTTCCGGCCCGCGACCGACATGCCGCTGATGCGCGGGGAGAGCACCAAGGAGCGGTGGATCGAGTCGATCGCGGACGGGCTCGTCGACCGGGTGCCGCGGGCGCGTGGGCATGAGCTCGGGACGACGCTGGCCGAGGCGAAGTTCTGGGCCGACGAGGTGGTCGTGGGGCTGCTCCGGCAGGTCCGCGCGGCCGGGCTGCCGGTCCTGCTCGTCACGAACGCGACCCCGTGGCTCGCCGACGACCTCGCCCTGCTGGGGCTGACCGGGCCGGAGGGCCTGCTGGACGACGTGGTCAGCAGTGCCGATCTCGGCATCACCAAGCCGGACCGCCGTATCTACGAGACGGCGGCGGCGCGGGCCGGGACCGCTCCCGGCCGCTGCCTCTTCGTGGACGACCGCCAGGAGAACGTGGACGCCGCCGTCGCCCTCGGGATGACCGGCCTGCTCTACCGGGAACCGGAGGACCTCCGGGCGGCACTGGCCCCGCTGACCTGACCTGACCTGACCTGACCTGACCTGACCTGGCCTGAACCGGCCTGACCCGGCGGCCTGGCCTGAACCGGCCTGGCCCGGCGGCCTGGCCTGAACCTGCCCTCAAGGCACGGGCGCGCCCTCCCGCTCCATCGCCCCTACGAGCCCCCGTGCTCCGCGAAGTCGTCCAGCACCGCGTTCAGGTGTCGCAGCGCCGCCGTCACCCGCGCCGGGATGGCGAAGAACGGGTCGTCGGGCACCGGCAGCGACCCGGCGAGTGCCAGGCCCCGGGCCCGGGCCCACGTCGCGTCGTCCATGCCCACCTCCGCGCGGAAGGTCTCCCGCGCCTCGGCGGGCAGGAACATCCAGGTGGGGATCAGGTCGCAGGCGGGGTCACCCACGGCAAGGGTGCCGAAATCGATGACGGCGCTGAGGTGACCGTCGACGGAGAGGAGGTTGCCGGTCGCGAGATCGCCGTGCAGCCACACGGGGTCGCGGTCCCAGGCGGGCGCCGCGAGGGCCGCCTCCCAGACCGCTGTGACGGCGCCCGTGTCGACGATGCCGTCCAGCTTCTCGATCTTGGACCGTACGAGGGAGTCGGCGGCCAGCGAGTCGCATTCGGTGCCCACGCGCTCGCCTCGGAAGGCGTTGCTCAGGTCCGGTGCGGGGCCGCCGGTCGCGTCGATCTCCTGCAACGTGCCGATGAACGCGGCGAGTTCACGTGCCGTGCGGATCGGGTCGGCGAGGCCCTCGGTGGTCGCGGCCGTACCGTCGAGCCAGCGGTAGACCGACCAGGGGAAGGGGTAGCCCTGTCCGGGCCGTCCCGCGGCGACCGGTGTCGAGACCGTGAGCGGCAGCTGCGGGGCCAGCCATGGGAGCCACCGCTGCTCGCGCTCGACCTGGCCGGTCCAACGGGCGTACCGCGGCAGCCGTACGGACAGGTCGTCACCGAGTCGGAACGTCGCGTTGTCCATGCCGGGGAGCGGTACCGACGCGACGGGCAGGTTGGCCCACTGCGGGAACTGTTCGGCCAGCAGTTGGCGGACGAGGTCGGCGTCGATCTGCACGGACGGAAACTCGGACGACGACACGGGTGACAACTCTGGCAACTCCTCTTTGAGGCTGGGCACTTCGGATGGCGTGGGATGCCTCATCTCACCTGCTCCAGCAACCCTGGTCCACCGAATTTCACGGGCGTTAGGCTCGCGCCCCCCTCGGCTCGGCGCCCTCGCCCGCCCGCCGACGGGTGGTGATGTCGAGGCGGTTGAAGAGGCTGGTCATGCCGATCATGAGGACGATCGCGGCGAGTTGGCGTTCGTCGTAGTGCGCGGCGGCCTCGTTCCAGACGGTGTCCGGGACGGCGTCCGGGCGGTCGGCGAGGCGCGCCGCGTGCTCGGCGAGCGCGAGTGCGGCCCGCTCGGCGCCGGTGAAGCAGGAGGTGTCGCGCCAGGCGGCCACGGCGTGCAGGCGCTCGTCGCTCTCGCCGTTCCGCAGGGCGCCGCGCACACCGAGTTCGACGCCCGCGGCACAGCCGTTGATCTGGCTCGTGCGCAGGTGGACGAGGGCGAGCGTGGCCTCGGGCACGCCCGCGGCCCGCGTGCTCTCCCACAGGCTCCGGAGGGCCGGCGCGACGTCGGGGAGGACCTCGGTCGGATTCCTCATCCCGATGATCATTACTGTTCTCCTCGGTTGTCACGTATGTGTGGGGTTGCCCGTCATACCTATGACGGGCCGCGACGGGAGAAAGTGACAGATGGACGAGAACGGATCGGCACAGGTCGCGCTCGCGGCGAGGTTCGAGGAGCACAGGCCGCGTCTGAACGCGGTCGCGTACCGCATGCTCGGCTCGCTGAGCGAGTCCGAGGACGCGGTGCAGGAGGCGTGGTTCCGGCTGAGCCGTACCGTGGCCGGGGCGGATACGGGGGCGGGGTCGGAGGCGGGCGGCGCGGAGCCGGAGCCGGGGCAGGTGCAGAACCTGGGCGGCTGGCTGACCACGGTCGTCGGCCGCATCTGCCTCGACCTGCTGCGTTCGCGGCAGTCCCGCCGCGAGGACTCCCTGGACGCCTCGCTGCAGACCTTCGGGGAGACGCACATCCCGGACCCGGTCGTCACCCGCGTGGACGCGGTCGACCCCGAGCAGGAGGTGCTGCTCGCCGACTCGGTGGGCCTCGCGCTCCTCGTCGTACTGGAGACGCTGGCGCCCGCCGAGCGGCTCGCGTTCGTGCTGCACGACATGTTCGCCGTGCCGTTCGACGAGATCGCGCCGGTCGTGGAGCGTTCGCCGGCCGCGACGCGCCAGTTGGCCAGCCGGGCGCGCCGCCGCGTGCAGGGCTCCACGCCGGCGGCGGAGACGGACGTGGCCAAGCAGCGCGAGGTCGTCGAGGCGTGGATGGCCGCCACGCGTACCGGTGACTTCGACGCGCTGCTCGAACTCCTCGACCCGGACGTCGTGTTGCGCGCGGACACCGGCGAGCTGTCGTCGGGTCTGTCGAAGGTGGTGCGGGGCGCCGCGGTGGTGGCCGGGCAGGCGAAGATGTTCGCGCGGGTCGCGGCGGACCAGCACCTGGTGCTCGTCAACGGCCTGCCGGGCCTGGTCGCGCTCCCCGACGGCGAGGCCGTCTCGCTCGGGTCCTTCACGGTGGTGGACGGCAGGATCGTGGAGATCAACATCATCGCGGACCGCGAGCGCCTGAACCGGCTCAACCTGCCGGTGCTGGGGGGCTAGTGGTGCGTGCGCGGCGATGACCCCCGCCCCGCGCCGGGCGCGCGGCGGGGGCCACGACCGAGACGTCACCGACCGGCGACGCCGTCCCGGCCGCTGCCGCCGTTCGTCCGGCGTACCACCCGCAGCAGGTAGTCCTTGCGGTTGAGCGGGTCGTGGTCCGTCCGTTCGCGGGTCGGTGGCGTGCCGCCGCGTACCCGCTCGTAGTGGTCGAAGGCGGACTCCAACTCGCCCTCGCCGCGCGTCAGTCCCGGCAGCAGCTGCTCCAGCGCGTGCACCTGCTGCGCGGGGATATCTCCTTCCAGACGGTACGACGAGCCGTTCGTCGTCGGCGTGTGCGGGACGCAGCGTCTCCTCGACGGTCTCCTCGACCGCGCGGAAGAACGCGTACGGCATCGAGCCGAGCTCGACCCCGAGGAGGAACCGCACACCGGCGCCCACCGGCGCGGGCTCCACCCGCAGCCCGACCGTGGCGAGGAACGGGTTGGGGTCCTTGTCGATGATCTCGAACGCCGAGCCGGTGCCGACGACCCGCTCCACGCAGATCGTCGTGGTCGCACGGAACGACACGTCGAGGCCGAACTCCTCGGCGAGCGTCGCCTGGATGACCTCCTTCTGCACCTCGCCGTAGAGCGAGACCGACACCTCCTGGCGGACGGCGTCCTGGCGCAGGTCGATCAGCGGGTCCTGCTCGGCGAGCCGGGTGAGCGCGAGGTGCAGGGCGCCCCGGTCGGCGGGGTCCAGCGGGGAGACGACCGTCTCCAGGGTGGGCGGCGCGAAGAAGTGACCGCCGGGCTCGATCCCCTTGCGCGGTACGCCGATCACGTCCCCGATCCGGACGTCGCCGAGCCCCCGGAGCCTGCCGATGCGGCCCGCGCGGACCTCCTGGCCGGGCACGTCCTCGCCCCGGTCGAAGACACTGACGCCGGTGACCTTGCCTTCGCGACGGACTCCGTCCCCGTCGGCGGCGGTACCGATGTCCAGACGGTCGCGCGTACGGACCGTGCCCGAGAACATCCGTACGTACGCGATCTTCTCCCCGGCCGCCCCGCGCTCCACCTTGAACACGCTCCCGGAGACCGGCCCGTCGGCGTCACCGGCGGAGGCCGGGAGGAACTCCCGGACGCCGTCCATGAGTTCGGCCACGCCGACGCCCGTCACCGCCGAGCCGAAGAACACCGGGTGCACGAGCGCGCGGTGGGTCTGCCGGGCCAGTTCGGTGCGGAGACGGTCGTACGGGAGGGGCGTCGCGTCCTCTGCGTACGCGGAGAGGAGCGCGTCGTCGTGCGCGGCGAGCAGCTCGGTGAGGCGGGCGGTGAAGCCGCCCCCGGCCGGGGACGCGGCGTCCTGCGCGGTGAACGCCGTGAAGCGTGCCGCGCGCGTGCCGAGGCCGCAGACCGTGCCCATCGGGACGATGTCCGGGGTCAGCCGTTCGGTGATGTGCCGCAGGACGCCCTCGTAACGGGCGCCGCCCCGGTCCGTCTTGTTCACGAAGATCAGCGTGGGGATGCGCAGGCGCCGCAGCGTCCGCAGCAGGACGCGGGTCTGCGCCTGCACGCCCTCCACGGCGGAGACCACGAGCACGGCGCCGTCGAGCACGCTCAGGACCCGCTCCACCTCGGCGATGAAGTCCGGGTGGCCGGGGGTGTCGATGAGATTGACGGTGACGCCGCCCGTTCCCCCGTGCGTCTGCGGGGCGTCGATGACGAAGGAGACGACGGCGGATTTGATGGTGATGCCGCGTTGCCGCTCCAGGGCGAGCGAGTCGGTCCGGGTGTTTCCGTCGTCGACGCGGCCGACTTGGTCGATGACACCGGCGGTGTACAGGAGCCGCTCGGTCAGGCTGGTCTTACCGGCATCGATGTGGGCCAGAATGCCCAGATTCAGAATCTGCGGGGCAGTTGCATGCACGTACGGTCATGTCCTTTGCGGAAGTGGGAATTCCATTCGTGTGGGACATGCACGAACGCCGCATTTCCGTCTCCTCCGCAGATTCCGCCGACTCCTGCCGACGTCCCCCAGTGCAGCAGTCGGCGGTCGGACGCGGCAAATGATTAAGGACGAGGGTGCCGCGTCCCGCCAGCCACAGGACGACCGCCGCGTACGCGCAGACCGCCAGCACGTCGACGCCCACGGCCGCCCCCTCCATGTCCGCGGCCGTCTCCTCGGAGGCGAGTGCTCCGGCGATCGCGGCCGACAGCCCCATCGCGAGGAGGTTGTTGAGCACGTGCAGGCCGATCGCGGCTTCGAGTCCGCCCGTACGGACCGTCAGCACGCCCGCGACCAGCCCGAACACGACGAGGTCCGCGAAGCCCCACGGCGTACCCCATCCATGGGCCGCGGCGAACAGGACCGCCTGCGGCAGGATCGCCACCCACGGCGAACGGCACCAGGCGCCGACCGCCTGGGTGAGCCAGCCCCGGAACGCGTACTCCTCGGCCGACGCCTGGAACGGCACGAGTACGCACACCATCGCGAGCCCGAGCAGGAAGTCCGGGAAACCCGCCCACTCCATGGCGTCCGCGCCGTCGCCCGCCTGCTCCGGGAGCAGCAGCATGAGCCCCATCGACGCGGTGACCACCGGCAGTCCGACCCCCAGACACCGTACGAGCCAGCGCCACCGCAGCCGTCCGGTCACCGACGACAGGGTGCCCGCGGGCCGCCGTTGCGCCCAGCGGGCGGCCAGGAAGACGACGGGCGTGAGCAGGGCGAGCGACAGCAGCGCCTGCCCCGTCTCCCCGATGCCGCCCCAGGCGCGGAACCCGTCCTTGCCGACGGGCCGGTCCAGGACCGCCCCCGCCACCTCGCCCGCCAGCAGCACCACCAGTGACGCGACGACGGCGCCGACGAGCACGAGCCCGGTCCCGGCCAGCGGGCGCCACCAGCCGTGCCGGCCGGTGGCCAGGGCGAGGCGGTGGTAGGGGAGCGGAGGGGCGGGGGCGCAGGCCGTCGGCTCGTGGGGCCCGTACGGGTGGTGCGGCCCGTGCGCGGGTTCGTTCGTGGGGGCCGGCCGGTCCGCGGAGGGCTTCGTGGTCATGGGCACCAGCATTCCGGCGGCGCCGGGCCGTGGCGTCGGCCGCCCGCACGATCGTGCTCTCCAACCAGGGATAGACGCGGCCGACAGGAAGACACCCCTCCGTATCATCGAGGCCACCATGGAGCGGATACGTAACTGGCTGCTGCCCGTCCTGCTGGCGATCCAGCAGCTGGCCTTCTGGCCCGGCCGCGCCCTGCGCGACGACGACCCGGTGGGCGTGCTCCAGCCGGTGGCGGGGCTCGTCGCCGCGGTCGTGGTCACCGTGGCGCTCGGTGTGCGCCGCGGCCGTCCGGTCGTCGCCGCGCTCGCCGTCGAGGCCGCCCTGCTCGCCTGCCTGCCGCTCCCGGAGGACGCGACGCTCCTGCACGGCCTCGCTCCGCTGGTCGCCCTGTACTCGGTGGCGGTGCGCTGCCCGGGGCGGACGGCGGTCCTCGTCGGCGCCGCCCTTGCCGTCTGCGAGGCGGGCCGTGCGGCGGTACACCTCGAATCGGGGGTCGAGGCGGGCGGCGAGGCCGTCATCAACTGCGTGCTCTTCCTGTCCGTCGCGGGCCTGGGCCGCACCCGGCGTCGCTGGCTCGCCGGCCGCCGGGCCGCCGCGCGGGATCTCGCGCGGGCGGAGGCCGAACGGGCCCGCGCCGCCCTCACCGAACGCGAGCGTCTCGCCCGCGACCTGCACGACGTCAGCGCCCACCACCTCACATCGGTCGTGGTCACCGCGGCCGCCGCGCTGCGGCTCGGCGACCGCGAGCCCGACCTGAGGGCACAGGCCCTGCGGTTCGCGGCCGACACCGGACGCGAGACGCTGGCGGCGCTGCACCGCCTGGTGGCGATGGCGCGGACCGCGGCGGCGGACGAGGGGAGCGCGCTGCGGGACCGCGTCGACGAACTGGCCGACGGATTCGCCCGCCTGGGCCTGCGGCCCGCCGTCGACGTGGCGCCGGACCTGGCGGCGCTGACGGGACCGGTCGCCGACGCGGCGTTCGGCATCGTGCGCGAGGCCCTCACCAACGCGCTGCGGTACGCCCCCGAGGCGGCGGTACGGGTCCGGCTCCGGGCGGCGGGTGGGCCCGGTGGACCCGGTGAACTCGGCGAACCCGGTGAACCGAACGGGCCCAGTGGACCCGACAGTACGGTGTACCTGACCGTCGAGGACGACGGGGCGGGCTCGTCGGGTGGGACCGGGACCGGCGGGCCTCGCCTTCCCGCCGGGCAGCGGCTCGGCTCCGGGCGCGGCACGGCGGGCATGCGGGAGCGGGCCGCCGCGCTCGGCGGCACCCTGACGGCGGGGCCGCGCGACGACGGCCCGGGGTGGTCGGTGCGGGCCCGCCTGCCGCGCGCCCCGGACGCCCCACGCCCCACCGGAGCCCTGCGAGACCGGGCCGCCCGCCACCCCGCGCTGCGCGGCCTCGACCTGTCCGACGGGGCGGTCGCCCTCGCCGCCGCCGCACTCCCGCTCGTCGTGGTCCTCGCCGAGGACCCCACCGCGACCGCCCTGGCCTGCGGCCCGGCCGCCGCGCACGCCCTCCCGCTGCTGTGGCGACGCCGGGCGCCCTGGGCGGTGCTGTGCGCGGTCCTCGCCACGGCATGGCTCGCGCCGCTCGGCCTCGCCTTCGGCCTGCTGTCGCCCGCCGTCGCCCTGTGCCTGCTGATGGCGGGCGGGGCCGCGGAGTGCGTGGCGGTGTACGCGGTGGGGGCGTTCGGCGGGCCGGTCGGCCGTACCTGGCCGGTGATGGCGGTGGGGGCCGCGGGGCTGTCCCTATCCTCGATCGCCCTCGCGTCGGCCGACGGCATCCAGGACCTCGCGACGGACGGCGGCGTCGGGGTCCTGGTGTTCCTCGCGGTGGTGCTCGGGGCGGTGTTCCTGCTGCCGATGGCGGCGCTGTGGGGTCTCGGCGCGGGCGTACGGACGCGGCGCGAGCGGGTCAGGGCCTGGGAGGACCACGCGCTCACGGCGACGGTGTGGTCGGCGGTGGCCGAGGCGCACGAGGAGCGCCGCCGCATCGCCGGGGAACTGCGCGGCGAAGTCCTGCGGCACGCCGAGGCGGTGGTCGTCCGGGCCGAGGCGGGCGACCTGGACGGGGTCGCCGACGCGGCGCGGGCGGGTCTGGCGGCGATGCGGGGGCTTCTCGCGGTGCTGAGGGAGGCGGCGGGGTCTGGTCTTGTGCCTGTCTCTGGGGCGGGCGGCAGGGAGGCGGTTGGGCCTGGTCTTGCGCCTGTCTCTGGGGCGGGCGGCAGGGAGGCGGTTGGGTCCGGCCTTGCGCCTGTTTCCGGTCCGGGCGGCCGGGAGGCGGCTGGGTCCGGCCTTGCGCCTGTCTCTGGGCCGGGCGGCCGGGAGGCGGCGGGGCCTGGTCTTGCACCTGTTTCCGGGCCGGACGGGACAGGGGCGGCGAGGTCCGCCCCCGCACCTGCCTCCGGGCCGGGCCCGGCCACCGGCCCCAACCCGGGCCGCCCCGCGGGCGCGGCCCCCGCCCCCGCCCCCGTACACACCCCCGCCCCCGCCCCCGGCCCGTTCAAGAAGCCCACACCCCCCGACAGCCCGAAGGAGGCACCGCCATCACTACCGAGCGCGCGCCCGGCCACCGCGGTACGGACACCGGACCCGGCACCGACCATGTCCCCGCAGGGAGTTCGCCCACCCGAGTGATGGTCGTCGACGACCAGGCCGTGGTCCGTGCCGGATTCGCGGCGATCGTCGACGCGGAGCCGGACCTGCACGTGGTGGCCGAGGCGGCGGACGGCGCCCGTGCGGTGCAGCTGGCCGCCGAACTCGTACCGGACGTCGTCCTGATGGACATCCGGATGCCCGGCATGGACGGTCTGACGGCGACCCGCCTGCTCACGGCGGCCCCCGGCACCACCGCCCCCGGCACCACCGCCCCCGCCCCCCGCGTGCTGGTCCTGACCACCTTCGACCAGGACGCGTACGTCCACGACGCCCTGCGCGCCGGCGCCTCCGGATTCCTCCTGAAGGACGCGCGGCCCGAGGAGCTCCTCGCCGGTATCCGCGTCGTGGCCTCGGGCGAGGCCATGCTCGCCCCCACCGTCACGCGCCGCCTGATCGACGCCTTCGCCGGCACGGCCCCCGCCCCGGACCCCGAACTCCTCGACGCCCTCACGCCCCGCGAGCACGAGGTCCTCGCCCTGGTGGCCGCGGGCCACACGAACGCGGAGATCGGGGCCGCCCTGGGCGTCACGACCGGCACGGTCAAGTCCCATGTCAACGCCGTGCTGAGCAAGCTGGGGCTGCGCGACCGCGTGCAGGCCACGATCCTCGCCTACGACCTGGGCCTCGCCCGGCCCCGGAACACGTACTGACCGCCGAACGACGCGTCGCGCGGATCAGGGCGAGCCGTACCCGTCCCCGCCGTCGTCCCTGTCCAGGCGCAGCCTGCGCCCCAGTACGTCGCGGGCGACGTCGAGCAGGGGCCTGTCGTGGCTGTAGGCGTAACCGCGCAGCCGGATCAGGGCGTGGTCGCAGTCGATGGCGAGCTGGGCGGCGAGCATGCCGGTGGCCTGGTGGACCTCGGCGAAGTGCAGGCCGGGATCGTCGAGGAGCGGAGTCCGCTCGAGCCCGGTGGCGGTGGCGGTGGCGATGGTGATCTGGGCGATGGTCTCGGTCAGTTGGAAGGCCTCGGTGAGCTGACCGGTGGTCATCGGGCCGGAGCGCGTGCGGTGGCCGGTGAGGGCGCCGAGCGAGATGACCCCGATGCGCAGCGGGAAGGAGAACACCGCGCAGACGCCCAGTGCCTCCATGGCGACCGGCAGGCCGGGCCAGTGCTGGGGTGCGAACGCGGAGCCGTCGGTCACGTCCGGCAGCAGGATCAGCGCTCCGTGGCGGGCGGAGTCCAGGCTGGGGCCCTGGCCCTGGACCTGCTGCAGGTCCTCCAGGGCGAGCGTGCGCTCTCCGTGGGACTGAACCAGTTCGGCGGGGCCGTCCCCCGGGGTCAGCACCAGGCCGAGGCCGTCGAGTCCGAGCATGTCGGCGCAGGCCGCGAGGGGCAGGGGTGCGAGACCGGGCCCCTCGTGCGAGCTGAGGGCGCGCAGGTAGTCGGCCATCACCGGGTGGGTCACCGAACACGCTCCGTTCCGTGCGCCGTGCAGGTCAGCCGGTGTCCGGCCCAGCGGGCAGCGCCGATGGGCCGACGCTTCACGGGTCGCGCCGCGTGAGGAGCGAGGTGTCGGCGGTGCCCTGGAGGACCTGCCGGGCGACCTCGGTGAGACGCATCTGGTGACTGCGTGCGTAGTGGCGCATGAGCGTGAACGCTTCCTCGGCTCCGGTGTCGCGGCGGTGCGCCAGGTAGCCCTTGGCCTGTTCGATGATGATGCGGCTGTCCAGGGCGGCCTGCAGTTGCGAGGACACCGTCATCTGCTCACGCACCGCCCGCTGTTGCAGGACACCGATGGTCGCGGTGTCGGCCAGCGCCTGGCCGAGCCGCACCTGCGATGCGTCCAGCGGTCCCGGCCGGTCCCTGAACAGGTTCAGCGCCCCGATCACCTGGTCGTGCAGGCGCAGCGGGGCGGCCACGACCGAGGTGAAGCCCGCCTCCACAGCTCTGGGCGCGAACCGGGGCCACCGCTCCCGGGCCGCCTCGGTCCCCAGCGGCACGTCGGACATCTGCGTCCTGGTCCGGTAGCAGTCCCGGCAGGGGCCCTCGTCCCACTCGGTGCCGGCGAACTCCAGCAGGCGGGTGCGCTCGTCGGAGGCGGCGGCGTCCACGAGCCGGCCGTCCGGGGTGGCGAGCAGCACTCCGGCCGCCGCGATGTCGAGGAGGGCCACGCAGTGCTCGGCGAGTGTGTGCAGGAAGCCGATGACGTCGAAGTCCCGTACCAGGGTGTCGGCGAGGTCGACGAACGCAGACGCGAGCTGTTCCTCGCGTGGCGGTTCCAGCATGCTCACACACCTCCCAGGGTGACCCGGGTCCACCTTCCCACAGGCCGGCAGGGGGACGCGTGAAACGAAAGACCGCACCCGGACCGCCGTGCACGCCGTTCTCACGGCGGCCTGCGGACCGGGTGCGGTCGGACGGGCGGCACGACCCGCGAAAGGGCGGGTCGGTGGCCCGGTGAGGATCAAGCCTTCTTGGTCTCCCAGAAGATCTTGTCGATCTGCGCGATGTAGTCCAGCGCCTTCTGGCCCGTGGCCGGGTCGGTCGAGCCCTTCGCGGCCGAGAGGGCCTTGAGGGCGTCGTTGACCAGCTGGTGCAGCTCCGGGTACTTCTCGAAGTGCGGGGGCTTGAAGTAGTCGCTCCAGAGCACCGAGACGTGGTGCTTCGCGAGCTCGGCGCGCTGCTCCTTGATGACCGTGGCGCGCGCCTGGAAGTGCGCGTCGTCGTTGCCGGCCATCTTCTCCTGCACGGCCTTGACCGACTCCGCCTCGATGCGGGCCTGGGCCGGGTCGTACACACCGCAGGGCAGGTCGCAGTGGGCGCTGACCTTCACCTTGGGGGCAAACAGGCGGGAAAGCATGGTGCTGTCCTCCTCGTGATCGTCTTCTCAGGTGGGACATTACTCCGTGAGAGACGGGTTTTCGCGAGTGCCCCCATGGGCTTAGGACAAAAGTCCAGGGTCAGACTGGGACTGGTGGAGGATAGGACCGGGGAGGTGCCGGTGATGCCGGAGCTGTCGCAGGAGAGCGAGCGCGGAAGGGCCCTTGTGCCGTGGGGCGCGGCGGAGGTGACGGGCCCTTCGATGGTGCCGACGCTGCATCACGGGGACCGTCTGCTCGTGCGGTGGGGCGCGCGCGTGCGTCCGGGTGACGTGGTGATCCTGCGCCACCCCTTCCAGCAGGACCTGTTGGTCGTCAAGCGGGCCAAGGAGCGGCGCGAGGGCGGCTGGTGGGTGCTCGGCGACAACACCTTCGCGGGCGGGGACAGTACGGACTACGGCGTGGTTCCCGAGGAACTCGTCCTGGGGAAGGTGTGGTTCCGCTACCGCCCGCCGGCGCCCGGGCGCCGTTCGCCGCTCACGCTGGCGCGCTGGGCGGTGGGTGCCGTACGGCCGGTCGTGGCGGAACGTTCGGTCTCCAGGCGCTTGCGGGCGCGGTAGGCGGCGACGTTGGCGCGGGTCGCGCAGCGGTCCGAGCAGTAGCGCCGGGAGCGGTTCGTGGAGGTGTCGAGGTAGGCGTTGCGGCACGGTGCGGCCTCGCACAGGCCGAGGCGCTCCACGCCGTGCTCGGTGAGGTGGAAGGCGAGCCCCATCGCGGCGATCGCGGCGTACCCCGCCGTCGCGTTCGAGGGGTGGTCGGCCAGGTGCATGTGCCACAGCGGGCGCCCGTCGTCGTCCCGGTGGTCGTGGCCCGAGATCTGCGGGCTGACGGGGAACTCCAGGAGCAGTGAGTTCAGGAGGTCGACCGCGAGCGTCTCGTCGCCGCCGTCCGCCGCCTCGAAGACCGCCCGGAGCCTGCCCCGCACGGACCGGAAGCGGGTGACGTCGGAGTCCGTCGCGCGCCGGGCCATCTGCGTGCTCGGCCCGAAGAGCTCCCTGATCGCCTCGACGGACGTCAGCGTGTCCTTGTTGCGGCCCGGCTCCTCGCTGTTGACCAGACGTACGGCGTAGTCCGAGTAATAGGCCAGTTCCACTTGTAGTCCTTACGGGGGCGGGCTATGGTCATTCTCGTCGGCCGGTAATAGCCGATTGCGGTACCAGGGTATTACGGAGTGGAGGGGTTCTGATGACGGATACGGGGACCGGAACAGAGGCGGCCGCCGGGCTTGGCACCGACTGGCGCGCCTGGCAGGACAGCTGGGACCGGCAGCAGCAGTGGTACCTGCCCGACCGCGAGGAGCGGTTCGGGATCATGCTCGACATGGTCGAGGCCGTGGTCGGAACCGCGCCGCGCGTCCTCGATCTGGCGTGCGGTACGGGAAGTATTACGGACCGGCTGCTCAAGAGGTTCCCGGAGGCGACGAGCGTCGGCGTCGATCTGGACCCCGCGCTGCTCACGATCGCCGAGGGCACCTTCGCCGGGGACGACCGGGTCACCTTCGTCACCGCCGACCTGAAGGACCCGGACTGGACCGCCGCGCTGCCGCACGACTCGTACGACGCGGTGCTGACCGCCACCGCGCTGCACTGGCTCTTCAGCGAGCCCCTGGCCACGCTCTACGGCCAGGTCGCGGGCCTCGTCAGGGACGGCGGCGTCTTCATGAACGCCGACCACATGCCCGACCCCGCGACGCCGCGTCTGAACGAGGCCGACCGTGCCCAGCGCCACGCCCGGATGGACCGCGCCAAGGCCGAGGGCGCCGTGGACTGGAAGGAATGGTGGCAGCTCGCCGCCGAGGACCCGGTGCTCGCCGAGCCCACGGCCAAGCGGTTCGAGATCTACGGCGAACACGCGGACGGCGACACCCCGTCGCCCGAGTGGCACGCGCGCACGCTGCGCGAGGCGGGCTTCGGCGAGGCGCGGACGGTGTGGGCGTCGCCCTCCGACGCGATGGTTCTCGGTCTCAAGTAGCGGAACTCCGGCCGCGGCCCCGGTGGGGGCCCGTCGCGCGGTTCCCCGGGCCCCTGACAGGGCACGCCGAAGGGGCCGGTACGGAATCCGTACCGGCCCCTTCGCGCTCGCCCCATCGGCGAAGCGCTACAGCACCTTCGACAGGAACGACTGCGTCCGCTCCTGCTGCGGGTTGGTCAGGACCTCGCGCGGGTGGCCCGACTCGACCACCACGCCCTCGTCCATGAAGACGAGGCTGTCGCCGACCTCGCGGGCGAAGCCCATCTCGTGCGTGACGACGACCATCGTCATGCCGGACTCCGCGAGGTCGCGCATGACGTCGAGCACGTCGCCGACGAGCTCGGGGTCGAGCGCGGAGGTCGGCTCGTCGAAGAGCATCAGCTTCGGGTCCATCGCGAGCGCGCGGGCGATCGCCACGCGCTGCTGCTGGCCGCCGGAGAGCTGCGAGGGGTAGTTGCCCGCCTTGTCGCCGAGGCCCACGCGCTCCAGGAGCTGACCGGCCCGCTCCCGGGCCTGCGCCTTGGCGACGCCCTTGACCTGGATCGGCGCCTCCATGACGTTCTCCAGGGCCGTCATGTGCGGGAAGAGGTTGAAGCGCTGGAAGACCATGCCGATGTCCCGGCGCTGCAGGGCGACCTCGCTGTCCCTGAGCTCGTACAGCTTGTCGCCCTTCTGCCGGTAGCCGACCAGGTTCCCGTCGACGTACAGCCGCCCGGCGTTGACCTTCTCCAGGTGGTTGATGCAGCGCAGGAAGGTCGACTTGCCGGAGCCGGACGGGCCGATCAGGCAGAACACCTGGCCCGACTCGACCTCCAGGTCGATGCCCTTGAGGACCTCTACGTTGCCGAAGGACTTGTGGACGCCCTCGGCCTTCACCATGGCGGTCATCAGCGCACACCTCCGGCGCCGCGGTTGCTCAGCGACAGCATGTTGGCCTTGATCTTCTGGAAGGGGGTGTCCGGCAGGGAGCGGGACGAGCCGCGGGCGTAGTACCGCTCCAGGTAGAACTGACCGACGCTGAGGATCGACGTCATGATCAGGTACCAGCAGGCGGCGAGCAGCAGCGTCTCCACCGTCGCGCCCGACGAGGTGCCGATGTCCTGGGCGTACTTGAGGAGCTCGTAGTACTGGACGGCCGCGACCAGCGACGTCGTCTTCAGCATGTTGATGAACTCGTTGCCCGTCGGCGGCACGACGACGCGCATGGCCTGCGGCAGTACGACGCGGCGCAGCGTCTTGTTGTGGCTCATGCCGAGCGCGTGCGCCGCCTCGGTCTGGCCCTCGTCGACCGAGAGCAGACCGGCGCGGCAGATCTCCGCCATGTACGCGGCCTCGTTGAGGCCCAGGCCGAGCAGCGCCGTCAGCATCGGCGTCATGAAGTCCGACCACTCGTCCTTGTAGATCGGACCGAGGTTGATGTAGTCGAAGACGAAGCCGAGGTTGAACCAGACGAAGAGCTGGACCAGGACCGGCGTGCCGCGGAAGAACCAGATGTAGAACCAGGCGATCGACTGGGTCACCGGGTTCTTCGACAGCCGCATGATCGACAGCAGCACACCGCCGACCACGCCGATGAGCATCGACAGGAAGGTGAGGATCAGCGTCTCGCGGACACCCTTGAGGATGCGCTCGTCGAAGAAGTTGTCGGGGATCGCGCCCCAGTTGATGTCGCCCTGCGCGAAGGCGAAGACGATCGAGGCGAGGACGCCGATCGCCAGGACGGCGGCTACGTACCGGCCGAAGTGCCGGACCGGGATGGCCTTGATGGCCTCCGCGGTGCGGGCCGTGGGGACGTCGTCCGCCGGGCCCTTCTTGGAGATGTCGGGGGTCACGTGAGTGGCCTTTCAGCGACGGGGAGGGAGGGGGAGGTGGATCACTTGCCGCCGTTGACCTTGGCTTTCTTGACCGCGCCGTCCTCGACGCCCCACTTCTTGATGATCTTTCCGTACTCGCCGTTCTTGATGATCGCGTCGAGCGCGGCCTTGATGGCGTCCCGCAGCTCGGGGTTCTTCTTGGACACCGCGATGCCGTACGGGGCGGCCTCGACCTGCTCGCCGACCAGCTGGAAGTCCTTGCCACCGCCCGAGGTCTTCACCGCGTACGCGGCCACGGGGAAGTCGGAGGAACCCGCGTCGGCGGCGCCGGAGCGCAGCCGGGCCTGGGCCTGCTGGTCGTTGTCGTACTGCTCGATCGAGATCTTCTTGCCGCCCTTGCACTTCTTGGACTCGGCCTTGGCCAGGTCGTGCGAGACGGTGCCGCGCTGGACGACGATCTTCTTGCCGCAGAGGTCCGCCCAGGTCTCGATCCCCTGGGTCTGGCCCTTCTTGGTGTAGTTCGATACGCCCGCGGTGAAGTAGTCGATGAAGTCGACGCCCGTGCCGACCTTCTTGCCGGTCTCCTCGTCGACGCCTTCCTGGCGGTTCTTCGTGTCGGTCATGGCCGACATCGCGATGTCGTAGCGCTTGGAGCGCAGGCCGCCGAGGAGCGTGTCGAACGTGCCGTTGTCGAACTGGACCCTCACCCCGAGCTGCTTGCCGAGCGCCGCGCCCAGGTCGGGGTCGATCCCCACGGTGTTGCCGGACTTGTCCTTGAATTCGACCGGCGGGTAGGCGATGTCGGACCCGACCTTGAGGACGCCCTTGTCGCGGATGTCCTTCGGAAGCTTGTCGGCGAGCGGGGCATTGCTGACCGAGTTGCTCTCCTTGTCGTTGGTCTGGTCGCCGCAGCCGGAAAGCAGCAGCGTGCCCGCGACCGCGATGGCGCCGACCGCCGTAATCCGTGACTTAGCGGACTTCGCTGCGGTCCTACGACAAATGGAGCTGGCGGTCATGGTGGGTCCTCCGGCGGATGAGGGAGTTGCCGATGAGTCGGGCACACACCTTCGGGTGTCGCGACCTCGTGTGATGACGGCATCTTGCCATTCGGACCGTCCGATTCTGGGTGCCGGAGATGTCAAAATCGGATAACGGGCGAGCCTCGAATCGCACGATCCCGGTACGGCAGGGGCGTATGGGGGTCGGATCGAATCGTTGTTAACCAAGAGATATCCGGTGAATCTCGCTATGCGGACCGCTGGAGTGCACTATTCGGAGAATTCGGACATCGCTCGATAGTGACCGGTGGAGAGTGTTCCTTTACGGGGCGGAAGCCCGATGTCGGAAAAGAGCGGTTACGCGGTTCTTGATCGCCTCATGTGCGCGGCCGGCGGCCCCCGGCGCGACCGCCGCGAGGTCACCCGCCCGGCCGAGTGACATTCGGCCCGGCCTCGAGGGACGTCTGCGAAGCATGCTGCAACCAATGTCACTCGCCCGTGCCCACTGCCTTCGGGTACAAAGGTTGGCTACACCCCTCATCCGGGGCCCAGGGCGCGTGTGCGGCGCGCCCGCGTGTCCGTACCTCCCTCCGCCGACAGGCGGGGAACGGACGCGGTGCCCGCCCACTTCTCAACCGGGAGTGGACACCCTCAACTGATGAATAAGACTTAAGGGGTCAGACAAGTGGCAGCGGAGATCGTCAATCCTCGCAGCGACAGCAGTACGGATCACGAGGGCGCGGACGAGCCCTTCGATCCGGCTTTTGCGCTGCACCGCGGCGGCAAGATGGCCGTGCAGGCCACCGTGCCGGTCCGCGACAAGGACGACCTGTCCCTGGCTTACACGCCCGGCGTCGCGAAAGTGTGCAGCGCGATCGCCGAGCGGCCGGAGCTCGTCCACGACTACACGTGGAAATCCAATGTCGTCGCCGTGGTGACCGACGGGACCGCGGTGCTCGGTCTCGGGGACATCGGCGCCGAGGCCTCCCTCCCCGTGATGGAGGGCAAGGCCATTCTCTTCAAGCAGTTCGGCGGCGTGGACGCGGTGCCGATCGCGCTCGCGACGACGGACGCCGACGAGATCGTTGAGACGGTCGTGCGCCTCGCCCCGTCGTTCGGCGGCGTCAATCTGGAGGACATCTCGGCACCCCGGTGCTTCGAGATCGAGCGCAAGCTCCAGGAGCGGCTCGACATTCCCGTCTTCCACGACGACCAGCACGGCACGGCCGTCGTGACGCTGGCCGCGCTGCGGAACGCGGCGAAGCTGACCGGGCGCTCGCTCGGCGAGCTGCGCGCCGTCATCTCCGGCGCCGGTGCGGCCGGGGTCGCCATCGCCAAGTTCCTCCTGGAGGCGGGACTCGGCGACGTGGCGGTCGCCGACCGCAAGGGCATCGTGAGCCGCGACCGGGACGACCTCACTCCGGTCAAGCGCGAGCTGGCCGAGCTGACCAACAAGGCGGGCATCAGCGGCTCGCTGGAGGCGGCCCTCGACGGCGCCGACGTCTTCATCGGCGTCTCGGGCGGCACCGTCCCCGAGCCGGCCGTCGCCTCCATGGCGCCGAACTCCTTCGTGTTCGCCATGGCCAACCCGAACCCCGAGGTCCACCCCGATGTCGCGCACAAGTACGCGGCCGTGGTGGCGACCGGGCGCTCGGACTACCCGAACCAGATCAACAACGTCCTCGCCTTCCCCGGCATCTTCGCGGGCGCGCTCCAGGTGCGGGCCTCCCGCATCACCGAGGGCATGAAGATCGCCGCGGCCGACGCCCTCGCGGACGTCGTCGGGGACGAGCTCTCCGCGGACTACGTGATCCCCTCGCCGTTCGACGAGCGGGTCGCCCCGGCCGTGACGGCGGCGGTCGCCGCCGCCGCCCGCGCCGAGGGCGTGGCCCGGAGCTGACACCGGGTCCGAGCCTCCACCGCGCCCCCTGCCGTGCACCTCGTGCGGCAGGGGGCGCGGCGCGTGTCACAGCCGTACGAGGTTCCGCCGGGGCGCCGCTGCCGCCTAGGGTCGCCTCATGTTCGCTGCCTACGCTGCCCGTATCGACCGTGACCAGCCGCTCGACGGCCTCGAGTTGGGGGAGCGGCCCGCCCCCGAGGCGCGCTCCGGCTGGTCGACCGTGAACGTCAGGGCCGCCTCGCTCAACCACCACGACCTGTGGTCGCTGCGCGGGGTCGGCCTGGCCGAGGACAAGCTGCCGATGATCCTCGGCTGTGACGCCGCCGGCATCGACGAGGACGGGAACGAGGTGGTGCTCCACTCCGTCATCGGACAGTCGGGGCACGGCGTCGGGCCCCGCGAGGGCCGCTCCATCCTCACCGAGAAGTACCAGGGGACCTTCGCCGAACGCGTCGCCGTCCCCACCTGGAACGTGCTGCCCAAGCCGAAGGAACTGTCCTTCGCGGAAGCCGCCTGCCTGCCGACCGCGTGGCTGACCGCGTACCGCATGCTCTTCACCAACGCCGGGGTCCGGCCCGGGGATTCGGTCCTCGTGCAGGGCGCGGGCGGCGGCGTCGCCACGGCCGCGATCGTGCTCGGCAAGGCGGCCGGACTGCGGGTCTTCGCGACGAGCCGGGACGAGGCCAAGCGCAAGCGGGCGCTGGAGCTGGGCGCCGTCGAGGCGGTCGAGGCGGGCGCGCGGCTCCCGCAGCGGGTGGACGCCGTCATCGAGACGGTGGGCGCGGCGACCTGGTCCCACTCGGTCAAGTCCCTGAAGCCGGGCGGCACGCTCGTCATCTCCGGGGCGACCAGCGGCGACCGCCCCTCGCACGCCGAGCTGACCCGGATCTTCTTCCTGGAACTCAAGGTGGTCGGCTCGACGATGGGGACCAAGGACGAGCTGGAGGACCTCCTCGCCTTCTGCGCGGCCACGGGCGTACGGCCGGTGGTCGACGAGGTGCTGCCCCTGGACCGGGCCCGCGAGGGCTTCGAACGCCTTGCCTCGGGCGAGCAGTTCGGAAAGATCGTGCTGGAGGTCTGAACCCCACCTCATGTCAACTTCGGTTGACACTCGCCTCGCGTCAACGTAAGTTGACACGTATGACCGAAGCAACGGATCTCGCCGAGCGCGCGGGCGATCGCGACCCACGGATCGGGCTGCGGGCCGTCACCGCGCTGCGGAAGCTGGTGGAGCAGCTGGAGGCCGTGCAGGTGCGCAGCGCGCGCCTGCAGGGCTGGTCGTGGCAGGAGATCGCCGCGGAGCTCGGGGTGAGCAGGCAGGCCGTGCACAAGAAGTACGGGAGGCAGTGATGTTCGAGAGGTTCACGGAGGAGTCCCGCGCCGTGGTCGTGGGCGCGATCGAACAGGCGGAGCGGGCGGGGGCCGCGTCGGTCGACGACGGTCACCTGCTGCTCTCGCTCCTCGCCCAGATCGACCAGGGACCCGGCGCCGGCCGTGCCGCGTTCGCCCTGACGGCGCTGGGGGCCGCGGACCGGCGCGAGTCGATCGAGCGGGCCCTTGAGGAGGCGCGGCGCAGGGGCGGGCTCTCGCAGGCCGACACCGAGGCGCTCGCCGGACTCGGCATCGACGTCGACGAGATCGTCGCCAGGGTCGAAGAGGCGCACGGGGCCGGAGTGTTGGCCGGTGCGGGCGCCGCGGCGAGTGGGGCGTCCGGGAAGGGCGGGGGAGTCGGGGCGAGCGGTGAGCGGAAGGGCTGGCGGGCCCGGCTCGGCCGGGTGCCGTTCGGCCGGGACGCCAAGGAGGTCCTCGTGAAGTCCCTGCGGATCGCCACCGCGCGGCGCGACCGGACCATCGGGGGGCACCACATTCTTCTGGCGATCACGGTCCGGCCCGGGGTGGCCTCGGAGACGCTCGCGGATCACGGGGTGACGTACACGGACCTGGAGCGGATCCTCTTCGGCTCGGCTTCCTGAGCGGGGCTTGTCGGGTGGGGCCTGCTGGGTGGCTTCTTGAGCAGGGCCTGATGGGTGGGGCTTCCGGCGTGAGCCTGCGCGGGCCCGCACGGGCTTGGGGTGCTCTGTCGGGTGCGGTGGGTGCGACCCCGTTCGGGGCGGGGCCACGCCCACCGCGTGCCGCCGGTGTCAGTGGCTCGGCGTGCGCAGGGTGGCGCCGATGTGTGCCGCCGCCCGGGACAAGTGGCTGCGGGCCTCGCGGAGTTGGTCCTCCGTGACGCCGTGGTCGCGGGCCGCGTCGCGGATGTCGTCGCGGAAGCGGTCCAGGAGGCGGTCGAGGTCCCTGCCGGGGTTGCCCGTGGAGTCCTCGTGGGACCACTCGGGGGCGTACTCCACGGGGAAGTCCTCGGGGGCGGAGCTGAACTTGGGACCGGCTCCGGCGGCGGCCTTCCGCTCGGCAGCCTCCTCGGCGGCGTCATGCGGCGCCGCGGTGCGCGTGTCGGTGTCCGGACCAGTGCTCGTGCCGGTGCTCGTGCCGGTGCCTGTGCCGGTTCCGGCGCCCTCCTCGGGGCGGGAGCCGAAGCCTTTGCCGAAGTCCCGGCCGAAGTCCTTGCCGAACTCGCCGAACTCCTTGGCCAGTTCCGTCAGGCCTTCTCGTACTCCCGTGGGCCAGTCGCCCCGCTGGAAGTGGTCCTGGACCTGCTCCTGGACCCGCCTGGCGATGCGCTGCACTTCCTCCCGGGCCTCCTGGGCCTGGGCGCGGGCCCTGTCCTGGGCGTCCTTGGCCTGGCGGCGGGCCCGCTGGGCCTCCTCGCGGGCGCGGCGGCTCTCGTCCTTCGCCCGCCGGGCCTGCTCCTTCCACTCCTGCCTGGCCCGCTTGAACTCCTCCTTGGCCTGGCGCCAGCTCTCCTTGTCGCCCAGGGTGCCGTCGAAGAAGTCGGCCGGGTCGGGGAAGGGCGGAGGCACGGCCGGACCGCTCGTGGCGCGCGCCTCCTTGGCGGCCGCCCGCATCTCGCGGCGCAGCTCACCGGCCGCGCCTTGGACGCCGTCGCGGATCTCGGCGGCGAGCTCGGCGACCGAGTCGCGGATCTCCAGCTCCAGATCGGCCAGCTCGCCGCTGCGGCCTGCCAGTTCGGCGCGGCCGGCGTCCGTGATGGCATAGACCTTGCGGCCGCCTTCGGTGGTGTGGGTGACCAGGCCCTCGGCCTCCAGCTTCGCGAGGCGGGGGTAGACCGTGCCTGCGGAGGGTGCGTACAGCCCCTGGAAGCGCTCTTCGAGGAGACGGATCACCTCGTACCCATGGCGGGGGGCCTCGTCGAGCAGCTTGAGGAGGTACAGGCGCAGGCGGCCGTGGGCGAACACGGGGGGCATGTCAGAGCACCTTCTTGTCGGTCGGGCCTTGGGTCGGGCCTTGGGTCGGGCCGTCGATCGGGCCTTCGGTCGAGCCGTCCGTCTGCAAGGGGACGGCGTCCGCCGGGGCGACATCGAGTGGGACGTCGTCGTACGGGTCGTCCTCCGTCGGTGGCCTGCGCAGGAGCGCGATGGATCCGGAGACGGTCGTCGCCTTGAGCCGCCCGCGGCCCGTGCCCAGCCGCCCGGTGATCCGCTTGGCGCCCCACTGGCCCCCGACCCGCAGGTCCTCGAAGGCGTTCGACACCGATCCGCTCGCCGTGTCCACCTCGACCTCGGCGTCCGCCGGGTGCGGGAGCCGGATCGCGATCTCGCCCGAGACGCTCGTCAGGGCGACATCTGTCGGGGTGCCCGCCGGGTCGAGGTCCACGACCATCGAGCCGCTCACGGAGTCGGCCCGGACGGAGGGGCCCGCGGCCTCGACCACCGTGAGGTTGCCGGAGACGGAGTTGAAGCGGAGGTCGCCGGTGACGCCCTGCGCCTCCAGGCTCCCGGAGACCGTGTCCGCGCGGACCGGCCCGGCGAGTCCCAGCAGGGTCGTGTCGCCGGTGACGCCCTTCACCTGCGCGCGGCCCTCGACGCCGGAGACCACGGCGCCCGCGCCGACCACGCCCACCTCGACATCGGTCCCGGCGGGCACGGCCAGGGACACCACCGCGCTGCGGCGCCAGCCCTTGCGGTCGAGCCACTTGAGGAAGCCCTTCCAGGGCAGGTCCTCATAGGCGACGGTGAGGATGCCGTCCTCCACGGTGACCCGCAGGGGCGGGCCCTCGATCTCGGAGATCTCAAGGCGGGCGGAACCTTCATCCGTCCCCACCACGTTCACCGTGCCGTTGACGATGCGCACGTGCAGTGCGGTCACGGGGGCCTCGAACGTGAGCTTCCGCGGCTCGGCGACGGACCACTCGGACATGAGCTGACCTCCTTGACGGGCCTCGGCGGCCGCATGTGACGCGCCATATCGCGTTCTCTGTCATTCACGATATATCGCGGATACGGGAAGTCAAGACACCCGGGAGGGTGAACGCAGGGTCCGGGAAGGCGCATGCGGGGTCCGGAAGGGTGAACGCAGGATCTATGCGCCAAATGACCGGATCTGTCCTAGCGTGGGGCCATGTCCTTCGACGCTTCTCCGCCCCGCGCCCCGGCGGACGCCAGGGCCGCGGGCGCGCTGCTGCTCTGCCGGGCCGAGCCCGACGTCGTCGAGCCCGCCGCCCAGCTGCTCCGCGAGCGGATGCTGCTCGCCGAGGCGGGTGCGGGCTGGAGCGTGCTGGTCCCCGAGGGCAAGCCGTGGCTGCACGGCGACGAGCCCGTCGACCGCGTCCTGACCGGGTGGGCCACGGCGCTCGCCGTCGGCTCGGGCTGGCCCGTGCTCGCCCTGTGGTGGGACGGCGACCGGTCCGGCTATACCCTCGCGGCGGGCTTCCGCAGGACCGTCGGATACGAGTGGCTGGCGAACGGGACGCCCGTCGGGGAGGGCGAGGCGATGCGGACGTTCGCCGCCCGGCTGGCCCTGGACCCCGTACTGGACCTGCAGTCCCTGGACGCGCTCACCCGGCCCGACACCGAAGCCGACGCGCGCGCCCGGATGCTCGGACTCCTCGCCGTCCTCACGCGCACGGGCCTCCGGCTGCCGCCCGGCCTGGGCCCCGGTGAACCGGCCGACCGGCTGCGCGAGGCCGCGCGGGCCCAGCGGGGCGCGCGGCAGGTCGACTGGCCCGGCTGGCGGGACGTGGTGCGCGCGGAACTCGGCCAGGTCGACAAGGGGCCGCTCGGCCCCTGGGTGCGCGGGCCGAGGGCGCGGGCGCTGGCCGCCGCCCAGGTCGCGGCGGGTCTGCCGCTCGCGGTGTGGTCCGTACGGCGCCGCAGTGGTGGCTGGGCCGCGGCGGCCGCGCTGCTGCTGGCGCAGGGGGCGGCCGGACTCGCGTACGACCGGCTGCGGGCGCGCGGCCGCGGGGACTGAGAGCCCGCGTCGTACCCCCGCCCGTCCGGGCTACAGGCTCCCCGTCCGGGCTACAGGCTCCCCGTCCGGGCCACGGGCTCTGCGGGAGCGCTACTCGTCCTCGTCCTCGTCGTCCAGCCGCGCCAGCCACGTGGCCAGGCGCTCGACGGGCACCTCGAAGTCGGGGTTGAGGTCCACGAAGGTACGGAGCTGCTCGGCGAGCCACTCGAAGGTGACCTCCTCCTCGCCGCGCCGCTTCTCCAGCTCCTCGATGCCACGGTCGGTGAAGTACAAGACGCTCTCCGTCGGGGATGTGGTGGATGTGCTCCGCAAGGTTAACCGGCGCAGCCGTCTCGCCCGTCGAGGGCCGGGCGCCGGATAATCGCCCGTACGGCCAAAAGCCTGTGCTACAAGGTCAGTTGACCGTCGCATGCGGGGAGGGTGGGCCGATGGCCGACGAAGTGACTCAGGTGGAGCTGCCGGACGGCACGGTCGTGTCGGCCCGGGTCTCCGATGCCGACGTGCTCCGGCAGGGCGCGGGCGACTACACGGACACCGGCCTGGCGGAGACGTTCACGGCACGCGTCGAAGGGCTCACCGAGCTCGTGAAGGGGGTCGCCACGACCATGCGGGCGGCCACCAGGGCGGCGGCGCCCGACGAGGTGACCGTCGCCTTCGGCGTGGAGCTCGCGGCGAAGCCCGGCAGGGTCGTCAGCGTGCTGGCGGACGGTGAGCTGAAGGGCTCGGTCACCGTCACCCTCACCTGGCGCGACGGCGGCGGGCACTGACGGAAGGCCCGGGGTCCCGGTGGCCGCCGCCGACGAGATGCTGCGCGACCTGGTGTACGGCGCCACGGTCTGGATCCACGGCGCACCGGCTCCCGGCGCGGACGCGCCCCGCGACCTGTGGGGCAGCGGCTTCTTCGTCGCCCCCGGCAAGGTGCTGACCTGCGCGCACGTCTTCCAGCGCGGGAACGTCTGGGCGGGCGACGCCGAGTGCGGCATCAGCTACTGGGGGAGCGGCGGCCTGCGCACGGCCGCGGCGCGGCTGCGGCACTGTCTGCCCGCAGCCGAGGAGAGGCCGCGCGAACCGGGGCGCTCCTGGCCCCTGCCCGACCTCGCCGTCCTGGAGCTGACAGAGCCCGCCGACCACCCCTGCGTATGGCTGTCGGACCTGTCCTCCCGGCCGAACGGGGCGAGCGGCAGGCTGCTCCTGCAGGGCTTCGCGCCCGACGGCGACGGCGGGGTGGAGAGCTGGACCGGGGAGTGCGGCGTCGCCGGTGTCGTCGGTGACCACGCCTTCCGGCTCGGGGGCGAGGCCGGGCAGATCGAACTGGGCGTCTCGGGCGGCCCGGTCGTCGACCTGGAGAAGGGCGCCGTCATCGGCGTGATCAAGGCCCAGCGCACCAAGGCGGACGGCGGCAAGGCCGTGCAGCTCACCGCCCTCAGGAAGCTGCCGGGGGGCGAGCCGGGGCCCGAGGGGCCGGGGCCCGACCCCTACCAGGAACTGGTCGCCGACCACGACCGTTGGCACTGGGCGAGCCAGCGCCCCCACGAGGACGCGGGGCCGACCTGGGCCGACGCGCAGACCGAGCTGACCCCGCCGAACCGGCTCTGGCTGCCCACCGACCGGGCCCGGGCGCTCGCCATGCTCGCCGATCTGCCGCACGCGCCGGACGTCGGCACGGTCGAACGTCTCGTGGCCGAGACGTGCGCGGACCAGCTCCTGCCCCGTGCGGCGCCGCCGCGCGGCTGGCGTGACGGGGCGGGGCTGCTGTACGACCCGCCCGCCAAGGACGAGCTGGGGGTGTTCCTCTCCTTCCTGCTCCGGGTGGCCCGCAGCGTGCACGCCGAGAAGCCGCTCGCCGCCGAGGCCCTCCAGAGGTGGGCCGTCGAGCGGGGGCACGCGCTCCAGCCGGTCTGGCGCAGGGAACTGTCGCGGCTGGCCGCGATGCCGGTGGTGGTGAGGGAGGTGGTCCCGGAGCCGGTCACGGCCCGTGAGCCCGCGCCCGCCCTCGACCCCGGAGCGCCGCCCGTTCCCGCCCCCGAGCCGGTGCCCGCCCCCGTGCCGGACGCGCGCCCCGCCCCCGCGACCGCCGCCGGACCCGCCCTCGTACCCGCCCCCCGGCCGCACCCCCGACCGGCGGCCCTGCCGTGGCCCGAACCGGCCGCGGCCGCCGCACACCCGCCCCTCCCGGAGCTCGGCATCGAGGTCTTCGAGGTCGGCGAACGCGGCGCCGCCGTCCTCGAACTGCGCGCCGACTGGTGGGCCGAGCGGCGGTACGCCTGGAGCGTGCGCCTCGTCGACCAGGCGGGCGGCGTCGAGCTCATGGCCATCGAGGAGGGCGCCGGCGCCCTCGACGTCCGCGCGCTGACCGACCCGCCGCGGGCCCTGGCCGGGGCGCTCGCCGACGCCTTCCTCCGGGCCGACGCCGGGAGCCACGTGGCGCCCCTCCACGTACTGCTTCCCCAGGAGTTGTTCGACCTGCCCGTCGACCGGTGGCCCTCCCGCGGCCCCCACGACCGCGCCGCTCCCACGCCCCTGGGCGAGGTCAGGAGCGTCATCGTGGTCGACCAGGCGTACGTGGACCGGCTCGTTTCGGGCGAGGCGCCACCCGCCCCGGGACCGGACGTGTGCGGCGCCGACAGCCCGGTCGCCGTCCCGCTCGGCGCGTCCGGGCACCGTACGGCTCCCGGCACCGTGCTGACCCACTGCGGTCCCGTCGGTGGCGGGCCCGCCGCCGGGCTGCTGCGCGAGGCGCTCGACGCCGGTGCCACCACCCTGCTGTGGCGCAGGAGCGCGGGCACACCCGCGGAGCGCGCCGCCTTCGAGAGCGCGGCCCGGGCCTGGGTCGAGGGCAGGCGGACGCTCGCGCACCTCGCCCCGGACACGGTCGGACTGCGGGCCCGAGCCCGCGACGGCGACCCCGCGGCCCGGTGGGCGCGGGACATCGCGCTGCTGCACCACGACTCCGGCCAGCGCCTCTCCGGAGTCCTCGACCTCCTGGACACACCGTGACGTCCGCACCGAAAGCCGAGGAGCGACAGTGAACGAATGGCTCATCTACCGGGGAGCGGGAGAGCCGCACGACGGCATCGAGAGGCTGCCCGAGCCACCGCCGTGGCGCGACTTCGACGGCGGCCCGGCGGTCGCGCCCGACGCCGGGCTCGACTCGGCCTCGTCCCGCCGCCTCGGCGCCTGGCGGGGGATGGTCGAGGCGTTCCGCCCGCGCGCCGAGGAGCTGGAGATCATCAACGCGGCCCTGTACCTGCGCCGTCCGCTCCTGGTCACCGGGAGCCCCGGCACGGGCAAGAGCACCATCCCGCACTCCGTGGCGTACGAACTGGGCCTCGGCCGGGTTCTTCGCTGGCCGATCACGAGCCGCAGCACGCTCAGGGAGGGGCTGTACGACTACGACGCCCTCGGCCGCCTCCAGGACTCGCAGCTCGGGAGCGCGGCCGCGGCCGGGGGAGCGGGGGTCGGCGGGATCGGAAGCTACCTCAGGCTCGGCCCCATGGGCACCGCGCTGCTTCCGTACGAGAGGCCGCGCGTGCTGCTCATCGACGAGATCGACAAGAGTGACGTCGATCTGCCCAACGACCTCCTCAACGTCCTGGAGGAGGGGGAGTTCGCCATCGCGGAGCTGGAGCGCGTCGCCGACCAGCCGGGCCAGGAGTCGGTGCGGGTGATGACCGACGACGGCGGCCGCGTGGAGGTCAGGGCGGGGCGGGTCCGCTGCCGCGCGTTCCCGTTCGTCGTCCTGAGCAGCAACGGCGAGCGCGACTTCCCCGCGCCGCTGATGCGCAGGTGTCTGCACCTGGAACTCGCCAGGCCCGACCAGCACAGGCTCGCCGCCATGGTGCGGGCACACCTGGGCGACGAGGTCGCGCGGGCCGGAGAGGACCTCATCGACCTCTTCCTGTCCCGCGACCGGGAAGAGCTGCTCGCCGCCGACCAACTGCTCAACGCCCTTTACCTGACCACGTTCTCCGCCTCCGGGCGGAGCAGCAGGGAGAGGCTCGCGGAGATGCTGATGCGCCCCCTGAACCGGCCGAGGTAACCGCTGATGGAGCGGGAGCCACTCGCCGAACTCATCGCGGGGCTGCGCGGGCTCGGCCACGACCCGGACGCCGTCTCGCTCGCCGACGCGCTCTGGCTGGCCCGGTGGTCGGTGCCCGCCCCCGGGCGGACCTCCCACTCGCTCCCCGGACGGTCCTCCCCGTTCCAGGGGCGGCCGGACCCGGCCGCCCCCGACGAGACCGCCCCCGAGCCCCCCGCCCGGGAACCGCTCGCCCCGCCGGCCCTGCCGCGCCGGGGCGGGGACCCGCCGCGCCATGTGCCGTTCACGGCGGCGGAGGTGCCCAGCGCGCTGCCCGGCCTGCTCGGCGCGCAGCGGGCCCTGCGTCCGCTGCAGCGCCACCGGGGCGCGTCGCGGCCCTCCTGGCACGTCCTGGACGAAGAGGCCACGGCCGAGCACCTGGCCCGCACCGGCATCGTCACCCCTGTCTTCCGGGCCAGCCGACAGCGCAGGTCCGCCGCCATGCAGGTGATCCTCGACTCCTCCTCCTCGATGGTCGTCTGGTCGCGGATGGCCGAGGAGCTGCGGCAGGTGTGTGCCAGCACGGGGGCGTTCCAGGACGTACGGCTCTACCGGCTGCATCAAGGCCCGGACAGTGGACTCCTGGTGGGGGCGGGACAGGGGCAGAACCAGGTGCTCGGCTCCGCCGACCAGCTCTGCGACCCCACCGGAAACACGTTCACGCTGGTCATCAGCGACTGCGCGGGGCCGGTGTGGCGCACCGGCCGGGCCCAGCGGTTCCTGCACCGCCTGACGACGCTCGGCGCGCCCGTCGCGGTGCTGCAGCCGCTGCCCCAGCGGCTCTGGTCGCGGACCGCCCTGCGGCCGCGGCCCGGCACCCTGCGGCTGCGCGCGGCGTCCGGCCTCGGCTTCCGCTTCACCCCCGAGGGCGATCCGCGGGCGGCCGCCGAGGGGGCGCCCGTCCCCGTGCTGCCGCCCACGGTCGAGGCGCTCGGCGTCTGGGCACGGCTGCTCACCGGAACGGCGCCCACGCGGATCAGGGCCGCGGCCGCCTGGGTACGCCCCGACCACCCGCCGCTCGGCGACGCCGGGCAGGGCAGGACGCCGCTCCCGGGGCCGGACCGGGTGGCCCGGTTCCGGGCCGGCGCGTCACCCGCGGCCCAGCAACTGGCCACCTACCTGGCGGCCGTTCCGCTGGTGCTGCCGCTGATGACGATCGTGCAGCGGGTCATGCTGCCGGACACCGGTCCCGAGGCGATGGCCGAGGTCCTGCTCAGCGGGCTGCTCTCGCACTCCAACCCCACGGGTACGGACGGCGCCCAGTGGTACGAGTTCGCCCCGGACGTGCAGGAGGCGCTGCTCCGCAGGCTCGGCAGGGACGAGGCGGCGGCCATCCTGAGCGAGTGTTCGCGCTACGTCGAGCGGGCGATGGGACGAGGTGCCCCGAACTTTCCGGCGCTGGCGCACGCCCGGCTGACCGGCGTCGAGCCCGGCGACGGCACGGAGTGGCGGGTACCGCTGGTGGCGCAGGGCCCGGACGACGCCGTCCCGCCGCCGTTCGCCTGGGTCTCGGCCCGGGTGCTCCGCCGCTACCTGCCGGAGCCCGGCCTCCCTGACGGCACGCCGGACCGGCACCTCGCCCTGGCGCGTGAGCTGCTCGCGCGCCACAGCCGCGGCGCAGGCCCCGACGCCCTGCAGGGCGCGGTGGACGTGCTGCGTCCCCTGGTGTCCGGCGCCGCGACTCCGGAGGCCCGCGCCGAAGCCGCCACCGAACTCGCGGGGGCGCTGCTGAGCCTCTGGGAGTACCAGGGCGACGAGACGCTGCTCGACGAGGCGATGGAGGCCGCGGCCGAGGGGGCCGATGCGGGCCCCGGGACGGAACCCTGCGGCGCCGTGGCGCGGCGGCTGACGGCACGGGTGCTGCGGGCCAGGGCGCGGACCAGGCTGGGCCGGGGCGACGTCCCCGGCGCCGAACAGCTCCTGGAGTCCGCGATCAGGGAGCTCGACCGGGCCGCCCGGCTGCCCGCGCCCGGCCCCGGGACCGTGCTGGAGTCCGTGCTCGAACGGGCCGACCTGCTCCGGGAGCTGTGGGAGCTGCGCCCCGACGACGTCCAGGCGCTGCACGAGGCGGTGGGCGGGCTGCGCGCCGTGGCGGGGGCCGGGCTGAGCTGGGCGCCGCGCATGGCGGACGTGCACCGCCGGCTGGGGCAGACCCTGCTGTCCCTCGCCCGCGCGGAGCGGCGCCCGGCCCGCGCGGCCCGGTACGCGGCGGACGCGGTGGAGGAGCTGGCGCTCGCCCGTGACCTGCTCGTCGCCGAGCCGGACGGGCTGCGCCACAGCGCGGCGCTGCTCCTGGAACTGGCGGAGGCCCACGACCTGAGCGGCGGCCACGACGCGCTGCCGCGGACCCTCGACGACGCGCTGCGCGATGTCGTGTACGCGGACCCGGAGAACCGGGTGGCGCTCCTGCTGCGCGTCGCGCGGTCGCTGCGGGCCGCGTACCGTCCCGGCGCACCGGACGCCGAACCGCTGCGGCGCGCGCTCGCCGTTCAGGAGGCGGCGATGGAGGAGGTGACGGAGCACACCCCGGAGTCGGCGGACGTGCGCGAGGCCTGGGGCGAGACGCTGCTCGACCTCGCGGCCACGGCCGACGCGGACGGCCCGGTCGACGGCTTCGCAGAGCACTACGACGTGGCGACGCGGGCCGTGATCGTCCTCAGGGAGTGCCTGTGGGGCACGCCGGAAGGCAATCCGGCGACCGTTCGGCGACGCCTCCTGTTCGGCCGGGCCCTCCTCGCCCGGTACGCGCGGTACGGCGACCGTGCCGATCTGGAAGAGGCGGACCAGCTCATGCAGGTGTCGCTGCGTGCGGTGCACGACTCGCACGGCCTCGCCAGGGCCTGGCTGCTGCGGGCCGAGGTGGGGCACCAGCGCCTGCCCTGGGCGGACCGCGGCGCGACGCTCGACCACATCGCGCACTGCTTCCGCATGGCCGGGGTCCACGCCCTCGACGCTGCGGAGCCCGTGGTGGCGGCCCGGGCGTTCCGGGACCGCGCCGGGGCGCTGGAGCGGTCGGGGCGGCCGAAGGCGGCCCTGGCGTCCTGCGTGCGGGCCCTGGAGATCCTGGAGGCGGCCGGTGCGGCGGCACCGGAGGCGGCCGCCCTGCGCGAGGAGATCGCCCGGCTCGGCGGCTGACCTCTCGGGGAGTTACGCCGATGGGCCCGGCCCCGAGCGAGAAGTGCTCGGGGCCGGGCCCATCCACGTACGACAGCCGGGGCTAGGCCTCGAAGACCTCGCTGAGCAGCTGCTCCTGCTCGGCCTGGTGACGCTTGGCCGAACCGACCGCGGGGGACGAGCTGTGCGGCCGCGAGATGCGGCGCAGGCGCTCGCCGTGCGGGATGTCCGCGCCGACCGCCAGGTCCAGGTGGTCGATGAGGTTGAGGGCGATGAAGGGCCACGCGCCCTGGTTCGCCGGCTCCTCCTGCGCCCACAGGTACTTCTCGGCGTTCGGGTACTTGGCGATCTCGGCCTGGAGCTCGGCACCGGGCAGCGGGTACAGCCGCTCGATGCGGATGATCGCCGTGTCCTTGGCGCCGCGCTTCTGCCGCTCGGCCTCCAGGTCGTAGTACAGCTTGCCGGAGCAGAAGACGACCTTGCGGACCGCCGACGCCTCGACCGAGTCGTCGCCGATGACCGGGCGGAAGCCGCCCGTCGTGAACTCCTCCGTCTTCGAGGCCGCCGCCTTCAGGCGCAGCATCGACTTCGGGGTGAAGACCACCAGCGGCTTGTGGTGCGGGTTGTGCACCTGCCACCGCAGGAGGTGGAAGTAGTTCGACGGCAGGGTCGGCATCGCGACCGTCATGTTGTTCTGCGCGCACAGCTGGAGGAAGCGCTCGATGCGGGCGGACGAGTGGTCCGGGCCCTGGCCCTCGTAGCCGTGCGGCAGCAGCAGCGTGACGCCGGAGTGCTGGTTCCACTTCTGCTCGGCGGCGGAGATGTACTCGTCCACCACCGTCTGCGCGCCGTTGACGAAGTCACCGAACTGCGCTTCCCACATCACGAGGGACTCGGGGCGGGCCAGCGAGTAGCCGTACTCGAAGCCCATCACCGCGTACTCGGAGAGGAGCGAGTCGTAGACGTTGTAGCGCGCCTGCTCCTCGGAGAGGTACATCAGCGGCGTGAAGTCCTCGCCCGTGGCCCGGTCGATGAGGACCGCGTGGCGCTGACCGAACGTGCCGCGCCGGGAGTCCTGGCCCGACAGGCGGACCGGGGTGCCCTCCAGGAGCAGCGAGCCGATGGCGAGGGTCTCGCCCATGCCCCAGTCGATCGTGCCCTCTTCGACCATCGTCGCGCGGCGCTGCAGCTGCGGCAGCAGACGCGGGTGGACGGTGACCCGGTCGGGGATGTTGACCTGGGACTCGGCGATCCGCTTGACGACCTCCTGGGAGATCGCGGTCTCGACGTGCACCGGGAACTCGGCCTGCGGCGCGGGCACGTCGGCCTGCGCGGGCTGCGAGACGGCCTCGCGGACCTCGGTGAAGACCTTCTCCAGCTGGCCCTGGAAGTCCTGCAGCGCCTGCTCGGCCTCTTCCAGGGTGATGTCGCCGCGACCGATGAGGGACTCGGTGTACAGCTTGCGCACCGAGCGCTTCTTGTCGATCAGGTCGTACATCAGCGGCTGCGTGAACGCCGGGTTGTCCGACTCGTTGTGACCGCGGCGGCGGTAGCAGATGAGGTCGATGACGACGTCCTTGTTGAACGCCTGCCGGAACTCGAAGGCAAGGCGGGCAACGCGGACGACGGCCTCGGGGTCGTCGCCGTTCACGTGGAAGATCGGCGCCTCGATCATGCGGGCCACGTCGGTGGCGTACATGGAGGAGCGCGACGACTCCGGGGCGGCGGTGAAGCCGACCTGGTTGTTGATGACGATGTGGACCGTGCCGCCCGTGCGGTAGCCGCGCAGCTGCGACATGTTGAGCGTCTCGGCGACCACACCCTGGCCCGCGAAGGCCGCGTCACCGTGCAGGGCGACGGGCAGGACCGTGAAGTCCGTGCCGCCCTTGTTGATGATGTCCTGCTTGGCGC
The DNA here is from genome assembly GCF_055609205.1 of Streptomyces sp. NPDC036815. Taxonomy (NCBI): domain Bacteria; kingdom Bacillati; phylum Actinomycetota; class Actinomycetes; order Kitasatosporales; family Streptomycetaceae; genus Streptomyces; species Streptomyces sp. NPDC036815. The sequence continues at coordinate 160,444 of NZ_JBVJPW010000007.1, read as the reverse complement.
GGACGATGCCCTCGATGACCGGGTCGACCGTCTCCAGGTGGGACGGGTTCGCGGCCAGCGAGACCTTGATCTGCTCGCCGTCCAGGCCGGTGAAGGTGCCCTCGGCGCCCAGGTGGTACTTCACGTCGCCGGAGCCGTGCATGGACTTGGGGTCCATGTTGCCCTCGAACTCGCGGAAGATCTGGGCGTACGACTTGCCGACGATGTTGGCGAGGACGTTCAGGCGGCCGCGGTGGGCCATGCCGATGACGACCTCGTCAAGGCGCGACTCGGCGGCGCTGTCGAGCACGGCGTCGAGCAGCGGGATGACGGACTCGCCGCCCTCCAGGGAGAAGCGCTTCTGGCCGACGTACTTCGTCTGCAGGAAGGTCTCGAAGGCCTCCGCCGAGTTCAGCCGGCGCAGGATGCGCAGCTGCTCCTCGCGCTCGGGCTTGGTGGCGTGGGTCCGCTCGATGCGGTCCTGCAGCCACTTGCGCTGCTTCGGGTCCTGGATGTGCATGAACTCGACGCCGGTGGTGCGGCAGTACGAGTCGCGCAGCACGCCGAGGACGTCGCGCAGCTTCATCATCGACTTGCCGGCGAAGCCGCCGACCGCGAACTCCCGCTCCAGGTCCCACAGGGTGAGGCCGTGCTCGGTGATGTCCAGGTCGGGGTGCTTGCGCTGCTTGTACTCCAGCGGGTCCGTGTCGGCCATGACGTGGCCGCGGACGCGGTAGGAGTGGATCAGCTCGAAGACGCGGGCGGCCTTCGTGACGTCGTCGTCGTGCGAGGCGTCGATGTCCTTGAGCCAGCGGACCGGCTCGTAAGGAATGCGGAGCGCCTTGAAGATCTCGTCGTAGAACTCGTTCTCGCCGAGGAGGAGGTTCGCGACGATCCGCAGGAACTCGCCGGAGGCGGCGCCCTGGATGACCCGGTGGTCGTAGGTCGACGTGAGCGTCATGACCTTCGAGATGCCGAGCTTGTTCAGGGTGTCCTGGGAGGTGCCCTGGAACTCCGCGGGGTAGTCCATCGAGCCGACGCCCATGATGACCGACTGGCCGGGCATCAGGCGCGGGACCGAGTGGACGGTGCCGAGGCCGCCGGGGTTGGTCAGCGAGACCGTCACGCCGGTGAAGTCGTCCATGCCGAGCTTGCCGTCGCGGGCGCGCCGGACGATGTCCTCGTAGGCCTGCCAGAACTCGAAGAAGTTCAGGGTCTCGGCCTTCTTGATGCCCGCGACCACGAGCTGGCGGTCGCCGTTGGGCTTCACCAGGTCGATGGCGAGGCCGAAGTTGATGTGCTCCGGCTTGACCAGGGTGGGCTTGCCGTCCTTCTCCACGAAGGAGTAGTTCATCGACGGCATGGCCTTGATGGCCTGCACCATGGCGTACCCGATGAGGTGCGTGAAGGAGATCTTCCCGCCGCGGGCGCGCTTGAGGTGGTTGTTGATGACGATGCGGTTGTCGAAGAGCAGCTTCACCGGGACCGCGCGGACCGACGTGGCCGTCGGGACCTCGATCGAGGCGTTCATGTTCTTCGCGACGGCGGCCGAGGGGCCGCGCAGCGTCACGTACTCGGGACCGGCCGGGGCCTCCGTCGCGGGCTCCGCCTTGGCGGCGGGCTTGGCAGCGGCGGGCTTCGCGGCGGGAGCCGGAGCGGCGGCCGCGGGCTTCGCGGGAGCGGCCGGGGCGGCGGTGGCGGGCGCGGCCTGAGCCGCGGGCTTCGCCGGGGCGGGCGCGGCCTGGGCGGCGGGAGCGTTGGTGGCCGCAGCCCCCGCGGCCGCGTCACCCGCCGGCTTCGCCGGGGCGGCGGCCGTGGAGGCGCCCGCGCCTGGCTTGTAGTCGGCGAAGAAGTCCCACCAGGCTCGGTCGACCGAATTCGGGTCCTGGAGGTACTGCTGATAGATCTCGTCTACGAGCCACTCATTGGGACCGAAGGCTGCGGCAGGGTCCTTGCCCTGCCCGTCTTGGTCGGTCGAGATGCTCGAGCTACTGGGGGACTGTGACGACACGGCGGTAACCGCCCTCTTCCGCTTCACAAGGTGATGGACAGCGGAAATAAAGGCTACGCCTCCCGGAGCGCGAGGTGCAGACCGGGCCGGGCATCCGTCGCGTAAGTCACACTGGAGCAATGGTTTCGGCGCTGTAAATGGCGGGAAACAAGCGAGGTTCCGCAACGCCAGATGGCCGCGCGGGTGCGTCGGTACGACGTCTACGCGCGGCGGCGGCCTCCAGGCGCCCTTGAGCAGCCCTGTTCTCCGCTTCCACTTCGAACCCTACGTCAACTTCACGCCGGGGGCAGGCCCGGAAGGGTGACCTGGATCCGGCAGCCGCGAGGGGATTCGGCCACCCCGATGTGCCCGCCGTGCAGATCGACCGCCCAGCGCGCGATGGCGAGGCCGAGACCCGTGCCGCCGTCGTTGCCGGAGCCCGGCGCGAGGGCGCCCGCGTGGCTGCCGCGGTTGAAGCGCTCGAAGACGCGGTGCCACTCCGACTCCGGGATGCCGGGGCCCTCGTCGAGCACCTCCAGGTCCAGGGACTCGGGGTAGGGGCCGCGCCGGGCGAGCACCGTCACACGTCCGTGGGGCGGGCTGTGCTTCACCGCGTTGTCGATGAGGTTCGCCACGACCTGGTGGAGCCGCTCCGCGTCCGCGTGGGCCGTCAGCTCCGGGGGCGAGACGTCGAGGTGCAGGTGGACGTCCGTACGGGTGTGGCTGCCGGAGCCGGAAGCGATGCCCGCGCGCGCGGAGGCGACCATGTTGGCCTCCTTCAGCACGCCCGAGAGATACGGCCACACCTCGAAGCGGCGGGCCTTGAGCGGGACGACGCCGTTGTCCAGGCGGGACAGGTCGAGGAGCGTCTCCACGAGCCGGCCCAGGCGCTCGGTCTGCTTCAGGGCCGTGCGCATCGTCTCGGGGTCGGCCGCGGAGACGCCGTCCACGACGTTCTCCAGGACCGCGCGCAGCCCCGCGATGGGCGTGCGCAGCTCGTGCGAGACGTTGGCGACGAGCTCCTTGCGCTGGGTGTCCTGGGCCTCCAGGTCGTCCGCCATGGCGTTGATCGTGGAGGCCACGTCGCCCAGCTCGTCGCGCCGGTCGGCGCCGCGCACCCGGCGCGTGTAGTCGCCGTGCGAGACGGCGCGGGCCACCGCGTTCATCTCGTCCAGCGGGGCGGTGAGGCTGTGCGCCACGAACTGCGTGATGAGCAGGGTGGCGATCACCGAGAAGACGGTGATGAAGCGCAGCTCGGTCTCGGTCTTCGTCGCCACCAGGAGCAGGCCCGTGGTGATGAACACCGAGACGACCACCAGGGCGCCGAGCTTGGTCTTGATGGAGAACGGCCGCAGTCCTCCGAAGGGTCCGCTCATCGCACGGCCCGCCTCACGGGGTGGGGGTCTCCAGGGCGTATCCGACGCCGTGCACCGTACGGATCCGCTCGGCCCCGATCTTCCGGCGCAGCGCCTTGATGTGGCTGTCGACGGTGCGGGTGCCGGACGCGTCGGCCCAGTCCCAGACCTCCGCGAGCAGCTGCTCGCGGGAGAGCACGGCGCGCGGGGTGTTGGCCAGGCAGACCAGCAGGTCGAACTCGGTGGGCGTCAGATGGACGTCCTCGCTGCGCACTCGCACACGCCGCTGGGCGTGGTCGATCTCCAGCTCGCCCAGGCGCAGGATGCCGCTGCGGGGCGTGGTCGCGGCGAGCGCGGCCCGCTCGACCCTGCGCAGCAGGACGTGCACCCGGGCCGCGAGCTCGCGCATCGAGAACGGCTTGGTCATGTAGTCGTCCGCGCCGACCCCGAGCCCGACCAGCATGTCCGTCTCGTCGTCACGCGCGGTGAGCATCAGGACGGGTACGGGGCGCTGCGCCTGCACCCGGCGGCACACCTCCAGGCCGTCGAAGCCCGGCAGCATGATGTCCAGGATCAGCAGGTCGGGCTGCCAGGCCTGGGCGGTGTCCACCGCCGAAGGACCGTCGACCGCCGTTTGCACGACGAAACCCTCGGCACGCAGCCGGGCGGCGATGGCGTCGACGATCGTCGGGTCGTCCTCGACCACCAGCACCCGGCGCTGGGCGCCCGGCGTCGCCGCCGTGGCGCCGTTCTGGGAGGTGTGTGTCTGCTCCATCGCCCGCCCCTGACACTGATCGCTTGTGTTCGGTCAGCAGAGTACGGGTCGCGAAGGCACCTCGGCTACGCAGCCCTGACGCCGAGATGGACCACGTCCGGGACGCCTCGGGCAACGGGGATCTCTTCCGTCCGTACCCTCTGGAATCCGGCATTCCGTAGAGCGTCGTCGAAAGCGGACGAGGGTTGGGCGGACCATACGGCGAGCACTCCGCCGGGGTTCAGACGGGCTTTGCAGGCGGCCAGACCGGCAGGCGAGTAAAGGGAGTTGTTGCCCTCCGTCACCGTCCAGTCGGGGCCGTTGTCGATGTCCAGGCAGAGCGCGTCGTACGTCTCCGGTGCCTCGCGGACGTATGTGACGAGGTCGGTGTGAAGAATCTGCGTACGTGGGTCGGCGAGCGCGGCACCGGACAGTTCGGCGAGCGGTCCCGCGGTGTGCCAGTCGATGATCGCCTGCTCGCGCTCGACGACGGCGACGCGTCCCCAGCGGGGGTCCGCGGCGGCGTGCGCGAGGGAGAACCCGACGCCGAGACCGCCGATGAGGACGGCGGGGGACGGGCGGTCGTCGAGGGCGTCGCGGGCCGCGTCGACGAGCAGCCGCTCGGAGCGGCCGTCGGAGGTGTCCATCAGGAAGCAGCCGTTGGCGATGATCTGCAACAGCTCGCCGTGGCGGCGCAGGACGACCTCTCCGTACGGGCCCTCGCGCCGGTCGAGGACGACGGGGGCGGTGGTGTGGGTGTGCATGGCGGCAGCGTATTTCGACGGGCCGCCGCGGCCCAGGCGATTTCCCCGGCGACGCAGAAACCACCCCGTGGGTTGCCTGTGAGACGCACCTCACGTGGCGCCCGTCATAGACAGCGGCGGAAAAGTGGGCAAAGGGTGGGGTGGGACGGAAGGAGCGCCTCACCCGTGAACCAGAGCGTGCGGCCCGCCGCGGCCGCGTCCGACGCGGCGACGCCGGGCACCCTGAACGGAATACCGCGCCAGCCGGCGCACCGGCCCCCACCGGACCCGGCGCGCGCAGCGCACGCCGGAGATGGCGCCCCGGATGCGGGCGCCGCTGCCGTCGAGGCGGCTGCCGCCGCGGATGTGGGTGCTGCGGTCGAGGATGCTGCTGTCCCGGGCGTGGGTGCCGCCCCCGTCGTGACCGCTGCCGTCCCGGGCGTGGGTGCCGCCGCCGTCGTGACCGCCGCTGTCCCTGGCGTGGGCGCCGTTGCCGACGAGGCCGCCGCCGTCCCGGATGCGGGCGCCGCTGCCGCCGTGACCGTCGCCCCCGGCGCCACCGCCGTCGGCGCCGTCCTCCCGCGCCGTCCCCTTTCGCGCTTCCTGGCGCGGCTCGGGCGGTTGCTGCCCACCCCCACCGGGACGCCGTTCACCTTCGGGTACGCGCTCGTGCTCGCCGCCACCTCGATGGTCGCCCGGTACGCCGACCCGGACCTCGTCTCCTCGCTCCTGCGCGGGTCGAGCACCGATGTGGCGCACCTCGCGCAGAACCCCGTCCTCGTCCTGGTCGCCAGCGCCCTGTGGATCGCGGGCGGCATCACGTCCCCGTACGCGGTCGGCTTCCTGCTGGTGCTCACCGCGCTGGAGCGCCGCATCGGCGGCATCCGCACCGCGGCGGTTTTCCTCCTCGGCCACGTCGTCGCGACGCTCGTGACCGAGGTCCCCGTGGCCCTCTCCGTCCTGGCGGGCCACCTGCCCGACAGTTCGCTGCACCGGCTCGACTACGGCATCAGCTTCGGCGTGGCCGCCAGCGTCGGCGCGCTCGCGGGGCTCCTCACGCCGTGGCTGCGCTGGGCCGTCCTCGCCGGGTTCGGCTGCATGCTGGTCCAGGACCTGATCGCGTTCACCGATCCGATGACCAACTGGGGCCACCTGCTCGCGCTCCTGATCGGCGTCGCCACCTGGCCGCTGATCGGGCTCAGGCGCCGGCCGGACGGCCCGGTGCGCGGCGCATCGCCCACAGGAGCGGGCCACCGCCCGGGAGCCTGACCTCGTCGAGCACCGTGAAGCCGAAGTGCTCGTAGAAGGGCAGGTTCTCCGGCTTGGAGGACTCCAGATGGACGGGCAGGCCGGCCGCGTCGGCCTTGGCGAGGCCCGAGCGGAGCAGGGCGGCGCCGTGGCCCCGGCCCTGGGCGGCCGGGTCGGCGCCGAGGACGGCCAGGTACCAGTGCGGCTCATGGGGACCGTGCCCGGCGGCCGCGGCCGCCGCCTCGCGGAACAGCGCGGCCCGGTCGCCCAGGATCTCCGCGAGCTGCTCGACGGTCTCCGCGTCGGGCACGGCCTTGTCCTGCGCGCCCGGCGGCACCCAGTAGGCCGCCGCCGACGGGGTGTGCTCGCAGACGCCGTGGCGCACGTACTGCCGGGTGAAGAGGGTCGCGAAGTAGCGGCCGAGGCCCGCCTCGCGCGTCGCGCCGTCGGGGAAGAACCAGCGCATCATCGGGTCGTCGTCGAAGGCGCGGGCCAGTATGCGGCCGATCGGTGAGGCGTCCTCGGGCGTCGCCGCCTTCGGGGCGACAGGGCCCGGCTGCTGAACGTTCGTCATCGGCATACGGGTCATTCTGCACATGATGATCTTGGATACAGGGGCGGGGGTCGGAGCGCGCCCGATGGCGGGCGACCCGGGCGGGGCACGCGGGCCGCCCGCACCGCGAACGTGGTGGGCGTCGCGGGGCGGACGGGCACAGCAGCCGCGGCCTATGCCGCCTCCGCCTCCACGATCGACGGGTGCATCTCGGTGGGCAGAATGCGCGTGAGCCGCAGCCCCGCCACCGTCAGCAGCGCCGAGAACTCGTCCTCCGTCCGCTCCTGGCCGCCGAGCACGGCCGACATCACCACGTCCAGGGTCTTGCCGAGGTGCGGTGCGTTGCCGCCGGGCAGCACGGCGTCGACGATCAGGAGGCGCGCGTCCGGTGCCATCGCCGCCCGGCAGTTGCGCAGGATCCGCAGGCAGCCGTCGTCCGGCCAGTTGTGCAGGACGTGCTTGATCACGTAGAGGTCGCCGCCCTCGGGGACCTCGGTGAAGAAGTCCCCGGCGTCGGCCCGCCACCTGCCCCGCAACGCGTCGTCGTCGGCCAGCATGTGGGTGCTCACCGCGGCAGGACGGTCGAAGAGGACGCCCGTCAGGCCGGGGCGCCCGCGCAGGACCGCGCGCAGCAGCCCGCCGCGGCCGCCGCCCACGTCCACCACGGTGCCCTTCTCCGGGAAGGGGTACGTCCCGGCGATCACCGCGTCGATCGGGCCCGAGAGCGCGGCCATGCCGGTGTCGAACAGCTCCTCGAGGGCCGGGTCGTCGGCGAGGTGGTCGAAGAACGGCTTGCCGAAGAGGCGCTCGAAGGACGGGCCCGCCTTGCGCACCGTCTCCTCCAGGCCCGCCGAGGTCCGCAGGAAGATCGTGTCGGTCAGCAGCAGGACCGCCTCGTGCAGGGAATTCGGCGCGTCCGTGCGCAGGGCGTCCCCGAGCGGCGTGAGGTGGAACGCGCCCGTCGCGTCCTCGCGGAAGATGCCGCGCGTGGCGAGATAGCGCAGGACGCGGCGCAGATGCCCGGCGTGGGTGTCGGTCAGTTCGGCCAGTTGTCCGGCGGTGCGCGGGCCCGCCGCGAGCCGGTCGGCTATCCGGCAGTGCGCCGCCGTGCGCAGCGCCGCGGAGAAGAGGTGCCCCAGCGCGTGCTCCACGAGCTCCCCGGCCACCTCCTGCGTGCCGCCGTCGCCGGTCCCCGGTGTGTCCACCATGGCTGCCCTCCGTGAGAGTCGGAGTATCCACGGTCCCAACGGAACGGCCGCAGGGGAACGCCGCCCGGTGGACATCCGCACCCCGCGTGACTGGAAACGGCCCCTCGCCACGCGCCCCGCTCCGAGCGTCTCCGGGTGATCGCTCACAGCGAACAGGCTTGGGGGAACATCCCGAAGCTCATAAGCATTGAGTCGGTATAGCTCAACTTGAATGCCGAAGGGGAGATCATGGCTGCTGAGTCCACCACGTACACGCCGCTCACTCTGCCCGTGCTGCCGCTCGACGACGAGGTCGTCCTGCCCGGCATGGTGGTGCCGTTCGACCTGTCCGACGCGGAGGTACGGGCCGCGGTGGAGGCCGCGCAGGCCGCCGCCCGGTCCAGTGGCGACAGCAAGCCGAAGGTGCTGCTTGTTCCGCGCATCGACGGGACGTACGCCGCGACCGGTGTCCTCGGCACCGTCGAGCAGGTCGGCCGGCTCTCCGACGGCGACCCCGGCGCCCTCATCCGCGGCCGCGGCCGCGTGCGCATCGGCGCGGGCACGACAGGACCCGGCGCGGCGCTCTGGGTCGAGGGCCAGAAGATCGACGACTCCGTGCCCGAGCCCCTGCCGGGCGCCGTCACCGAGCTCGTCAAGGAGTACAAGGCGCTCGCCACCAGCTGGCTGAAGAAGCGCGGCGCCTGGCAGGTCGTGGACCGCGTGACGCAGATCGACGACGTCGCCGCGCTCGCCGACAACTCCGGGTACTCGCCGTTCCTGACCGTCCAGCAGAAGATCGAGCTCCTGGAGACCGAGGACGCGGTCGCCCGCCTCAAGCTCGCCACCGAGCAGCTGCGCGAGCACCTCGCCGAGCAGGACGTCGCCGAGTCCATCGCCAAGGACGTGCAGGAGGGCGTGGACAAGCAGCAGCGCGAGTTCCTGCTGCGCCGCCAGCTCGACGCCGTCCGCAAGGAACTGCGCGAGCTCAACGGCGACAGCAAGGACGCGGCCGAGGAGTCCGACGACTACCGCACCCGCGTCGAGGCCGCCGACCTGCCCGAGAAGGTCCGCGAGGCCGCCCTCAAGGAGGTCGACAAGCTGGAGCGGTCCAGCGACCAGTCGCCCGAGGGCTCCTGGATCAGGACCTGGCTCGACACCGTCCTCGAACTGCCCTGGAACGAGCGGACCGAGGACGAGTACGACATCAAGGGCGCCCAGGAGATCCTCGACGCCGAGCACTCCGGGCTCCAGGACGTGAAGGAGCGCATCACCGAGTACCTCGCGGTGCGCAAGCGCCGCACGGACCGCGGTCTCGGGGTCGTCGGCGGCCGCCGCGGCGGCGCCGTGCTCGCCCTCGTCGGCCCGCCCGGCGTCGGCAAGACCTCGCTCGGCGAGTCCGTCGCGCACGCCATGGGCCGCAAGTTCGTACGGGTCGCGCTCGGCGGTGTGCGCGACGAGGCGGAGATCCGCGGCCACCGTCGTACGTACGTGGGGGCGCTGCCCGGGCGGATCGTGCGGGCCATCAAGGAGGCCGGGTCGATGAACCCGGTGGTGCTCCTGGACGAGATCGACAAGGTCGGCTCGGACTTCCGGGGCGACCCGGCCGCCGCCCTCCTCGAAGTCCTCGACCCGGCGCAGAACCACACCTTCCGCGACCACTACCTGGAGGTCGAGCTCGACCTGAGCGACGTCGTCTTCCTCGCGACGGCGAACGTCCTGGAAGCCATCCCCGAGCCCCTCCTCGACCGCATGGAGCTCGTCAGGCTCGACGGCTACACCGAGGACGAGAAGATCGTCATCGGCCGCGACCACCTCCTGCCGCGCCAGCTGGAGCGGGCGGGCCTGGAGAAGGACGAGGTGACGCTGGACGAGAGCGCGCTGCGCAAGCTCGCCGGCGAGTACACGCGCGAAGCGGGCGTGCGCAACCTGGAGCGCTCCGTGGCACGGCTGCTCCGCAAGATCGCCGCCCAGCACGAACTGGGCGACAGGGAGCTGCCGTTCACGGTCACGGACGCGGACCTGCGCGAGCTCATCGGGCGGCCGCACCACGTGCCCGAGTCCGCCCAGGACCCGGCCGAGCGGCGCACGGCGGTGCCCGGCGTGGCCACCGGCCTCGCGGTCACCGGGGCGGGCGGCGACGTGCTGTTCGTGGAGGCGTCGCTCGCCGACCCGGAGACCGGGGCCTCGGGGCTCACGCTCACCGGTCAGCTCGGAGACGTGATGAAGGAGTCGGCGCAGATCGCGCTGAGCTTCCTGCGCTCGCACGGCGCCGAACTGGAGCTGCCCGTGGGCGACCTGAAGGACCGGGGCGTGCACATCCACTTCCCGGCGGGCGCCGTGCCGAAGGACGGCCCGAGTGCGGGCGTCACGCTGACGACCGCCCTCGCCTCGCTGCTCAGCGGACGCCTTGTCCGTACGGACGTGGCGATGACCGGCGAGATCTCGCTGACCGGCCGCGTCCTGCCGATCGGCGGCGTCAAGCAGAAGCTGCTCGCCGCGCACCGCGCGGGGATCACCACGGTGATCATCCCGAAGCGGAACGAGGCGGACCTCGACGACGTCCCCGCGGAGGTCCTGGAGAGGCTCGACGTGCACGCGGTCACGGACGTCCGCCAGGTGCTCGAACTGGCCCTGACGGAGGCCGAGGTGCGGGTCCCGGTCGCGGCGTAGGGTCCGGGGCGGCACAGGGAGACGGCGGTCACCCCACCGGGGTGGCCGCCGTCCGCGCGCTCAGCCGTTGGCGAGTGCCACCACCCGGTCGAGGGCGCCGTTGAACTTGTTGTGGTCGCCGACCGTCGGTCCCGACGAGGTGTACTGCCACATGGTCTGGAAGTCCCAGCCCGCGGGGAGTTCGCCCGGGCCGGTGTCGTAGCGGGCGATCCACAGCGGGTTGCTGGCGCCGAAGCCGCTGTAGTTGCCGGTGCACTGCTTCCACCAGCTGGTGGCGGTGTAGATGACGGCGTCGCGTCCGGTGCGGGACTTGTAGGTGGTGAGGAAGTCGCTTATCCAGCTCACCATCGCGGACTGGGACTTGCCGAAGCAGGCCGCCCCGTACGGGTTCCACTCGATGTCGAGGGCGCCCGGCAGCGTTCTGCCGTCCCGCGACCAGCCCCCGCCGCCGCTCGCGAAGTAGTTGGCCTGCGTCGCGCCGCTGGAGGTGTCGGGCGTCGCGAAGTGGTACGCGCCGCGGATCATGCCCACGTTGTACGAACCGTTGTACTGCTGGGCGAAGTAGGGGTTCTTGTACGAGGTGCTCTCGGTGGCCTTGACGTAGGCCCATTTCACGCCGCTGTTCCAGAGCGTCGACCAGGCGACGTTGCCCTGGTGGCTGCTGACGTCGACGCCCTCGGTCTGCGTGGCGTCACCGCCGGCGGGCAGACCGCCCTGGCCGTCGTGCTCGATGACGCCCTGGCCGAGGCGGGCGGAGCCGCGCGCGGGGACGTCGTCGTCCGCCCGGGCCGCTGTGGGGAGCGTCAGGAGGAGGGAGAGTGCGGACAGTGCTGCGAGGAGGACCCCCGCCGGCGACAAGCGCGAGCGGCGGGCCGTTCCGGGTCTGTGCACGGGCATGGGCGTGCCTCCGAAGGCCTCGGTGGTGCTCGGTGGGGACCTGTCGACATGTGAGTGGTGTGAACATGTCACTTGAAAAGCTACGCACGTAGACCGCGGCTAGGGAAGAGGGTCCGTCTTCTGCCGTTGGTCCACTCCTGTGACGGTGCCTTCGCGGCGGCACGGGCGTCACCTTGCGAAATACTGGTCAGGCCGCTGTCGCCACGGCAGTGGCGCGAGGTCCTTCCGGCGACAACTTTCAGAAACGGGAAAGCGGGACATGGGTGCTGCAGAAGAGGACGCGAAGCGTGGCGCACAGGGCGACGTGGAGCAGGGGACGGACCGCGAGTTCCTCTCCCTCGAACGGGAGTTGTCCCTGCTGATGCGCCGCGCGCGGGCCTCGTCGGGCGAGATGGCGCGCCAGGTCCACCCCGACCTGGAGCCCGCCGCGTACGGACTGCTCGTCTGCCTCGACGACTCGGGACCGCAGCGGGCCACCGAACTCGCCGCCTACATCGGCGTCGGCAAGGCCACGATGAGCCGCCAGCTGCGGGCGCTCGAGGAGCTCGGCCTGGTCTCCCGGGAGCCCGACCCGGCCGACGGCCGCGCCTGGCTCATCCAGCTCACACCGGACGGCCGCACCCGCTTCCGCACGGTGCGCGCCGGGCGCCGTGCCCGCTACGTACGCAGGCTGGCGAGCTGGGACCGGGCGGAGGTCGCCGAACTCGCCCGGCTGCTCGGGCGGCTGAACGAGAGCGCGGACAACTGAGCGGTACCCGTACCGGCGCCCCTACCCGGACCGGTGCCCGCACCCATGCCCGTACCGGTGCCCGCACCCATGCCCGTACCGGTGCCCGCACCCGTGCCCGTACCGGTGTCCTTACGCCTCACCACTCCGCGTACACGACCGCCGCGTCGTCGTGCCGCTTCCCGCGGGGGAAGGCCAGGCGGTCCGGGTCCGCGCGCTCCAACTCCCGCACCCGGTCCACCAGGTGCTGCGGCCCCTGCTTGCGCAGCAGCGTGAAGCAGTCGGCCCAGTCGCCCTCGTGGAACGTCTCGACCCACCGGCCGGCTCCGTCGGTGAGCGCCGCCACCGCCGTCACGTCGGCCCGCGGCAGTTCGCCGGTGACCGCGCGCAGGGCGGCCGAGGGGTCGGCGGCGGCCGTGAAGAAGCCGTCCTCCGCGTTGCGCAGCGCCTCGACCGCCGCTCCGTAGGCGCGGGCCGCCACGTCCCGCTCGGCCGAGCCGCGCGGGAGGGCGCGCACCTGGTCGCGCAGGGCCCACACGGTGGGCGGCAGTTCGGCCAGGCGGCGGTCGAGGATCGCGGTTACCGCGCCGTCGCGGCCCGCGATGAGCAGCGCCGAGTCGGACAGGACCAGGTGTTCCACGCGCTCCGCGTCCCACCGCACGAGCACCACGGTTGCCTGTGGGGTGCGGGGGTGAGAAAGGTCACAGGTTGAACGATGGGCGTCGGCCGTACGCGAGATGGCGGCCGCGAGCACCTCAGTGAGCGTCATATCCCGGCGTGAAACGGACAGTTCACCCAGGGCGCCGCCGAGTCGCGCGATGAACCAGGGGACGGAATGCGGACAGCCCACCGCCCCCTCGGGTGGCGTCACGCCGTCCAGGAGGACGAGCGAACCGCCCTGTCCGGACGCGGGAAGCGCGACCGAGGCGAAGTCCTCGTTGGGGCGTGCGGGGTCGCCGGGCTCGGTGGCGAGTTCGATACGCATCCGGCCAGTCTGCCCGAGGCCTTCACGGAGGTCAGGGGGAGTGGAAAAGGGGAGCGGGGAGGGCCTCTGCCGCCGGAGCACCCGTCGGAATTCGACCGGAATGATCACCTCCGTCGGGGTGTGGCGGCGCATCCTGCCAAAGCCTTCGGGAGACGTCCAACCGGCACACCGCACCGGCCGCACGGCCCTCCCGCCGGGACTTGCTCGCCAACTCCCCGCCGATGTTCACTCCTTCGGGTGGCCGGGCAGGCGATGCACGAACGTCACTCACCGGCACTGGAAGGGTCGGGAGCCGTACCGGGGGAGCGCTCGTGTTGACAGGCCGTCACCCGGGCCCAAGGGCAGACGAAAACAAGAATGCGAGCACCGGTGCAGAAGATTCGGCCTCGGCGCAAAGGCAAGCAGACGGCCCCGGAAGGGGCCACGCCGGGCGCGACGACTCCGACCGAGCGTGTGCCGGAGGGCACCGCCACGGCTCCCTCCCCGGACGCCGGAGCGGGACTTGGCGCGGGATCCGGGACGGGATCCGGGACGGGCGGAGGCTCCGGATCGGGAGCGAGCGCGGGAGTGGGCGCAGGGTCGGGATCGGGCTCGGGATCGGGCCCCGGAACGGGCGAGAGCGCGCCCGCCGCTGCTGACGCCTCCGCCGGACCGGCCGCCGCTGCGGCCCCCGCGCCTCCGGTCAACAAGGCGCCCACCGCGCGGGTGCGCAATCGGCTGATCGTCGCCGTGGCCGTCGTGGCCGCCGCCATCGCGGGCGCGGGCGCGCCCGCCGTCATCGCCGCGTCCGGCCACCTCAACGACACGCAGCGCCTGGTGACGCTCGCCGAGCAGACCCAGGAGGCGGTCTCCCTCGGTCACTCCCTCGCCGACGAGCGCGACGAGGTCACCACGTTCATCGCGTCGGGGCGCCCCCAGGGCAAGGGGCTCTCGCAGAGCCGCAGCGCCCGGGTGGACCGGCAGATCGACGAGCTCCGCGGCGCCGACGCGCCCGCCGGGCTTCGCGACGACCTCGCCGACATCGCCGCCGTGCGCAGAGCGGCGCTCACCGGCAAGAGCACCGCTCTCGAAGCCCATGAGGCGTACACCGCGGTCATCGCCGAACTCCACGGACTGACCCGCGACCTGGCCGAACGGCTGCCCCCCGAGGCGAACGGCGGCGCCCTCGCCCTCGCCGACCTCGACCACGCCGTCGAGCAGGCGGCCGCCACCCGCGGCCTCCTCCTCGCCGCCCTCGCCCTGCCCGACTCCACCGGCACCACCTCGCTCGACCCGGTCACCGGCCTGCCGACCGGCGCCACCGACGGCTCCCCGGCCGAGACCAAGCGCCGCGACGAGCTGAGCTCCGCCGCCCAGCAGGCCCGCGTCCGCGAGCTCGCCGCGCTCGCCGACTTCCGGGACGCGGCGGGCGACCCCGCCCGTGCCACGTACGAGTCGACCGTGACGGGCTCCGAGGTCACCGCCGCGGAGAAGTACCTCAAGCGCCTCACCGACCAGCCCACGCTCTCCGCCGCCGAGCGGAACTACAGCGCCGAGAAGGTCGACGCCGCGCTCTCCGCCCGGATCGAGACGATGCGCGGCGCCGAGTCCGCGCTCGGCGTCGAGCGCACCAAGCAGCTCGCCCGGCTGCGCGACGACGACGTCACGGCGCTGGAGATCCGTATCGCGCTCGTCGGTGTCTGCCTGCTCGTCGCGGTCGGGGTCGCCATGGGCGCGGCCCGTTCGCTGACCCGGCCGCTCGCCGTCCTGCGCCTGGGATCGGGCCGCCTCGCCACCGAGCCCGCCCCCCAGGAGCCGATCCGTTTCACGGGCCGCGACGACGAGTTCGCGCAGGTCGTCCGCCATGTCAACGCGCTGCACGGCCACGCGGCCGCCCTCGCCGAGCGCCTGGCCACCCTCGAATCGGACCGCAAGCACCTCATCGGGCAGCGGCAGTCCATGGCCGACGAGCGCGCGGCGCTGCGCGAGGAGCTCGCCGAGGCCTCCGCACACCTGGAGCGGGTGCGCCAATCCATCCACGGCACCTTCGTCAACCTCGCCCTGCGCACCCTCGGCCTGGTGGAGCGCCAGCTCGCCGTCATCGAGAACCTGGAGGAGCGCGAGCAGGACCCCGACCGGCTCGCCACCCTCTTCAAGCTCGACCACCTGGCCACGGTCATGCGCAGGCACAGCGAGAACCTCCTGGTCCTGGCGGGCGCCGAGCACGGCCATCAGCACCCCGGCGCGGTCCCGCTCGTCGACGTCGTGCGCGCGGCCGTCTCCGAGATCGAGCGGTACGAACGCGTCCGCATCGCCACACTGCCGCCGCACGCGCACGTGGCGGGCTTCGTCGCGGACGACATCAGCCACCTCGCCGCCGAACTCCTGGAGAACGCGACGTCGTTCTCGCCGCCGGACGCCGCCGTCGAGGTCTCCGGCTGGCTCCTGGAGAACGGCGAGGTCATGCTCTCCGTCCAGGACGAGGGCATCGGCGTCTCCCAGGAGCGGATGCGGGAGCTCAACGGCCGCCTCGCGGACTTCGACCCCGACGACGTGTACGACCAGGAGAGCGGCGACGGCCTCGGCCTCGGCCTCTACGTCGTCGCGCGGCTCGCTGCCCGGCACGGGGCGCGGGTGCGGCTGCGGGAGCAGAAGCAGGGCGGGATCGCGGCGGTCGTGGTGCTGCCCACCGCGATCCTGGCGGAGGCGCCGACCCTGGCGGCGGCGCCCTCCGACGTGGGCGGGGTGCCGAGGGCCGCGGAGACCGGGCTCGTGCACCTGCCCGGCTCGGAGGCCGAGGCCAACTCCAACGTGATCCCGGGGCGGCTGGTGGGTGGTCCCGCCTCCGGCGAGGGGGAGGATCCGCTGATCGCCGCGGCGGAGCGGACGCTGGAGACGGAGCTGCCGAAGGCCGGGCCCGCGCCTGCCCGTGAGCCCGAACCCGAGCCCGAACCCGAACCCGAACATGAGCCTGCTTCCGAGCCCGAGCCGTCGGCCGAGACGACCATGGAGCTCGTGCAGCCGCCGTCACCCGACCCGGTACAGCGGGACACGGAGCCCCAGCCCGAGCCCCAGCCCGAGCAAGCGCCCGCCGCGCCCAAGTGGGAGCGTGTCACCGACAAGGGGCTGCCCAAGCGGACGCCGAAGATCACCGCCCCGGCCGCCCCGCCCAAGCCGCGCAGCGGTTCCGTGGACGCCGACGCGCTCCGGCGCCGCCTCGGCGGTTTCCACCAGGGCGCGCAGAGCGGCCGACGGGACGTGGAGGCCGAGCTCGCCGCCGAGGCGGACCCCGCAGACCCGGCCGAACGTAACGAAAAGACCACACAAGTCGCAGACGTAATGGGGGACTCAGTCGAGGAGGCAAGCAGTTGACTGCGCCCATGCGCACGCCCAGTTCTTCCGCCGCACCCGCCGAATCCGCAGGACCCGCAGGGCCCGCTGAACCCGCACGACCCGCGGCACCCGCACGACCCGCGGCATCCGCAGGCTCCCCGGAGCCCGCGGAACCCGTCGCGTACGGCCTGAGCAGCGAGGCCCGCAACCTGCACTGGCTGCTCACGAACCTCGTGGAGGAGGTGCCCGGGCTCCTCTCCGTCGCGGTGGTCTCCTCCGACGGGCTCATGCTGCTCTCCTCCGACCCCGGCAGGAACGTCGAGCGCCCCGCCGCGAACCCCACGGGACCCAGGGGCTCCAGCGCCGACCTCGCCACCATCGTGTCGGGTCTCGGCTCCCTCACCATCGGCGCCGCCAGGCTGATGGACGGCGGCGCGGTCAAGCAGACCATGGTCGCGATGGAGGAGGGCAGCCTCTTCGTCATGTCGATCAGCGACGGTTCGCTGCTCGGCGTGCACGCCACCCCGGACTGCGACATGAGCGTCGTCGCGTACCACATGGCGCTCTTCGTCGGCCGCGCCGGGCACGTCCTCACCCCCGAACTCCGCAGCGAACTGCGCCAGTCGATGGAGAGCGCCCGATGAGCAGCAGCAGTCGCGGCAGCCGCAAGCCGCCGAAGCTCCCGCAGCGCGGCGGCGAGCGAAAACCCGCTCGCGTCCGCCCCTACTCGCTGACCGGCGGGCGGACCAGGTTCGGTCACGTCCTGCTCGTCGAGACCTTCGTCGCCGCGCTCGAAGCGCCCGAGGAGCGCCGCGAGCTGCCCAAGGGCACGCTGGCGAGGGTCATGCCGGAGATGCGGGCGATCGTCGAGATCTGCCGCCGCATGCGCACGGTCGCGGAGATCGCCGCGCTCCTCAAGATGCCGCTGGGCGTGGTCCGCGTCCTGCTCAGCGACCTCGCCGACCAGGGAAAGATCCGGGTGTACGGAACGGGCCACGGCCCGGGACAGCCCGACCGCGCACTGCTGGAAAGGGTGCTGAGTGGACTCCGCCGTCTCTGAACTCCTCGAGAACGAGGGTCAGTTGCAGGCCTGGCAGACGGACAGGTCACGTGCCCCGATCGCCACGAAGATAGTGGTGGCGGGCGGCTTCGGCGTCGGCAAGACGACGCTGGTGACCGCCGTCTCCGAGATCACGCCCCTCCAGACGGAGGCGCTGATGACGCAGGCGAGCGCCGACACCGACGACCTGAGCGGGACCCCGGAGAAGACGACCACGACGGTCGCCATGGACTTCGGCCGCATCACGCTCGACGACGACCTGGTGCTCTACCTCTTCGGCACGCCGGGCCAGCAGCGCTTCTGGTTCATGTGGGACGACCTGGTGCGCGGCGCGATCGGCGCCGTCGTGCTCGCCGACACCCGCCGCCTCTCCGACTGCTTCCCGGCGCTCGACTACTTCGAGAGCTGCGGCCTGCCGTACATCGTGGCCGTCAACCACTTCGACGGCAGCGAGGAGTTCGAGGTGGCCGACGTGCGCGAGGCGCTGACGGTGCCCGCGCACATCCCCGTGCTGATCATGGACGCACGGCGCCGGATCTCGGCGATCGAGTCGCTGCTGGCCCTGGTCGGCCACGCGCTCGACGTCACCCCCGAGTAGACGTACCCCCCCCAGCAGACGTACCCCCAGCACCACCCGAGTAAGAGCCCGAGCAGGAGAAGGACCGCATGCGGAAGATACTTGTCGTCGGGGCCGGTCAGTCCGGGCTCCAGATCGCCCTCGGACTCCAGGGACAGGGGTACGAGGTCACCCTCATGTCCAACCGAACGGCGGACGAGATCCGGTCGGGCCGGGTCATGTCCACGCAGTGCATGTTCCACACGGCGCTGCAGCACGAGCGCGACATCCAGGCGAACTTCTGGGAGTCGCAGGCCCCGAGGATCGAGGGCGTCGGCGTCTCCGTCGCCGGGCCCGACTCCTCCCGCGTCATCGACTGGGTGGGGAAGCTCGACGGGTACGCCCAGTCCGTCGACCAGCGCGTGAAGATGGCGGGCTGGATGGACACGTTCGCGCAGCGCGGCGGCCAGCTGGTCATCCACGGTGCCGCGGTCGGCGACCTCGACTACTTCTCGCGCGCCTACGACCTGGTGCTCGTCTCGGCGGGCAAGGGCGAGCTGGTCTCGATGTTCGAGCGGGACGCGGCGCGTTCCCCGTTCGCCGAGCCGCAGCGCGCGCTCTCGGTCGCGTACGTGCACGGCCTCGGCCCGCGCCCCGAGCACCCCGAGTTCGACGCGGTGCGCTGCAACCTGGTGCCCGGCGTCGGCGAACTCTTCGTCATGCCGACGCTCACCACCTCCGGGCGCGCGGACATCCTCTTCTGGGAGGGCATCCCCGGCGGCCCCCTCGACGTCTTCCAGGGCATCAAGGACCCGAGCGAGCACCTGGCGCTCACCCTCGAACTCCTGGAGAAGTTCCTGCCCTGGGAGTACGCGCGCGCCACCAAGGTCGAGCTGACCGACGCGGGCGGCACGCTGGCCGGGCGGTACGCCCCCACCGTGCGCAAGCCGATCGGGCGGCTGCCCGGCGGCGGTCTGGTCCTCGGCGTCGCCGACGTGGTCGTCGCCAACGACCCGATCACCGGCCAGGGCTCCAACTCGGCGTCCAAGTGCGCCGCCTCGTACCTCTCCTCCATCGTCGAGCACGGCGACAAGCCGTTCGACGAGGAGTGGATGCAGTCGGCCTTCGACCGCTACTGGCAGACGGCGCGGCACGTCACCAAGTGGACCAACGCGATGCTGGGCGCCCCGCCGGAGCACGTCCTGAACATCCTGGGCGCGGCCGGTCAGCTCCAGCCGGTCGCCGACCGGTTCGCCAACGGCTTCAACGACCCGGCCGACTTCGAGAACTTCTTCTTCGACCCGGACAAGGCGGCCGCCTACCTGGAGTCGGTCGCGCCCGGCGCCTGAGCCGACCCGTACCCGAGGTCGCTGCCCGCGGTGGCGCCCGGGGGCAGCCTCGGCGGGGTGTACCCGTGCATGGCCCGGCCCCGGGGGTCGGGCCGCACGGCGCCGAGGACCGGATTCGCCGCGATCGGGGAGACCTTGACGCGGGCGCCGGGCCGCGGCGCCTGGACGACCTTGCCGTCGCCCAGGTAGAGAGCGATGTGCGTGGCCTCGGGGAAGTAGACGACCAGGTCGCCGGGGCGCAGCCGCGCCAGTGGAATGTGGCGCAGTTCGGCCCACTGCTCCTGGCTGGTCCGCGGGATCTCCCGGCCCGCGTGCGCCCAGGCCCGCTGGGTCAGCCCCGAGCAGTCGAACTTCTCGGGGCCCTCGGCGCCCCACTCGTAGGGCCGTCCGATCTGCCGTACCGCGTAGTCGAGGGCCCTGTCGCCCTGCCGGGAGGGCGCACGCCGGGCCGGGCTGCCGCTCCGCGCGCCGGGCGTCACGAACTGCCGCTGCGCCGCGGTGGTGTCCGTCTCCTCCGCCTGCCGCAGCGCCGCCAGCTGGTCCGGGGTGAGGGAGGAGAGCAGCTCCTCGACCTCCTTCAGCCGGCCGTCGGCCTCGTCGCGCTGCTTCTTCTGCCGGGCGGCGAGGGCGGCCCCGGTGTCCAGGGCCTTCTTGGCCTCGGCCGCGAGGGCGTCGGCCTTCTTCTCGCCGCCGACGAGGCGCTGCACCGTGGCGGCGCGGTGGGTGGCGGCGCGCCGGACGACGTGGCTCTGGTCGAGGGCGCGCTGGGGGTCGTGGGCGAGCAGCAGGCGCAGGTAGGGGGAGAGCTCGGTGGTGCCCTGGTACTGCTGCCGGGCGAACCGGGCGGCGTCGCCCCGGCTGTCGTGCACCGACGCACGGGCCTTCGCCAGCTTCCTGTCGAGCTCCGCCGCCCTGGCGCGCTGCTTCTTCAGCTTCTCGCCGGTCGCGTGGTACGTCCGCGTGGCCTCCTCCGCGGACCGGTACAGCCGCTGAAGGTCCGTCAGGAGCTGGGAGACCGGGCGCTCTCCGGGGCCCGGTGCGGGTGCGGGCGCCGCGCTCGCCCCTTGGGGGGTGGTGACCAGGGCGCCGACCGCGGCACCCGTACAGACCCACCGCAACAGCCTTCCTGACACGCCATCACCTCCGGTGCGTGGCGGGACCTCCGGCACGCACCGCGAGCATCGGCCCGGCCGAGGAGGGCCGCCTCCCGGCGGGGGGCGGTCGGCGCAATGAGGTCACTCGTCCGGGGCAGTCGGGTGCTTTCGGCCCTCCGGCCTGTCCGGTTTCGACCACGGCCACTTCAGGCCGCCGCCCGTGTCGCCCTCGGCGTCGTACTCGTAGTGCCACTTCGGGGTGAGGGAGAGGCGCCTTTCAGGGGTGGCGGCCGTCCGGCGGTACACCAGGACGGTCGGCGGGCCGCCCGAGTCGTCCGGTACGGGTACGCGGTAGACCTTCGGAGGGTGCCCGGTCGGCCCGAGCAGGACCGGGAGCACCCGGCCGTCCAGGGGACCGCCCACGAAAGGGGTGTCTTCGCTCTTCACGCCCCCAGTGTCACACCCGGCGGCACGCCGAGGAGGTCAGAGCAGGTGCGCCGCGTCGGCCACCACGGGCAGCACGTGCCGGGCGAGGGCGCCGACGGGCCCCTCCGGGGTCTCCAGGGTCAGTGCCCGGCGCACGACCTCCGCCGTCTGCGCGTCGCGCCCCGCGGTCGCCACGAGCACCGCCATGAACTGCTCCACGAGCATGTCCCGCAGTTCGTCCAGCGGCGGCTGCTTGTCCTCGTCGAGCCAGATCAGCGAGGCCGCCTCGACCGCCGTGATCCACATCCGCACGGTCATCCGCAGCCGCGGACCCGGCTCCGGCACGTCCAGGTGGCTGAGGATGTGCTCGGCGGCGGCCCTGCGCACGCCGTCCACGATGGCCGTCGTCCGGGAGGTCTCCACCACGCTGCCGCCCTGCAGCAGCGCGCTGAACCCCGTGTCGTGCTGGTCGACGAAGGCCAGGTACCGGTCGAGTGCCCGGGAGAGCCGCCGGGTGAGCGGACCGTCCGGCGGCTCCGCGAAGCACTGCTCCAGGTCGTCGGCCGCGGAGCGCAGCGCGGCCTCGTACAGCTGCTGCTTCCCGCCCGGGAAGTAGCGGTAGACGAGTGGTCGCGAGACCCCGGCCGCCTCCGCGACGTCGTCGAGATTGACCTCCTCGGGCGCGCGGTGCGCGAAGAGGGTGAGCGCGGAGTCCAGGAGCTGCCGCCGCCGCGCCTCGACGCTCAGGCGGCGGTACGCAGGGGTGCTGGCAGGCGAGGTCATGCCTGGCAGCGTACTTGGGCAGGCTCTAAGGGGCGCGAGGAGCTGCGCGATCAGCTCCGAGCGGCCCGCGGCGGAAAGAGCTAGGCCAACAACCCCGAACTGCGCCAGAGCCGCCGCCCGACCCCCCGCATGACCCCGATGTCGTCGAGGAAGTCCGTCAGCCGCTTCGCCCCCGTCTGCATGACCTCACGCCGGTGGCCACTCGCCTTCACCTGCGCGAGGGCCTCCCGCCGGTCGAGCCCGACGTTCGTGTACACCTGGGGGTTGACGAAGGCGATGGAGAAGACGCGGGCGGCCTCGCCGCAGCTGATGCGCGTCAGCTCCCGCTCCCAGCGGGGGGCGGTGACCATCTGGCGCCGCAACTCCTCGCGGGCGTACCGCACGTGGCGGGCCTCCTCGACGACGTGGATGCGGGTCACGCCGCGCACCAGCGTCTGGACGCGCTCGTCGGGGAACGTGAGGCGCTGCATCCAGTCGAGGACCTCCTCGCCGAGCAGCGTGCAGGCGAACGAGCCGGGGGTGGTGGAGACCGTCTTGAGGACGCGCGCGAGGTTGTGGGTGAGGCGCGTGACGGGGTACGTCGGCGCGCCGCCCTTCTCGATCACCCGCGCGAACATCATCGAGTGCCGGCACTCGTCGGCGATCTCGGTGAGCGCGTACCGCACGTGGGCGCTGGTCACCGACTTGTCGTAGATGTGCCGGACGAGCAGCTGCATCAGGATGATCTCGAACCAGATGCCGAGCGAGGTGAGCGAGGCGGCCTCGTGCCGGGCGAGGTCGAGCCGCTGCTCCTCGGACATCCGCTTCCACAGCGGGGTGTCGTAGAGGGAGACGAGCTCGGGCGGCCAGAACCACTTGCCCTCCTCGAGCGGCGCGTCCCAGTCGAGCTCCCTGTCCGGATCGAAGGAGTGCTTGGCGGACGACTCCAGGAGCCGCACGGCCACCTGCTCCCGGTCCTTGAGCAGTCCGAGCGCGTCCCGCAGCCCGTCCAGGGAAACGTCTTCCGTCACGGTCTTCATGACTGTTCCTGCCTTGTCGCGGGTTACCGGCGGTCAGGTCTTATGAGACTGCTTGTCAGTAAGGCCGTCAATCCCTTGCGCACGACTTGTTGACCCCTTGTCCAGCAACGTGTGAGCCTGCCGTCATGGCGACGCACGAGCTTTACACGAGTCCACCAGCGGATCTCAACTGGCAAGTACCGTCGGCGAGTTCGGCCCGATTCAGCTGGGAGTACGACGAAGGGCGCGAGCGGCTCCTCGCCCTCTACCAGAAGGGCAAGGACAAGCAGTGGGACGGCGCCAAGCGCATCGACTGGGACCTGGAGGTCGACCCGCTCGACCCGCTCGGCATCCCCGATGAGTCCATGACGCTCTACGGCACGCCCCACTGGGCCAAGATGACCGACAGGGACAAGGGCGAGCTGCGCAAGCACTTCGCCTCCTGGCAGTTCAGCCAGTTCCTGCACGGCGAGCAGGGCGCGATGGTGTGCGCCGCCCGCATCGTCGAATCGGTCCCCGACCTGGACGCGAAGTTCTACTCCGCGACCCAGACCATGGACGAGGCGCGGCACGCCGAGGTCTACGCCCGCTTCCTGCACGACAAGATCGGCATGCTCTACCCGATCAACGACAGCCTCCAGGCGCTGCTCGGCGACACCCTGCGCGACTCCCGCTGGGACATGCCCTACCTCGGCATGCAGGTCCTCATCGAGGGCCTGGCCCTCGCCGCGTTCGGCATGATCCGCGACACCACGGACAAGCCGCTGCCCCGACAGATCCTCACCTATGTCATGCAGGACGAGGCCCGGCACGTGGCCTTCGGCAGGATGGCGCTGCGCGACTACTACAAGCAGCTCAGCGACGCGGAACGGCGCGAGCGCGAGGAATTCGTCATCGAGGGCTGCTACTTGATGCGCGACCGGCTGCGCGGCACCGAGGTCCTGGAGAACTTCGGCATCCCGAAGGCGCAGGCCGAGGAGTACAGCGAGCACTCCGAATACCTCGCGCTCTTCCGGCAGTTGCTGTTCTCCCGCATCGTGCCGTGCGTCAAGGACATCGGCCTGTGGGGCAAGCGACTGCAGGAGGCGTACGTCGACATGGGCGTCTTCGAGATGGGCAACGCCAACCTCGACCAGCTCATGGCGCAGGACGAGGAGCTCGCCGAGAAGCTCGACGCGGAGCGCTTCGCCGCCGAGGAGCAGGAGCGCGTGACGGAGGTGACGGACGCGATCGCGTCCGGCGGGGCCGGCTGAACCCGGGTCAGCGGGCGCCGATCACCGCTTCCATGACCGCCTTGGCGATCGGCGCCGCGCTGCCGCCCCCGCTGATGTCCCCGCGGTCCGCCGAGGCGTCCTCGACGACCACCGCGACCGCCACCGAGGGCTCCCCGTCGCCCGGCGCCTGCGCCCAGGAGATGAACCAGGCGTACGGCGTACCGGAGTTGTCGATGCCGTGCTGGGCGGTGCCCGTCTTGCCGCCCACCGTCACGCCGGGGATCGCCGCGTTCGTGCCGGTGCCCTCCTCGACGACCTGCTGCATCATCTCGCGCAGCCGCATCGCCGTGTTCGGGTTCATCGCCTGGCGCAGGGACTTGACCCCCGTGGTGTCGACCACGTCGCCGTCGTCGGTGGTCGTGCGGTCCACCAGATGCGGCGACTTGACCGAGCCGCCGTTGGCCACGGCCGCCGCGACCATCGCCATCTGCAGCGGCGTCGCCCGGGTGTCGTACTGCCCGATGGCGGAGAGCGCGAGCTGCGCCTTGTCCATCGAGGTGTCGAAGTTGCTCGGGGCGACGGACGAGGGGATCTTGAGACCGCGGTCGTTGAACCCGAAGTTCCGCGCCGTGCCCGACATCCGGCCGAGCCCCGTGTCGACGCCGAGCTTCGCGAAGAACGTGTTGCAGGACCACCGGAAGGCGTAGCGGAGCGACGCGTCGGCGCAGCCGTCCACCTCGTTGGTCAGCTGGGTGCTGGTGCCCGGCAGCGTGTACGGGCTCGGGGACTTGGTCGGCGCGTCCAGGTCCGTCACCGTGTCCGCGTCGAGCGCGGCGGCGGCGGTGACCACCTTGAACGTCGAACCGGGCGGATAGGTCTGGCGGATCGCGCGGTTCAGCATCGGCTTGCTCGCGCTGCCGTTCAGCTCCGCCCAGGCCCGCGCGACCGGCGCGCTGGTCCCCGAGAGCCGCTCCGGATCGTACGAGGGGGCGCTGACCAGCGCGAGGATCTTGCCCGTCGACGGTTCGAGCGCGGCGACCGCACCCCGCTTCCCGCCCAGACCCGCGTACGCGGCCCGCTGCGCCGCCGCCCTGATGGTGGTCTGCACGTGACCGCCGGGGTTCTGCGTGCGCGTGATGTCGTTCCACAGGGGGAACGGGGCGAGCATCGGATCGGTGCCGGAGAGGATGCCGTCCTCGGAGTTCTCCAGGAAGGCCGTGCCGTACACCTGCGAGGCGAAGCCGGTCACCGGGGCGTACAACGGCCCGTTCTTGTACGTGCGTTCGTAGCGGAGCTGCTCCCCGGTGTCCTTGGAGCCGGTGACGGGCCGCCCGTCGACCAGGATGTCGCCGCGCGGCTGGTCGAACCGGACGATGGCGTTGCGGCGGTTGGCCGGGTTGGCGTCGAGGGAGTCGGACCGGAAGACCTGCACGCGCGTGGCGTTCACGAGCAGGGCGATGAGCAGCAGCGCGCAGAACGCGGCCGCGTGCCGGATGTACCGCGTCACGGGGCTCCCTCTCCCGCGGGCTGGTTGCGCGCCGAGTCGCTGACCCGGATCAGCAGCGCCACGATGATCCAGTTGGTGACGACCGACGAGCCGCCCTGCGCCAGGAAGGGCATCGCCATGCCGGTGAGCGGGATGAGGCCCATGACGCCGCCCGCGATGACGAAGACCTGGAGCGCGACGATGGACGCGAGCCCGATCGCGAGCAGCCGCCCGAAGGGCTCGCGCAGGGCGAGCCCGGCACGGAAGCCGCGCTCCACGAGCAGGGCGTAGAGCAGGAAGATCGCGCAGAGCCCCGATAGGCCCAGCTCCTCGCCCGCCGTGGCCAGGATGAAGTCGGACTTCGCGGCGAAGCCGATGAGGATGGAGTGCCCGAGCCCGAGGCCGGTGCCGAGCATCCCGCCCGCCGCGAACGCGAAGAGGGACTGGGCGAGTTGGTTGGCTCCCTGTCCCGCGTCGATGGAGGCGAAGGGGTGCAGCCAGTCCTCGACGCGGCTGTGGACGTGCGGTTCGAGGGAGCCGACCGCGAACGCGCCGAGCGCGGCGAGCACCAGGCCGACGGCGATCCAGCCGGTGCGGCCCGTGGCGACGTACAGCAGGATCACGAAGAGGCCGAAGAAGAGCAGCGAGGTGCCGAGGTCGCGCTCCAGGACGAGGACGCCGACGCTCAGCAGCCAGATCGCGACGATCGGGCCGAGGACGCGTCCGGTGGGGAGCTGCAGGCGCTTGAACCGCCAGAGGGTGCGGCCGGTGTACGCGAGGGCGTTGCGGTTGTCCGCGAGGTAGCTGGCGAAGAAGACGGCGAGCAGGATCTTGGCGAACTCGCCGGGCTGGATGGAGAAGCCGCCCACCCTGATCCAGATCCGGGCGCCGTTCACCGCGGGGAAGAAGATCGGCACGATCATCAGGATCAGCGCGCCGACGACGGAGAGGTAGGCGTACCGCTGCAGGACGCGGTGGTCGCGCAGGAAGAGGACGGCGGCGGTGAAGAGCCCCACGCCGACGGTCGACCAGATCAGCTGGGCGGGCGCGGCCTCGTCGTGCGGCGTCTCCAGGTCGAGCCGGTAGATGAGCACCAGGCCCAGGCCGTTGAGCAGCACCGCGATGGGCAGCAGCAGCGGGTCCGCGTACGGGGCGCGGAAGCGGACGGCGAGGTGGGCGAGGAGGGCGAGCGCGCCGAGCCCGGCGCCGTAACCGGCGGCGCCGGGCGGGACGGTGCCGTGCTGGGCGAGGCCGACGTCGCAGTAGCCGTACACGCAGAGCAGGACGGCGACGACGAGCAGGGCGAGTTCGGTGCCCCGGCGCCGGGGGACGCGGGCAGCGGGGAGCGCGGGGGGTGCGGCGCCCGTGCTCGTTCCGGCCATGCCGGGAACGTAGCAAGCAATCGGCCTAAAGTCCGCTTATGTCGACTATGTCGGCCGAGTGGTGTGCGGGACGCCGCCGCGGGGCGTCAGCACCAGCGCGGCGCCGGGCCGATGTTCGCGATGTAGTACGCCGAGCCCCAGGCCCAGGTCCCGTCAGTGAGCAGGTACCAGAGGTTGCTGCGGCCCACGCGGTCGCCCTTGCTCTTGCAGAAGATGGTGACGACCTTGCCGCGCGGCACGGTGCGGACCACCTTGCTGCCGCGGGTCGGCGAGGTGCGGAGCAGCAGTCCGTTCTTGGCGGTGACGCGGCCCTTGTAGACGCGCGGGTTGTGGGGGGAGTCGTCGAGGGCGGCGGCCGGTCCGGCGAGGGCGAGCGCGGCGAGGGCGCCGGCCGCGGTGAGGGCGCCGAGCCGGGTGGTGGTGGTCCGCGGGGACATGGGGACTCCTCGGGGGGAGGGAGGGGCGGGTCGAGCGGCTTCGGGCAAGGCGCTCGCAGGCCGCAATCACACCTAAAGCGGCGCGATACGCACCCGCAACCTCACATCGCGTCACCCGAGGCGTCGGCCTCCTCGAACGGCAGCCGGAGCGAGGCCACGGCGCCTCCGCCGGGGGCCTGCGAGAACGTCAGCCGCGCGCCGAGGACCGCCGCCTGACCGAGCGCGATGGTCAGCCCGAGGCCGTGCCCCTTGGAGGACGTGCCCTCGGTGCGGAAGCGCTGCGGCCCGTGCTCCACCAGGTAGTCGGGGTAGCCGTCCCCGTGGTCCCGCACTGTCACCACCGGCCCGTCGACCGTCACCAGGACCGGCGGCCGCCCGTGTTTGTGCGCGTTGGCGACGAGATTGCCGAGCACCCGCTCCAGGCGCCGCCGGTCGGTCTCCACACACACGTCGCGCACGACGACGAGCTCCGTGCCCTCACCGGAAGAACGCACCACCCGCTCCGCCAGTGGAGCGAGTTGATGGGCGTCGAGGTCCACCCGCTCGCTCTTCGCGTCGAGCCGGGAGATCTCGAGCAGGTCCTCGGTCAGCGTGCGCAGCGCGGCGACCCGGTCCCGCACCAGCTCGGTCGGCCGGCTCGGCGGCAGCAGTTCGGCCGCCGCGTGCAGTCCGGTCAGCGGAGTGCGCAGCTCGTGCGCCACGTCCGCGGTGAACCGCTGCTCGCTCAGGAGCTTGCCCTGCAGCGTGGAGGCCATGGTGTCCAGGGCGCCCGCGACCGCGGCCACCTCGTCCTGGTGGCGCGGAGCCCCGCCCGCGCCCGGCCCGGAGTGCGGATCCTTGACGCGCGCGTCCAGGTCGCCCGCGCTGATCCGCCGCGCGACCTGCGCCGTCTGGTGCAGCCGCCGCGTCACCCGCGTCACGGCGAACGCGCCGACGAGCAGCGTCGCGCCGATCGCGAGCACGGAGGAGCCGAGGATCGCCCGGTCGAGGCCGTCGATGGTGCGGGCGCCCTGCGCGTAGTCGACCTGGACGGCGATGGCGCGCCGCCCGTCGGCGGGCCCCGCCGCCCACATCGTCGGCCGCGACTCGTGGGCGGCGACCATCGTGCCGCGCTCCCCGTCCGCCGCGAGGTCGCGCAGCCTGTCCGGCAGACCCGCCGGATCGACGCCCGCGCCGGGCCCGAGACGGTCGCCCGCCTCGTAGCGCTCGGTGACCTCCCTCAGCCGGACGAGGGCCTGTTCGCGGGCCTGGCCGACGGTCTGGTTGGTCACCGAGACGTGGACGAGCGCGCCGAGCAGCGCGGCGAGCGCGCAGCACATGACGGTGATGAAGACGGCGGCCTTCCAGGTGAGGGTCGCCGTCCAGGCGGGGAGCCGCGGCCCGCGCGGCTGCCGGTGGCTCATCGCCCGCCGCCCGCGGAGGGGGAGGGGCGGGGCGTGGCGGGCCCGGGCGTCTTGGGCCGGTGCGACTTGGCGCGGGGCGCGTGGGAGGAGCGGACGATCTCGTCGCTCCTCGGGAGCATCGCCTTCTGGTGCGCGTCCCAGGACCAGACGGTGTGGTACTCGTACCCCGCGAGGCTGGAGACGGCGCGGATGATCAGGTCCCGCCCGGCGAGCTCGACGCCGAGCACCGCGTCGCTCATCTCCATGATCTGCGTCAGCTGCCGCTTCTCCTCGGCGTAGACGCGGATGTCGAGGTTGTCGTCGGGCGTCGAGACGCCGACGATCAGATCGTCCCTGCCGTCGCCCGTCAGGTCGCGGTAGTACGCCTTGAGGACCGGGCAGCGCTTCGGCGAGCCGTCCTCGGCGCAGTCCTTGAGCCGCTCGACCGTCTCCTTGTACGCGCGGTCGGAGGGTTCGTACGTCCCCGGGTTCTCGGCGAAGTCCGCGCGCACGACGTCGGCCGGGTCCACCTTGTGCAGGTCGCCCTTCGGCACCTCGACGCCCTTGACCTTGACGCTCTCTATGGCGCCGTAGTCCTCGGCGGGCACCGAGGGCGAGGGCAGGTCGGGCCAGAGGTGGGTGGGGCCGTCGGCGGTCGGCGTCGCGCCGGCGCTCCGCAGCCCGCCGGGATCGCCGCAGCCCGCGACGAGGAGCGCGGCGAGGACGGCGAAGGCGGCGGGCGCGAGCCGGCTGCGGGTCACTGCACTCCTGCCTGCCGCGGGGGTGCGGCCTGTCGTGTCAACAGGCCTGTTGTTACGACACCAGGTCTGCGTAGAGAATGATGTTGTCCGAGCGGTGACCGTCCACGATCGGCCCGCCGCAGGTCAGCAGGCGCAGTTCGGGCCGGCCCGTCGCCCCGTACACCTTATTGGTGGGGAAGTCCTTCTTGTCGACCTGCTGGATCTCCCGCACCCTGAACGTCGCCGTGCTGCCGTCCGCGCGCGGGACCTGGACAGTGTCCCCGACCTTCACCTTCGCGACGTTCTTCAGCAGCGCGGGACCGTTCGCCGTGTCGTAGTGCGCGACGATCACGGCGGCGCCCTTCTCGCCGGGCGTGACCCCGCCGGTCCACCAGCCGGGCTCGTCCGCCTTGTTCACCGGCGGCACCTCCAGCTCCTGGTCCGCGCCGACGCCCAGGTCGAGCATCGACGTCGCGTCGACACCCGCCGAGGGAATGCGCAGCCCGGTCGGCCTGGACGCCCGCAAGGGAGAGACGGCCTGCGCGGCCCGGGTGGTGGCGGCGCTGTTCACCTTGACGTCGGGGGCCGGGTCGCCCGTGCCGCCCTGGCCGCAGGCGATCAGGCCGATGCCGAGTGCCGCGGTCAGGGCCGCGGCGGCCGCGATGCGGGTGGTGCGACGGCGCTGCCGGGCCGCGACCTGCGTCTCGTCGGGGGCGCCGGGCTCGAAACCGGTGGAGGTGCTCACGGGGAACTCCTGTGGGGCGGAGGGAGGGACGGCCGGGGAGGGGGGCGGGGGAGTACCGGGAGGGCGGATCAGGATTCGCTGCGGCCGCGGCGCATCATGGCGAAGCCGAGCCCCGCCGCACCGGCCGCGGCCATGCCGCCCCCGGCCACCAGGAACGCGGGGTCCCCGGCGTCCCGTAGGTGCTCGGCACCGGCCTTGACGCCGCCCTTGGGGGCCACGGTCTTGCCGCCGTGGTCGCCGTCCTTGTCGGCCTTGACGTCCTTGCTGTCCCCCTGCTCCGGCTGCGGCGCCCGGCTCTGCGACGCCGTCGGTTCGGGGGCCGGTGAGGCCGCCGCGAAGGCACCCGCGGCCGGGACGAGCAGCGCCCCGCCGACGAGGGTGGATACGGCGGCGGCGCGCAGGAGGGTGTGGCGGCGAGGGGTGCTCACGGGACGTTCCTTACGGTCGGTCGGCTGGGCGCTCCGGGCTGATCGGTGGACAGCTACGACGCTAGATGTCCGCTATTGCGGCAATTCGTCGTCTATGTAACGGCAGGCCATAGCTGTGCGGGCAGTGCCGTTACGGGGCCGGAGGGGTGCTCCGCGCGAGGCGCCCTCGACTTGCCTCCGCCGCAACCGGGTTCTTGCCGCGGGAGGCCACGGGCTGTTCCCATGGTCGAGGGGGTGATGACGCATGACCGGACTGCGCGTCGTACCGGCTTGGCGGCAGGGGAACGAGCGGTTGTACGTATGTCTCGCGGACGGCAGGAACGTGGCCTGGTACGACCGGGACTCGTCCCGGGTGAACCTGCTCAGCGAGGACCGCGAAGAGGACGTGCTCGACGCCCTCGCCCCCTTTCTGACCGGCCCGTTCACGGTGGGGCCTCCGCCCGTACCCACCCCCGCCGAGCTGGCCCGCCTCGCCCTCCACCCGGACGACGACCTGGCCCCCAACCGCCCCGGCGAGGCCCTGCGCGTCTCCCTCGACCGCGACCCGGCGCCCGCCCGCAGGCTCCGCGCCGACGCCCGCCACCGCGCGCTGGCCGCGGAGCAGGCGGTCGGCGAGGCCCTGGACGAACTCGAAGGCGCGGGCTGGCGGGTGCTGCACTCCGTACCGCTGCCCGGTGGCGCCCGCATCCACCATCTGCTGATCGGCCCCGGTGGCCTGTTCTGTGTGGGCGCCCTGGCGGTCCGCAGGCAGCGGGTGCGCATCGCCGATCCGATGGTCACGGTCGGCCGCGCGGAGCCGGTGCCGCTGCTGCGCTCGATCCGCTCCGACGCGGGCCGCGCCTCCTTCGCGCTGACCGCCGAGGTCCGCCCGGTCCTTGCGCTGGCGGGGACCGGCGCCGCCGACCTCGCCGTGGCGGCGCCGCCACGCGACGTACGGGTGCTGGGTGAGGCGGACCTGCCGGGGCTCGCCCGCCTCGGCGGGGTGCTGAAACCGGCCGACGTGGAGGCGCTGCACGCCCTGGCCAGGGACCGCCGCACCTGGCTGCAGGTCTGAACCGGCCGTCAGGTCACAGGTTGTCGCCCCAGCCGCCCTGGATCATGGTCTGGAAGGCCCAGGACCCGCCGCGCCTGATCAGGATGTCGGCGTAGCGCAGCTGCTGCGTCTCGCCGTTCGCCGTCATCACCGAGTCGGTGAAGACGACGGCCATCGCGGGGGAGAGGAAGACGGGCGTGCGCGTCGACTCGAAGGTGATGTCGTCGCCGCCGCTCCCCATCACGTGCGTCATGGTCGCCACGAACCGCTCCCGGTCCCACTGCGCCGAGCGCCCGTCCCCCGCCGCGTCGTCGCTGACCAGGTTGAGCGGGAAAACGGCCAGGTCGGCCATGCGCTCCACGTCGCGCCGTGCGCTGTGCCCGTCGTACTCGGCGAACCAGGCGTCCAGGCTCGCGCGGTCCTCGGGGGTCGGGACGTATCCGGTCTCGGGAAGGAAGGTCACGCGGTCTCCTCGTCGTCAAGTTTGACTACTGATGAAGAAGGTATGCCTCGATGGGCGCCTAGTCAAACTTGATTAGTCGTGACGTCGGTCACGCTGGGGAGCCGCAGGAGTGGCAGGAGCCGCGGGGTGGTGGCTCATGTGGGCAGCGGCCGGGCCAGTTCGGGGTCGAGGAGAGGGCCGAGCAGATCGCCGTCCCGCCGCAGCCGGGCCGTGACGTCGTCCGCGGTGAGGACCAGCTGCCCCGGCTCCCCGCAGCCCTCGACCTCGGCCCAGGTCACCGGGGCGGAGACGGTCGGCTCGGGGCGGGCCCGCAGCGTGTAGGGCGCGGCGGTGGTCTTCGCGGCGGCGTTCTGGCTGAAGTCGACGAAGACCTTGCCGGGGCGCAGGCTCCGCGTCATGCGGTGCACGACGAGCTCGGGCAGCTCGCGCTCGGCCTCGACGGCCAGCCCCTTGGCGTAGGCCGTGACCCGTTCGGAGGGGGTCGGCTCCAGCGGTACGAGCAGGTGCAGGCCCTTGCTGCCGGACGTCTTGGCGTACGCGTGGAACCCGTCGGCCGCCAGCCGCTCCCGCAGCCAGAGCGCCGCCCGGCAGCACTCCACGACGGTGGCGGGGTGCCCCGGATCCAGGTCGAACACCATCCGGTCGGCCCGCGCCGGGGTGTCCGCCCGCCACTGCGGCACGTGGAACTCGGTCACCAGATTGGCGGCCCACATCAGGGACGGCAGGTCCTGTACGAGGATCTGCCGCACGCCTCCCTCGGAGCGGGGCACCTCGGCCGTGTGCACCCAGTCGGGGGTCCCCGGCGGCACGTTCTTGGCGAAGAAGCGCTGGCCGTCGGGTCCGTCGGGATAGCGCAGGAAGGAGACGGGCCGGTCGCGGAGGTGGGGGAGGAGGGCCTCGGCCGTGCTCGCGTAGTAGTGCAGCACCTCGGCCTTGGTGAAGCCGGTCGCGGGATACAGCACCTTGTCCAGGTTGCTGAGCGGGAGCCGTCGCCCCTCCACCTCGGTGATAGGCGTCATACGATGAGAGTCCCATAAAACACCCATAACGCCACGAAACCCTTCGAGACCTGTCCCTTGCCCTTGCCTCTGCCTTTCCCTTGCCCCTCCCCGCAGAGAGGTGTCGACGTGCGATCCATATGGAACGGTGCGATCTCCTTCGGTCTGGTCAGCATCCCGATCAAGCTCGTGAACGCGACCGAGAACCACTCGGTCTCCTTCCGCCAGATCCACACCGAGGACGGCGGCCGGATCCGCTACCGCAAGGTGTGCGAGCTGGAGGAGCGCGAGGTGCCGTCGGCGGAGATCGGCAAGGGGTACCAGGACGCGGACGGCTCGATCATCCCGATCACGGACCAGGACCTGGCCGCGCTCCCCATCCCGACGGCCAAGACGATCGAGATCGTCGCCTTCGTCCCCGCGGACCGCATCGACCCGCTCCAGATGG
The DNA here is from genome assembly GCF_055609205.1 of Streptomyces sp. NPDC036815. Taxonomy (NCBI): domain Bacteria; kingdom Bacillati; phylum Actinomycetota; class Actinomycetes; order Kitasatosporales; family Streptomycetaceae; genus Streptomyces; species Streptomyces sp. NPDC036815. Next base: position 127,022 of record NZ_JBVJPW010000007.1, on the reverse strand, counting down.
ACGCCGCGTACTACCTCTCGGCGAGCGGAGTCCCCGCCGCCAAGCCGTACACGCTGCTGCGCGAGGCGCTCAAGCGGAGCCAGAAGGTGGCCATCGCGAAGTACGCGCTGCGGGGCCGCGAGCGGCTCGGCATGCTGCGGGTGGTCGACGACGTGATCGCCATGCACGGCCTGCTCTGGCCGGACGAGATCCGGGCGCCGGAAGGGGTGGCCCCCGAGACGCACGTCACCGTCCGCGACGCCGAACTCGACCTGGCGGACGCCCTGATGGACACCCTCGGCGAGGTCGACATCTCCACCCTGCACGACGACTACCGCGACGCGGTCGAGGAACTCATCGCCGCGAAGGTCGAGGGCGCGACCCCGGCGGAGCGGACCCCGGCGGCGGAGGCGGGCGGCGGCAAGGTCATCGACCTGATCGCGGCGCTGGAGAGCAGCGTGCGGGCGGCCCGCACGGCGCGGGGCGAGGCGTCGGACGGCGGCGACGCGGACGACGGCGGCGCGGCGGACGAGAAGGTGGCCGACGTGACCCCGATCGCGCGCAAGTCGTCCCGGGCGACGCCGAAACAGGTGGGCGGCAAGAAGTCGACGGCATCGTCGGCGTCGGCGGCTTCGGCGAAGAAGAAGGCCGCCCCCGCCAAGAAGAGGACGACGAAGACGGCGGCGGCCAAGCCCTCGGAGCCGAAGGCGTCGGTGTCGAAGGCGTCCGTGTCGAAGGCGGCGGGGTCGGGGTCCAGGGCATCGACGAAGACGGCCTCCGGCAGGACGGCGGCCAAGAAGGCGACGACAGGCAAGAAGACCGCGGCGGCGAAGAAGACAACTACGGCATCGACCTCGAAGCGCCGGGCATCCGCCTGACGCTTCCCGCCCTCCTGGCCGCCTCCGTCCCGGCCCCGTCTCAGGGCCTCGTAGCGCTCCTGCCCCGCAGCGAGGAGGCGACGACTTCGGCGACGTACGGCAGGTGCCCGTCGAGGAAGAAGTGGCCGCCGGCCAGCACGTGGCAGGAGAAGGCGCCCCGCGTCTCGCTCTCCCAGCGCCGCACCTTCTCGACGTCGACGCGCGGGTCGGCGTCACCGGTCAGGGCGATGACCGGACAGTCGAGCGGGGGCCCGCCGCGGTGGACGTGCTCGTCCAGGAGCCGGTAGTCGGCGCGTACCGGCGGCAGGATGAGCGGCAGCAGTTCGGGTGAGGAGAGCAGCCGGTCGGCCGTGCCGGACAACGTCCGCATGTCCTCGACGAGTTCGAGGTCGGACATCTCACTCACCGGCACCCGGGCCGCGGCAGGTCGCCAGGGCAGCGAGGGCGCCTGTCGCCCGGAGACGAACAGGGCCGCGGGCGGCCGCCCCTCGGCCGTCATGCGCCGCGCGGTCTCGAACGCGAGAAGCGCGCCCATGCTGTGCCCGAACAGCGCCGTCGGTTCGCCCGCGGCCCACCCGGGAAGCGCGGCGAGCACGGCGTCCACGACCTCGTCGGCCCGCTCGGCGAACGGCTCGCCGAGCCGCTCCTGGCGGCCCGGGTACTGCACGACGACCGGTTCGACGACACCGGCGACGGCGGCCGACAGCGGGTGGTACGCGCTGGCGGAACCGCCCGCGTGCGGGAAGCAGACCAGCCGGGTCCCGGCATCGGGTGCGGGGTGGAAGCAACGTATCCAGTTGCCCACGGGCGCTCTCCTTTCGCGGCCGCGTACGGCGCGACGTCGTGTGTCTGTGGTCGGGGGCGGACGCGCACGGCGTACGCGCCATCGGTCGGCCGACGCGTACGGCGCGCGCGATCGGGCCCGCCGTCTCGTACGGCCTGTGCCCGATCGGCTCCGCCGACGTCCGCCAGCATGCCTCAAGGCACCCCCACAGTCTTGATCATGCCCGCGGCCCTGGCCGCACCGCATCCACCTAGACTGACCGCTGAGCCGGGAGAGCCGGTCCCGACCGGAGCCGGTCCCGACGGTGCGGACGGGCCGGACCGACGAGAAGAAGGACGACGGTGGTGGGAGCGGGAGGCCGACAGGTGACGACGGGCGCCGACGGCTACGACGATCCGCCCGCCGAACTGCTCACGGAGGCGGCCGCCGCGTTCGGCCTGCTCGCCTCCTCCGCGCGGCTGCACATCGTGTGGGCCCTCGCCCAGGGCGAGAGCGACGTGAGCGGCCTCGCCGAACGGGTGGGCGGCGCGCTGCCCGCCGTCAGCCAGCACCTGACCAAGCTCAAGCTCGCCGGACTCGTGGGCTCCCGACGCGAGGGCCGACGCGTGGTGTACTTCGTCGCCGACCCCGACGTGGTGACGGTGGTGCGCCTGATGGTCACCCAGCTCGCGTCCCGGGCCGAGACGTCCCCCGCGGCCCGGCGCCTCCGCGGAACCGGTGCCTGAGGGTCCCGTGCCCGAGGAACCGCTGCCCGAGGAACCGGTGTACGGGGGGTCGGTGGCCGTCGAGCACGGCGGCCGGGCACCCGCGCCGACTGCCCTGGAGGTCCTGCGCTCCCTGGACACCGGACCGCGCGGCCTCACCGAGGACGAGGCCGAAGCCCGGCTGACCCGCCACGGCGAGAACGCCCTGCCGGTCCGGCGGACCGTGCCGTGGCCCGGCCGGTTCGTACGCGGCCTGCGCGACCCCTTCACAGCCGTCCTGCTCTGCCTCGGCCTGGTCTCGGCCTCCGTCGCGGCCTGGGGAACGGCCTGCGTGATCACGCTGCTGGTGGCGGTCAGCTGCGCGCTCCGGGCGACGGGTGAACACCGCGCGGACCGCGCGATGGCGGCGTTGCGGGACCTGGTGACGACGACGGCGACGGTCGTACGCCGCCCTGCCGCCGACGCCCCGCCGGTGCCCCGCGAACTCCCGGTGGACCAGCTCGTCCCCGGCGACATCGTCCGCCTCGGCGCGGGAGACCTGGTCCCGGCCGACGTCCACCTGCTCAGGTCCCAGGGCCTGTACGTGAACGAGGCCCCGTTGACGGGGGAGTCGGCGCCGGTACCGAAGGACACGGGGTCCAGGCCCTCGCCGTCCGCCGCCCCGCGCGACACGTCGTACGCCTGTGTCCCGTACGCCTGTGTCCCGTACGCCTGCTTCCAGGGCAGCAGTGTCACGGCGGGCAGCGGGACGGCGGTGGTGACGGCGACGGGGAGCGGGACGCGCTTCGCGGCGGGGTACGCGGCGCTTGCCGGAGCGGGCGGAGCGGCCGGGACCGTCGGAGCGGGCGGAGCGGCCGGGATCGTCGGAGCGGGCGGAGCCGTCGAGGGAGTTGCCGGAGCCGCCGGAGAGGCCAGTGGCGCCGCACCACCCACCCGACCGCGCGAGGCACCCGCCCCACCGAGGGAAGCCCCGATCCCTCCCAGCGCCTTCGACCGCTCCGTGCACGGCATTTCCTGGATCCTCATCCGTTTCATGCTGCTGACGCCCCCGCTGGTGCTGATGGCGGACGCCGCGCTGCGGGGCCGGGGCCTGGAGACGCTGCCGTTCGCCGTGGCGGTGGCGGTCGGGCTCACCCCCGAGATGCTGCCGGTCGTCGTCACCACGTGCCTGGCGCGGGCCGCCGTAGGCCTCGCCCGTACCCACGGCGTCATCGTCAGACGGCTGCCCGCCCTGCACGACCTCGGCGCCATGGGCGTCCTGTGCGTGGACAAGACCGGCACGCTCACCCAGGACCGCCCGGTCGTCGAGCGGGCCGTCGACGCGGAGGGCCGGGACGCCCCCGAGGTGCTGCGCTGGGCGGCCGTGAACGCCTGGTGGACGCTCCACCTCGCCGACCTGCCCGTGCCCGACGCCCTGGACGAGGTGATCCTGGACGCAGCCGACGAGGAGACGGCGACGCAGTACGAGGGCGCCGACGGCATCGACGGCATCGACGGCATCGACGGCATCGAGGGCATCGAGGGCATAGAGGCTCTCCCCTTCGACCCCGTACGCCGCCTCTCCACGGCCGTCGTGTCGCGCCCCGGCGCCGGTCTCGGCGTCCACACGCTGGTGGTCAAGGGCGCCGTCGAGAACGTACTGGAGCGCTGCGCCCTGCCCGCCGAGGAGCGCGCCCGCCTCCACGCCGACGCGGCCCGGCACGCGGCGACGGGCCTGCGCCTGCTGGCCGTGGCCACCGCCGACCGCCCCGCACGGCACCGCGCCTGGACCCCGGCGGACGTACGGGGCCTGACCTTTCGCGGCTTCGTCACCCTGCGGGACGCGTTGACGCCCGCCGCGGGACCGGCGCTGCGCGGCCTCGCGGACCGGGGCGTCACGGTCAAGATCCTGACCGGCGACCACCCGGGCACGGCGGCCCGCGCCTGCCGTGAACTGGGCCTGGAGGTCGACGAGGCAGACGTCCGTACCGCCGCCGACATCGAGGGGCTCACCCCCTCCGCCCTCTCCGAACTGGCCCACCGCACCACGGTCTTCGCCCGCTGCACGCCCGAGCACAAGGCCCGCGTCGTGGCCGCCCTGCGCGCCCACGGCCACACGACGGGCTTCCTGGGCGACGGCGTCAACGACCTGCCGGCCCTGCGCGCGGCCGACGTGGGCGTGGCACCGCACGACGCGGTTCCGGTGGCGAGGGAGACGGCGGATTTGGTGCTGCCCAGGCGTGCGGGGAGCGACGCCGGGGAAACGGCGCCCGCCGACCCCGCAGGCTTGACGGCGATCGACCACGCCGTCACGGCGGGCCGGGCCGCCGGCACGAACATCGCGACCTACCTGCGCAGCACGCTCTCCTCGAACCTCGGCAACGTCATAGCCATGCTCACCGCGGGTCTGCTGCTCCCCTTCCTGCCGATGCTCCCGGCACAGGTGCTGGCACAGAACCTCTGCTTCGACGCGGCCCAACTCGCCTTCGCCTACGAACGCCCCGCCCGCGAGGCCCTGCGCCGCCCCACGTCCCTGCGCCCGCGCGCGTTCCTCCGCTTCATCACGGGCTTCGGCGCCCTCAACGCCGTCGCGGACCTGGCGACCTTCGCGATCCTCGCGCTCGCGGTGCCGGGTCCGACGGGCACGGAGGACGAATCGGTGTTTCACTCGGGCTGGTTCACGGAGAACCTGCTCACCCAGGCACTGGTGATGCTGCTCCTGCGCACGACGCGCGGCACCATGCGGCCCGCCGGCTCCGGCAACCCCGACAGGCCTGGCAACCCCGGAAACCCCGACAGGTCTGCCAGGTCTGGCAGACCCGCGCCGATCACATGGGCGGCGACAGCCCTGGCGGTCACGGGCCTCCTGCTCCCACTCACGCCCCTGGGCCCGCTCCTTGCGATGACCCCGCTGCCGCCCCTCTACTACCTGCTCCTGGCCGCGGTCCTGGCCCTGTACGCGCTGGCCCTGACCACCCTGAAGCACACGCTGCGGCGCCGCTGCTCCACCGCTCAGCCGTAGGACAGATCGGAACAGGGCCCGTCATCGGCGGCCCGAGCCTTGCCCCGATGACCACCGCTACCCGCACCGTCCGCCGTGGACGGCCGCGCGTACGACTGCCCGAGGACCACCCTGACCCCGCCCGCCTCGGCAACTGCCCGCACCTCGGCGCCGGGAAAGAGCCGGGCAACGGTCTGGGCCCGGGCTTTCATCCCTTTCCCGGCCCCGTACTCGACCACGGTGGTGGCGCGTTCCTGCCCTGCGGCGGTGCTGGTGCCGGTCACGTTGAAGCCGTGCGAGGTGAGCGACCGGGCGGCCTTGGCGGCGAGTCCGTCAACGCTGGTGCCGTTAAGAACACTGACGTCGCTACCTTCTCCGGAAACCTCTCCGGAAACCTCTCCGGAGGCCCCCCGGGAACCACCTTCACCACCCGCATCACCTTCACCACCCCCAACCCCCTTGTCCTTCTTCAAAGCAGCCCACAGCTCCGACGCATCGGGCTCGACGACGGCGACGCGGGCGCCGTCGTAACGCCAGGGAAGGGTGACGAACTTGGTGTTGTGCAGATCGATGTCTTTCAGGGACATGGCGAAGGAGATGAGCTTGTCGGCGGACCCGAGCCCGGGATCGACGGTCATGGAGTGAACGGCGGCATCGGCGAGGGGAAACAGATTCCCGGGACTGAGGCCTTCCCCTTTCACCTTCTTCAACAGACTGCTCACGAATGCCTGTTGACGCTTGATGCGCCCGATGTCGGACCCGTCGCCGATGCCGTGCCGAATGCGTACGTAGTCCAGGGCACGCTGCCCGGAAACCTTCTGCACCCCTTTGCGGAACACGCGCCTGCCGGGGCTGCCGCGATGGGGATTGAGGTCGCCTTCGTAGAGATCCTTGGGCAGACAGACGTCAACGCCCCTGACGACATCGGTAAGTTCGGAGAACCCTTTGAAATCGACGACGACGGTGTGATCCACCCGTAGCCCGCTCAGCTTCTCCACGGTGTTCTGCGTGCAGGCGGGATTCCCTTGGGCGGTCTCCCCGACGGAGTACGCGGCGTTGAACATCACGTGACGCTGCGGCTCGGTCCACTTCCCGTCCGGCAGCTTGCAGGGCGGTATGTCGACGAGGGCGTCACGGGGTATGGAGACGGCGACGGCGTGCTGCCGGTCGGCGTAGACGTGCAGCAGGAAGGCGGTGTCGGACCGCCCGACGTCATCCGCATCCCCGCCGCCGAGCGCACGGTTGCCTCCGGTCCGCGCGTCGGACCCGATGACGAGAACGTTCTGCCCCCGCGAACTCCCGGCCGGTGGCCGGTCCCCGGACACCCCGTCGGCGCTGAAGGTCTCGATGCTCCCGTTCAACTTCAGATAGACCCAGCCACCCCCGCCGACGACCACCCCCACCAGCACCCCCACGACACCAAGCCCCACCCGCCTCCGCCGCCGAGCCCGCCCCCGCTTACGCCGAACCCCACCCATCTGCCCACCACACCTCACTGCCGCCCCGTCGCTCCATGGTTGTACAGTTGCGCAATATAGCAACTATCACTTCCCGTGCACCGCCGAGAAGCCGGAGGACCAACAGTGATCCGCAACGCCCTGGAGCCCTGGCACCTACTGATCGTGGCGCTGGTGGTCATCATCGTGTTCGGCTCCAAACGCCTCCCGGACACGGCCCGCTCACTGGGCAAATCCCTCCGCATCCTCAAGAGCGAGACGAAAGCGATGAGGGAGGAGAACGAAGAGCCCCGCGAACGGGCCCACAACGACTGAGGCGAGGCTGACTTTCCCCCTGCCGCCGGAGCGCGTCTGTAACAGACAGCAGACGGCTGGGCCGCATGTCCATCAAGCAGGCGCAAGATGGAGCCCTAGACCCGGTCGAACCGGCCAGCGTTCGGAGGTAGCCCCATGACGCAACAGACTCTCGGCAATGGTCACCCCACGAGCGCTGAAAGCTTCTGGTACATCCTCGGATGCATCACCTTTGGGGCGTCCTACTTCGCAAAGGTCCCGGCCAAGAAGGCGCTCAGCGAATACGGTCTCACCGAGATGACGGGAGCGGAGAAGTTTTGGTATGTCGTGATGAACATCGCGTTCGGCTCCGGATACCTGTCCAAGGTCATCACCAAGAAGGCACTCTCCGAGGTCGACCGCACAGGCGGCCCTATGCGCGCCACCCCTCCGGCGTGATCGGGCGCCCGAGTTTCGGAATTGCCACGCGATCAGCGGAGTCTGTCGACTCCGTGACGGTACCGGGTGCGCCACCATGGCGGGCCCTTGGATGTTTCCGGGGTCTTCGGCGTTCGGCGGGAGCTGCCCGGGGGTGCCCGTAGATACGCGAAGACCCCGGCCTCAGCGTTTCCACTGGTGACGGGGTCTTGGACACCTAATACAAGGTGGCCCGGCAGGGTTCGAACCTGCGTACACGGCTCCGGAGCACAATCAGATTTCGGCTTGTGAATGCGGCCTGAGCAGCAGGTTCCTTGATCGTGACAGATAGTCGATGCCTACCTGTATCGCAGATAGTGCGAGACGAGGCGCCACGTAGCCGCGCCCGACCGTTGTGCGCTGGCTGGTGGGAGCGGCCGGATCGGCGGTGACAACACTCGGCGTATCCGTGCCGGTTATCGTCACGCAGGCCGGTTGCCGACCTGGTCGACCTTCAGGTGTTCGAGGACGTGCTGTACTACTACGCGGGGCTCAGGCCCGCAGAGGCGGTTGGGCTGAGGGGCGCAGACTGCTACCTGCCGGACGCAGGGTGGGGCACGCTGACGCTGCGGGAGACACGTCCCGTCTCCGCTAAGTCCCGCCTCTCCTGGTCGCCATCCTCCGGGCCCACCTGAAGGAGTTCGGGACCGCCACCGAAGGACGGGTGTTCGGAAACGAGCGCGGGGGAGTCGTCGGCTCATCCACGTACTGGCGTGTGTGGGAGGAAGCGAGGCTTCGCCATCCCGCCTGAGCGCGTCGATTCGCCGTTGGCCGGACGCCCGTACGACCTGCGGCACGCGTGCATCACGCGGTGGCTGAACGCGGGAGTCCCGATCGCGGAAGTGGCCCGGCGGGTCGGCAACTCCCCGGAGGTGAAACACCGTCGGTACCACGGCTGTATCGATGGGCACAAGGAAATGGCCAACTCGAAAATCTCGGCTGCTTTAGAAGACGATGGCGACGTTGCCTAATGGTCGCTCGCGCCCTCCGATGTAGCGTTCGACGAGTGCTAACGGTCGCGTGGAAAAGGCCGAGAGCTCTTCGAGGATCGACTCAAACTGGCAGACTCGTGCCATGTTTTCACTGGCGGTCATTACGGAGCAACAGTCGTCCCTGCCAGCCGCTGCTTTCGTCGCGGCCTGTGCCCTTGTGTTCACGGTCGCCTCGTTTTGGTGGCTCAATGCACGACAAGGCCGGCTGAAGTCTTGGGAGCCTCTCACCTTCGCCGGGGCCGTGACGGTCAGTCAGTCGCGTCTCCGCTTCCCTGTTGTTCTCTACAACACGGGCGCCAAGCCGCTTGTCGTCCGAGACTTGCGGCTTGCCTTCCATGACGACGAACTGGCGTCAACGACGCCATTGCCGTGGACATCGTCGCGGTCCCACCTCCGTCCCGACGAAAACGATGAGGTGAAGATGCCCGCTGCCTTTGCGGTACCAGGTAGGACGGCTGAGCAGTTGTTCATCGAGTTCGGTACGAGTAAGCCTCGCCATTTCGTCCCGGAAGCGCGCCCGTATCGAGTCGTGATCGAAGCGCTTGTGGGGCACGAGGAGGGTTGGCGTCAGCTCATTGCCTTCACATGGCACGCTGATCGCCTGGTGCACCCAGGCAACTACATCGCATATCGCAATGTCCCCGAGGCTGTGGAGGGTGACGGTCCGGAGGCGGCGGTGCAGGCACTCGATGCCGTGGCCGCCAGCGTCATTGCGCAGGGGGGCACCCCGGATGGCAGGAACCGGAAGGACCCCTGAGCGCTGTGTCGAGGCGTATCGCAAATAGTGCGTGAACACTGAGAGGCAACGAGAAAGAGCGGGAGTCAGTGAGACTGACTCCCGCTCTCTCGTGTCGGCATCCGCCCTGGTCACCTACGGATTTTCGTAGGTGGTCTGGCGAGTGCCCCCGGCAGGATTCGAACCTGCGCACACGGCTCCGGAGGCCGTTGCTCTATCCCCTGAGCTACGGGGGCGTATCGACCCGCTTGCGCGGCGACGGGTAGAACCCTACCAGCTCTCCGGGGCTCCCCATGAACAGGTATTTCGTTGTCCCCGAGGGAGGCTCGGCGGCGCCTCCCCCGCCCTCCTGCGCCGGCCCCCGCAGGCACCGCGCGCGGGGCGGAAGTGGGGAAAACCGGGACGCGGCCGTGGGCGCGGACCTACTCTCGAGGTGTGCCAGGCGTGCCCGGCCGCGTGCTTGTTGTGGACGACAACAAGGTCATCCGGCAACTGATCAGGGTCAACCTCGAGCTGGAGGGCTTCGAGGTCGTGACCGCGGCCGACGGTGTCGAGTGCCTGGACGTCGTGCAGCAGGTCCAGCCCGATGTGGTCACCCTCGACGTCGTGATGCCCCGGCTCGACGGGCTCCGGACCGCGGCGCGGTTGCGGTCCGACGCGGGGACCCGCCATCTGCCGATCGTCGTCATCAGTGCGTGTACGCAGTACGAGGTCGAGAACGGTCTCGAGGTCGGCGTCGACGCGTTTCTCGCCAAGCCCTTCGAACCCAGCGAACTCGTCGGGATCGTGCAGCAGTTGATGGAGGGGGCGGACAGTGCGGAGAGCGGGGACAGCGCCGGGCTCGGGCGCCAAGGCCATCTGGGGCAGCAGTACGGACAACAGGGGCGCCAGGGGCAGCAGGGGCAGCAGAGCTGTCCGGCTCACCCGGGGCACGTACGTGAGCGTGAGCGCGGGTCCGTAGGGAGCGAGTGCCGGGGCAATGGATCCGGAGAAGCGGGCTCCGGCTGCGCCGGCGAGACCGAGCGCGCCGCACACCCCGGAGGCTGAGCCGTCCCTCCCCGGGGGGCAACGCCCCGTCCACATCCCGGACCATCCGCCAAACCGACTCGCGTCCCCACCCCCCTCCTCCCATACGCTGGTGCCGTGACCCCCGTCGAGCTCTCCCGCACCGTGCTGCGCGCCATGCGCCATGCCGTCGATGCCGGGGAGCTTCGGGGGGATGTCGCGGCCTTCGGTGACGGGCGCGTGCGGGTCGAGCGGCCGCGGCCCGGGGGGTGTGGGGACTACGCCACCAACCTCGCCCTGCAGATCGCCGGTGCCGTCGGGCGGCCGCCGCGGCAGGTCGCCGAGGTGCTGTCCGCGCGGCTCGTCGACGAGCCCGGGATCGCTGGGGTGGACATCACCGGGGGCGGGTTCCTCAACATCACGCTCGCGGGGGCGCCCGGCGAAGCGGCCGAAGCGCTCGTGCGCGACGTGCTGGAGCAGGGGCGCTGCTACGGGCACGTCCACCCCGACACCGGGGAGCTCGCCCAGATCCACGTGCCGCACGAGGTCCGGGCCGTCGTCGTCGCCGACAGTGCCCGGCGGATTCTGCGCTCGCAAGGCGTCCTCGTCCGTGTGACGTGTGACGCCGCGCCGGAACCCGCGTGGACCAGCACGGTGGGGGAGGGCGGTCTCGGCGTACGCGTCGACGGGCACGGTCGGCCGCCCGAGCCGCTTCCCACGCTGCGCCCCGTCCCCGCCCCGGCGGGAGCCGTCCTGCGCCTCGGCCGGGACGCCGGACGGTGGGCGCTGCTGCATCCCGCCGCGCACGACCACCCCCGCGTCACCTCCGAGCAGGGCGGCGACGCGCACCTCGTGCAGCGGGAGGGCAACCCCCTCTTCCGCGTCCGGTACGCGCACGCCCGCTGTCGGAGGCTTGTGCACAACGCCGCCGACCTCGGCTTCGGCGCCGTCCCCGGGGACGGCGAGGTCGACGCGACCGAGCTGCTGCGGCAGATCGAGGCCTACCCGGCCGTCCTCGCCGCCGCGGCGCGCCACCGCGCACCGGACCGCCTCGCCCGGCACCTCGTGGCCACCGCCGACGAGGTTCTCGCCCTGCAGGGGACCGTCCTGCCGCTGGGTGACGAGAAACCCTCGGCCGCCCACCGCGCCCGGCTCGCGCTCGCCGAAGCCGCCGGGACGGTGCTGGCCGGTGGCCTGTCCCTGCTCGGCATCAGCGCACCCGAACAGCTGTGACATCCGTGAGCCAGAGGACGAGTCCGACGCGATGAGTGCTACGGATGTGACATACGTGAGAGACGAGACGACAGAGCCATGAGCCGTTCCGCACACCCCGCCGGCCCCCGCCACGCCGACGTGTACCCCGAGGGTCACTACAGCGCGCCGCCCGCCGACCTCAACGCGCTGGACCCCAAGGTGTGGTCCCGCACCGTCACCCGCTCCGCCGACGGCGTCGTCAGCACGGCCGGCATCCCGGTGACCCGGCTCGCCGAGGAGTTCGGCACCCCGGCGTACTTCGTCGACGAGGCCGACTTCCGCGCCCGCTGCCAGGCCTGGCGCGACGCCTTCGGCGACGACGCCGACGTCTTCTACGCAGGCAAGGCGTTCCTGTCGCGGGCCGTCGTGCGGTGGCTGCACGAGGAAGGGCTCAACCTGGACGTGTGCAGCGCCGGTGAGCTCGCCACCGCCCTCGACGCGGGCATGCCCGCCGAGCGCATCGCCTTCCACGGCAACAACAAGACCCCGGACGAGATCGAGCGGGCCGTGGTGGCCGGTGTCGGGCGCATCGTGCTCGACTCCTTCCAGGAGATCGTGCGCGTCGCGCACATCGCGGAGCGGCACGGCAAGCGGCAGCCCGTGCAGATCCGGGTGACCGTCGGCGTCGAGGCGCACACCCACGAGTTCATCGCCACCGCGCACGAGGACCAGAAGTTCGGGATCGCGCTGGCCGGCGGGCAGGCCGCCGAGGCCGTGCGGCGCGCCCTCAAGCTCGACGGGCTCGAACTCATCGGCATCCACAGCCACATCGGCTCGCAGATCTTCGACATGGCCGGGTTCGAGGTGTCCGCGCGGCGCGTGGTGCAGCTGCTCGCCGAGGTGCGGGACGAGCACGGCGTGGAGCTGCCCGAGATCGACCTCGGCGGCGGGCTCGGCATCGCGTACACCTCCGAGGACGACCCCAGCGAGCCGCACGAGATCGCGAAGGCGCTGAACGAGATCGTCTCGCGCGAGTGCGCGGCCGCGAACCTGCGTACGCCCCGGATCTCCGTCGAGCCGGGGCGCGCCATCGTCGGCCCGACCGCTTTCACCCTCTACGAGGTCGGCACGATCAAGCCCCTCGAAGGGCTGCGGACGTACGTGTCCGTGGACGGCGGCATGTCCGACAACATCCGCACCGCGCTGTACGACGCCGAGTACACCGTCGCGCTCGTCTCCCGCTCCTCCGACGCCGAGCCCGTCCTGGTGCGCGTCGTCGGCAAGCACTGCGAGAGTGGGGACATCGTCGTACGCGATGCTTTCCTTCCGGCCGACCTGGCGCCCGGCGACCTGATCGCCGTGCCCGCGACCGGCGCGTACTGCCGCTCGATGGCGAGCAACTACAACCACGCGCTCCGCCCGCCCGTCGTCGCCGTCAAGGACGGTGCGGCGCGGGTGATCGTCCGGCGCGAGACGGAGGACGATCTCCTGCGTCTCGACGTCGGATAATCAATCGCATAATGGAATAGACGTCTCACGATCCGGACGATGGACGGAAAGTCCGTTCCGGTGGGTGAGACTGGTCCCACCGTAGATGTATGAGAAGTGAGGTCGGATGATGCGTACGCGTCCGCTGAAGGTGGCGCTGCTGGGCTGTGGGGTCGTCGGCTCAGAGGTGGCGCGCATCATGACGACGCACGCCGACGACCTCACAGCCAGGATCGGCGCCCCGGTGGAGCTCGCCGGGGTCGCCGTCCGCCGCCCCTCCAAGGTGCGTGAGGGAATCGATCCCTCGCTCATCACCACCGACGCGACCGCGCTGGTCAAGCGGGGCGACATCGACGTCATCGTCGAGGTGATCGGCGGCATCGAGCCCGCGAGGACCCTCATCACCACCGCCTTCGAGCACGGTGCGTCGGTCGTCTCCGCGAACAAGGCGCTCATCGCGCAGGACGGCGCCGCGCTGCACGCCAGCGCCGTCGAGCACGGGCGGGACCTCTACTACGAGGCCGCCGTCGCCGGTGCGATCCCGCTGATCCGGCCGCTGCGCGAGTCCCTCGCCGGGGACAAGGTCAACCGCGTCCTGGGCATCGTGAACGGGACGACGAACTTCATCCTCGACGCGATGGACACGACCGGGGCGGGCTATCAGGAGGCCCTCGACGAGGCGACCGCGCTCGGGTACGCCGAGGCCGACCCGACCGCCGACGTCGAAGGCTTCGACGCCGCCGCCAAGGCCGCCATCCTCGCCGGGATCGCGTTCCACACGCGCGTGCGCCTCGATGACGTCTACCGCGAGGGCATGACCGAGGTCACCGCCGCCGACTTCGCGTCCGCCAAACGCATGGGCTGCACCATCAAGCTCCTGGCCATCTGCGAGCGCGCCGCCCACGGCGGGTCCGTCACCGCGCGCGTGCACCCCGCGATGATCCCGCTCAGCCACCCCCTCGCCTCGGTGCGCGGCGCGTACAACGCCGTCTTCGTCGAGGCGGAGGCCGCCGGGCAGCTCATGTTCTACGGGCCCGGCGCGGGCGGCTCGCCCACCGCGTCCGCGGTCCTCGGCGACCTCGTCGCCGTCTGCCGCAACAAGCTCGCCGAGGCCACCGGGCCCGGCGACTCCGCGTACACGCAGCTGCCCGTGAGCTCCATGGGCGAGGTCGTCACGCGCTACCACATCAGCCTCGACGTGGCCGACAAGCCGGGCGTGCTCGCCCAGGTCGCGACGGTCTTCGCCGAGCACGGCGTATCGATCGATACGGTCCGTCAGACGGGCAAGGACGGCGAGGCCTCCCTCGTCGTCGTCACCCACCGCGCGCCCGACGCCGCCCTCACCGGCACCGTCGAGGCGTTGCGCAATCTCGACACCGTGCGTGGTGTCGCCAGCATCATGCGGGTTGAAGGGGAGTAAGCAGCAATGACCCACCAGTGGCGCGGAATCATCGAGGAGTACCGGGACCGTCTTCCGGTCTCCGACACCACGCCGGTCGTGACGCTCCGCGAGGGCGGTACGCCGCTCGTGCCCGCACAGGTGCTCTCCGAGCGCACCGGCTGCGAGGTCCACCTCAAGGTCGAGGGTGCCAACCCCACGGGGTCCTTCAAGGACCGCGGCATGACCATGGCGATCACCAAGGCCAAGGAGGAGGGCGCGAAGGCCGTCATCTGCGCCTCGACCGGCAACACGTCGGCGTCCGCCGCCGCCTACGCCGTACGCGCCGGGATGGTCTGCGCCGTCCTCGTGCCGCAGGGCAAGATCGCGCTCGGCAAGATGGGCCAGGCGCTCGTCTACGGCTCGAAGATCCTCCAGGTCGACGGCAACTTCGACGACTGCTTGAACCTGGCTCGAGCGCTGTCGGAGAACTACCCGGTGGCGCTGGTCAATTCGGTGAACCCGTTCCGCATCGAGGGCCAGAAGACCGCCTCGTTCGAGATCGTCGACGCGCTCGGCGACGCCCCCGACCTCCACGTCCTTCCCGTCGGCAACGCCGGCAACATCACCGCCTACTGGAAGGGCTACAAGGAGTACGCGGCCGACGCGGTGTCGACCCGTACCCCCCGGATGTGGGGCTTCCAGGCCTCCGGTTCCGCGCCCATCGTGCGCGGCGAGGTCGTCAAGGACCCCTCGACGATCGCCACGGCGATTCGCATCGGCAACCCCGCGTCCTGGCAGCACGCGCTCGCCGCGCGCGACGAGTCCGGCGGCCTCATCGACGAGGTGACGGACCGTGAGATCCTGCGCGCCTACAAGCTGTTGGCGTCCCAGGAGGGTGTCTTCGTCGAGCCCGCGTCGGCCGCGTCCGTCGCCGGTCTGCTGAAGGCGGCCGAGCAGGGCAAGGTCGACAAGGGCCAGAAGATCGTCTGCACCGTGACCGGCAACGGCCTCAAGGACCCGGACTGGGCCGTCGCGGGCGCTCCGCAGCCGGTCACCGTCCCGGTCGACGCCGCCGCCGCGGCCGAGCGGCTCGGCCTCGCGTAACCGCTCGCGCGACCGCGGGCGGAACCCGCAACTCCGTACAGGGGGTGGCACAGGGGGCTTACGACACGCATCGTGCGCCTCCTGTGCGCCCTATGTCGCCACAGAACCTTCCTTCGATAGGCTGTACCGAACCCGCCCCGCCGCATATGCCGCGGTGCCGCCGTGGTCAACGGCCTTCGGGTGTTCCGTACATGTGGCACGTACTGAAAAATACGGAGCCTCAAAAAACACGCAGCTCAAGGAGAGTCATCGAGCGATGGCCGGTCCCGCTTTCCGCGCCGCCGCCGTCCGGGTGCGCACCCCCGCCACCAGCGCCAACCTCGGCCCTGGCTTCGACGCCCTGGGCCTGTCGCTGGGGCTGTACGACGACGTGGTCGTCCGGGTGGCCGACTCCGGCCTGAACATCGACATCGCAGGGGAGGGCAGCGACAACCTCCCGCGCGACGAGTCCCACCTGCTCGTACGGTCCCTGCGCACCGCCTTCGACCTGCTCGGCGGGCAGCCGCGCGGCCTCGAGATCGTCTGCGCCAACCGCATCCCGCACGGCCGCGGCCTCGGCTCGTCCTCCGCCGCCATCTGCGCGGGCATCGTCGCCGCGCGCGCCGTGACGATAGGCGGCGAGGCCAGGCTGGACGACGCCGCGCTGCTCGAACTCGCCACCGAGATCGAGGGCCACCCCGACAACGTCGCCGCCTGTCTGCTCGGCGGCTTCACGCTCTCCTGGATGGATGGCGGGACGGCGCGGGCGATCCGGATGGACCCGGCCGATTCCGTCGTTCCAGTGGTTTTCGTACCGGGAAAGCCCGTACTCACCGAGACGGCGCGCGGCCTGCTCCCGCGCACCGTCCCGCACGTCGACGCGGCCGCCAACGCGGGCCGCGCGGCCCTGCTCGTCGAGGCCCTGACCAGGCGTCCCGAGCTGCTGCTCGCCGCCACCGAGGACCGTCTGCATCAGGACTACCGCGCCCCGGCCATGCCGGAGAGCACGGCCCTGGTGGAGCGGCTGCGCGCCGACGGCGTGCCCGCGGTGATCTCCGGCGCGGGCCCCACGGTCCTCGCGCTGGTCGAAGACAGTGCGGCCGACAAGGTCGCACGCCTGGCGGGGGAGGGCTGGGCGGCCAACCGCCTGGCGCTCGACGCCACGGGAGCGAGCGTGCTGCCGCTTGCGCCCTGACGCAGTGAACACAGGGATTTCGGGGTGTCCCGATCCCGAGAGGGGGAATGTTTGTTGGATCCGGTAGTGTTAATCTCAAGTCTGCACCCGACCTCACCATGGCGAGGTGCTTTGTGTCCCCGTCCGGGACAACCATTCTTCCGGGAGCCCCCCAAACTGCTTCGTGCCCCGCACTGAGCGGTCCTGAGCACGCTCCGGAACCGGCGTGACCGAGCCGAGTGACACCGCACCTCAGTGGCACCGCACCGGGAATCGCCATCACCAATGAATTCTTCCGCCGCGTTGGCGGACCACCGCCCCGGCACGGTCCACAGGAAAGCAAGGACCGACCGCCGGACAGCACAACCGGTCGCCGAGCCAGACAGGCCGACGCCCGCTCCAGGGAAGGACCCTTCGTGAGCGACACCACCGATCTGATGGGCGTGACTGCCGACACGCCCGCCACGGACGCCTCTGCGGCGCCTGCCACCGGTGCTTCGGCCGGGTCCCGGCGGCGCCGCGGCACCGGCCTCGAGGGCATGGTGCTGGCGGAACTGCAGCAGGTCGCATCGGGCCTTGGGATCAAGGGCACCGGGCGCATGCGCAAGAGCCAGCTGATCGAGGTCATCAAGGAGGCGCAGGCAGGGGGCGGGGCCCCGGCGAAGAACGCCGCGGCTTCCGGAGACACCACCGAGACCAAGCCCAAGCGCCGGGCGACCTCGAAGGCCCGTACGGGCGAGGACGCCGCCGAGCCCGCGGGCAAGGCGAGCGCCGCCAAGGCCGAGGGCGCCAAGGCCGACAAGGCCGCCCAGCAGCAGATCGACATCCCCGGCCAGCCGGCCGGTGGCCCCGCCCGCTCGGGCGAGGGCGACCGCGGCGGCGACGAGCAGCCGTCCGGCGAGCGCCGCCGGCGCCGCGCCACCGCCGAGGCGGGCAGCCCGGAGACGGTCACCGCCGAGGCCAAGGGCGAGTCGAAGGCCGACGCCAAGGGCGACGCGTCCGAGGCCAAGGGCGACAAGGGCGGCGACAACTCCGGCGACAACAACGCCGAGGGCCGCCGCGAGCGCCGTGACCGCCAGGGCCGTAGCCGTGACCGCGACCGCCGCGGCAACAAGGGCGACGACCAGCAGGGCGGCGGCCGTCAGGACAACCGCCAGGAGCGTCAGGACCGCCAGCAGCAGGGCGGCAACCGTCAGGACCGCCAGGACCGCCAGCGTGACAACGGTCCGCAGGACGACGACGACTTCGAGGGCGGCCGGCGCGGCCGTCGCGGCCGCTACCGCGACCGGCGCGGGCGCCGTGGCCGTGACGAGCAGGGCTTCGGCAACGAGCCGCAGGTCGCCGACGACGACGTCCTGATCCCCGTCGCGGGCATCCTGGACATCCTCGACAACTACGCGTTCATCCGTACGTCGGGCTACCTCCCCGGTCCCAACGACGTGTACGTCTCCCTCGCCCAGGTCCGCAAGAACGGCCTGCGCAAGGGTGACCACGTCACCGGTGCGGTCCGCCAGCCCAAGGACGGCGAGCGCCGCGAGAAGTTCAACGCGCTGGTCCGCCTGGACTCGCAGAACGGCATGGCGCCCGAATCCGGGCGCGGGCGGCCGGAGTTCAGCAAGCTGACGCCCCTGTACCCGCAGGACAGGCTCCGCCTGGAGACCGACCCGGGCGTGCTCACCACCCGCATCATCGACCTCGTCGCGCCCATCGGTAAGGGGCAGCGCGGTCTGATCGTGGCCCCGCCGAAGACCGGCAAGACCATGATCATGCAGGCGATCGCCAACGCGATCACGGTGAACAACCCCGAGTGCCACCTGATGGTCGTCCTGGTCGACGAGCGTCCGGAAGAGGTCACCGACATGCAGCGGTCGGTGAAGGGCGAGGTCATCTCCTCGACCTTCGACCGTCCCGCCGAGGACCACACCACGGTCGCCGAGCTCGCCATCGAGCGCGCCAAGCGTCTGGTGGAGCTGGGTCACGACGTCGTCGTGCTGCTCGACTCGATCACGCGTCTGGGCCGTGCGTACAACCTCGCCGCCCCGGCCTCCGGCCGCATCCTGTCCGGTGGTGTCGACTCGACGGCGCTGTACCCGCCCAAGCGCTTCTTCGGTGCCGCGCGCAACATCGAGGACGGCGGCTCGCTGACCATCCTCGCCACCGCGCTCGTCGACACCGGTTCGCGCATGGACGAGGTCATCTTCGAGGAGTTCAAGGGCACCGGCAACGCCGAGCTCAAGCTCGACCGCAAGCTCGCCGACAAGCGCATCTTCCCGGCGGTGGACGTGGACGCGTCCGGCACCCGCAAGGAAGAGATCCTGCTCGGCAGCGACGAGCTCGCCATCACCTGGAAGCTGCGTCGTGTGCTGCACGCGCTCGACCAGCAGCAGGCGATCGAGCTGCTCCTGGACAAGATGAAGCAGACGAAGTCGAACGGCGAGTTCCTGCTGCAGATCCAGAAGACGACCCCGGCGCCGGGCAACGGCAACGACTAGTCGTCCGCAGCGTTCCAAAGGGCCGCCCCGTCACAGCCGTGACGGGGCGGCCCTTTTGGTGCGCCTGTGGCAGGCGAGACCTTGGCCACACGCATAAGAGATTCTCACGGTCACGGGCCGTAGCCCGGTGGCGGAAAAAGCCGCAGGTGAGGGCTGAAATCCAGGGGCAGGGGTACACGGGGCGTGACCGGTGGTACCCGGGGCGCGCACAGAGCGCTGTGCAACCCTTCAAGCGGATTCGCCGTCTGACAAGTGACGACAGACCGCGCCTGGCCCTGAAAGCAGGGGGTACGACCGACGAGGACTTGAGGAGCGCATGACCGACGAGAGCATGTCCGCGGGCACGGCCGAGGGAAAGCCGCAGCGCTCCCGCGGCGGCGGCGGCCGACGCCGCAAGCCCCGCAAGCGCAGCAAGGCGCTCGTCGTCACGGCGTGGACCGCCGCCTCGGTGGTCGTCCTCGGGGGAGTGGGCGCGGGCTTCCTGTACTTCAAGCTCAACGGCAACATCAACGGCGTCGACATCAACGCCGCGCTCGGCGACGACCGCCCCCTGGACATCGACAACGGCTCCCAGGACATCCTCGTCCTCGGCTCCGACTCGCGCTCCGGCGACAACGCCAAGTACGGCAAGGACGAGGGCGCCGCCCGCTCCGACACGGCGATGATCGTGCACGTCTACAAGGGCCACAAGAAGGCCAGCATCGTCTCCATACCCCGCGACACCCTCATATCCCGGCCCTCGTGCAAGACCGACGACGGCAGGACCGACCCGGGCGGTCAGCGGCAGATGTTCAACACGGCGTACGAGGTCGGCGGCCCCGCCTGCGCCGTCAAGACCGTCGAGACGATGTCCGGCATCAGGATGGACCACTACCTCGAGGTCGACTTCACGGGCTTCAAGAAGCTCATCAACACCCTCGGTGGCGTCGACATCACCACCAAGAAGGCCATCCACGACAAGGACAGCCACCTCGACCTGGAAGCCGGCAAGCACTCGCTCACCGGCGAGCAGGCCCTCGGCCTGGTCCGCACCCGGCACGGCGTCGGCGACGGCAGCGACCTCGGCCGCATCCAGCTCCAGCAGGCCTTCATCAAGGCGCTGCTCGACCAGGTCAAGGACGTCGGGGTCTTCGGCAACCCGAAGAAGATGTACGACCTGGCGAACGACGCGACCAGCGCCATCACCACCGACTCCGACCTGAACGACGTCAAGTCGCTCGCGAGCTTCGCCAACGGACTCAAGGGCATCGGCGCGGGCGACATGAAGATGGTCACGCTGCCCATCCAGTACGACCCGAACGACCCCAACCGCGTGCTTCCCCTGGAGAAGGCCGACCAGGAGGTCTGGGACGCCCTCCGGGCCGACAAGCCCATCCCCAAGTCCGCCACCGACCAGTCCGCGGGCGACAAGGGCGACGCGGGCGACGTGGTCGCCAGCCACTGAGCGGCGGCGCGGGCTCCGTGCGGGTCCCGCGGGGAATAGATCGGCACCTACCCCGGTTTTGGGAGATACGGCCGGTCCTGGCAGACTGGTACGTCGGCCCCGGTTCACGTACGAGCAATCCGCGCGTACGACCCGGCGCCCTCCCGAAACTAGGAGACACCTTGAAGCGCGACATCCACCCCGAGTACGTCGAGACCCAGGTCAGCTGCACCTGTGGCGCGTCGTTCACCACCCACAGCACGATCTCCAGCGGCACCGTGCGTGCCGAGGTCTGCTCCGAGTGCCACCCGTTCTACACGGGCAAGCAGAAGATCCTCGACACCGGTGGCCGCGTGGCCCGCTTCGAGGCCCGCTTCGGCAAGGCTGCGGCTGCCAAGAAGTAGCGAGCCACTGCGCCGGTCGTCGGCCGCCCTCGCGAGGGGGTGGCCGGGACCGGCGCTTTTGCCGTCCCGCAGCCAATTCGCCTAGAACCACCGCGTAGATAACCAGGAGCCCCCGAATGTTCGAGGCGGTCGAGGAACTGATCGGCGAACACGCCGATCTCGAGAAGAAGCTCGCCGACCCGTCGGTCCACGCCGACCAGGCCAACGCGCGCAAGCTGAACAAGCGCTACGCCGAGCTGACCCCGATCGTCACGACGTACCGGTCCTGGAAGCAGACCGGGGACGACATCGAGACCGCGCGCGAGTTCGCGGCCGACGACCCCGACTTCATCGCCGAGGTCAAGGACCTGGAACGGCAGCGCGAGGAGATCACCGAGAAGCTGCGGCTGCTGCTCGTGCCCCGGGACCCGTCCGACGACAAGGACGTCATCCTGGAGATCAAGGCGGGCGCGGGCGGCGACGAGTCCGCCCTGTTCGCGGGCGACCTCCTGCGCATGTACCTGCGGTACGCCGAGCGCGTCGGCTGGAAGACCGAGATCATCGACTCCACCGAGTCCGAGCTCGGCGGCTACAAGGACGTCCAGGTCGCCGTGAAGACCAAGGGCGGCAACGGCGCGACCGAGCCCGGCCAGGGCGTCTGGGCGCGGCTGAAGTACGAGGGCGGCGTGCACCGCGTGCAGCGCGTGCCCTCCACCGAGTCCCAGGGGCGCATCCACACCTCCGCCGCCGGTGTCCTGGTGACGCCCGAGGCCGAGGAGATCGACGTCGAGATCCACGCGAACGACCTGCGGATCGACGTCTACCGCTCCTCCGGGCCCGGCGGCCAGTCCGTCAACACCACCGACTCCGCGGTGCGCATCACGCACGTGCCCACCGGAGTGGTCGCTTCCTGCCAGAACGAGAAGAGCCAGCTGCAGAACAAGGAGCAGGCGATGCGCATTCTGCGCTCCAGGCTCCTCGCGGCGGCCCAGGAAGAGGCGGAGAGCAAGGCCGCGGACGCCCGCCGCAGCCAGGTCCGCACCGTCGACCGCTCCGAGAAGATCCGTACGTACAACTTCCCGGAAAACCGGATCTCGGACCACCGCGTCGGCTTCAAGGCGTACAACTTGGACCAGGTGCTCGACGGCGAACTCGACCCGGTCATCCAGGCCTGCGTCGACGCCGACTCCGCAGCCAAGCTCGCCGCCGCGTAAGCCACCCCCGTACGACCCTTCACGACCGTCCCGGAGGACCAGCGTGCAGCAACATATTGGGGGGCGACCCCCGAACCCCCGCAGCGTGCTGCTCGCGGAAGTCGCCCAGGCCACCCAGCGCCTCGCCGACGCCGGCGTGCCCTCGCCGCGCAACGACGCGGAGGAGCTCGCCGCCTTCGTGCACGGCGTGAAGCGCGGTGAGCTGCACTCGGTCAAGGACGCCGACTTCGACGCCCGCTACTGGGAGACGGTCGCCCGGCGCGAGGCCCGCGAGCCGCTCCAGCACATCACCGGACACGCCTACTTCCGGTATCTGGAGCTGCAGGTCGGCCCCGGTGTCTTCGTACCGAGGCCGGAGACCGAGTCGGTCGTCGGATGGGCCATAGACGCCGTGCGCGCCATGGACGTGGTCGAGCCGCTGATCGTCGATCTGTGCACCGGATCGGGCGCCATCGCCCTCGCGCTCGCCCAGGAGGTCCCGCGCTCGCGCGTGCACGCCGTGGAGCTCTCCGAGGACGCCCTGAAGTGGACGCGGAAGAACGTCGAGGGGTCCAGGGTCAAGCTCTCCCGGGGCGACGCCCGTGACGCGCTCCCCGAGCTCGACGGCCAGGTCGACCTCGTCATCTCCAACCCGCCGTACATCCCGCTCACCGAGTGGGAGTATGTCGCCCCGGAAGCCCGCGACTACGACCCGGAACTCGCGCTCTTCTCCGGGGAGGACGGCCTGGAGCTGATCCGCGGCATCGAGCGCACCGCCCACCGGCTCCTGCGCCCCGGCGGGGTCGTCGTCATCGAGCACGCCGACACCCAGGGCGGCCAGGTCCCGTGGATCTTCACCGAGGAGCGGGGCTGGGCCGACGCGGCCGACCACCCCGACCTGAACAACCGTCCGCGCTTCGCGACCGCCCGCAAGGCGATGCCGTGACCCAGACTTCAACCGAGCAGTACGTGTACGAGGAGGCCCGCTAAATGGCACGGCGATACGACACCAACGACGCGACCGACCGTACGACCGGTCTGCGCGAGGCCGCGTCCGCCGTCCGCCGTGGCGAGCTGGTCGTGCTGCCCACCGACACCGTCTACGGCATCGGTGCCGACGCCTTCACGCCGGAGGCGTGCGCCGACCTCCTCGACGCCAAGGGCCGCGGCCGCAACATGCCCACCCCCGTGCTCATCGGCTCGCCGAACACGCTGCACGGCCTGGTCACCGACTTCTCCGAGATGGCCTGGGAGCTCGTGGACGCCTTCTGGCCGGGCGCCCTGACCCTCATCGCCAAGCAGCAGCCGTCCCTCCAGTGGGACCTCGGCGACACCCGCGGCACGGTCGCCATCCGCATGCCGCTGCACCCCGTCGCCATCGAGCTGCTCACCGAGGTCGGCCCGATG
This sequence comes from Streptomyces sp. NPDC036815, assembly GCF_055609205.1. Classification (NCBI taxonomy): domain Bacteria; kingdom Bacillati; phylum Actinomycetota; class Actinomycetes; order Kitasatosporales; family Streptomycetaceae; genus Streptomyces; species Streptomyces sp. NPDC036815. Next base: position 103,539 of record NZ_JBVJPW010000007.1, on the reverse strand, counting down.
GCCGTCTCCTCCGCCAACCTCACCGGGCACCCCGCCCCCGAGGACTGCGACGCCGCCCAGGAGATGCTCGGCGACTCCGTCTCCGTCTACCTGGACGGCGGCCCGACCCCCGGCATCGTCCCCTCGTCGATCGTCGACGTCACGGGGAAGGTGCCGGTGCTGCTGCGCGCGGGCGCCCTTGACGCGGACGAGCTGCGCAAGGTGGTACCCGACCTCGAGGTGGCGAATTGACAGCCCCTGAGACGGGGCGTGGCATAGCGGGCTTCCCGGGATCCGCGGGCTCCTTCCGCATCCTCCACGTCAGCACCGGCAACGTCTGCCGCTCGCCGATCACCGAGCGGCTGACCCGGCATGCCCTGGCCGACCGCCTCGGCGACCCCCGCACCGGCGGCCTGATCGTGGAGAGCGCGGGCACCTGGGGGCACGAGGGCGCCCCGATGGAGACCAACGCCGAGGCGGTCCTCGCCGACTACGGCGCGGACCCCACCGGCTTCATGGGCCGCGAGCTCCTCGACGACCACGTGATCCGCGCCGACCTGGTCCTGACCGCGACCCGCGACCACCGGGCGCAGGTCATCTCCATGGGGCACTCGGCCGGACTGCGCACGTTCACGCTCAAGGAGTTCACGCGGCTGGTGCGGGCCATAGACCCGACGACGCTGCCGGACCCCGACGGCAGCGACGTGGTGGAGCGCGCCCGCGCACTGGTGCGGGCCGCCGCGGCGCTGCGCGGCTGGCTGCTCGCGCCGAGCGTGGAGGCCGACGAGGTGTACGACCCGTACGGGGCGCCCCTGCCGTTCTTCCGGTCGGTGGGCGACGAGATCAACCAGGCGCTCGACCCCGTGGTGACGGCGCTGACCGGGGTGCCCGCGCACACCTAGCGGCGGGCCCGCGCGGAGCGGCCCGCACGGGCCTACATTGGATCTGAGGTCACCCCTGCAAGGCCCCGGAGCCCACGATGACGGTCAGCACCGCACCCTCCGCCCCCGCGGCGTACACGGATCTCGACGCGCTGCGCCGGCAGGACCCCGAGCTCGCCGAGGTGCTCATCGGGGAGAGCGCCCGGCAGGCCGACGGACTCCAGCTGATCGCCGCCGAGAACTTCCAGTCGCCCGCCGTGCTGACCGCGCTCGGCTCGCCGCTGGCCAACAAGTACGCCGAGGGCTATCCCGGCGCCCGCCACCACGGCGGCTGCGAGCTGGTCGACGCCGCCGAGCGGATCGCCGTCGACCGCGCGAAGGCCCTGTTCGGCGCCGAGCACGCCAACGTCCAGGCGCACTCCGGGTCCTCCGCGGTCCTCGCCGCGTACGCCGCGCTGCTGCGGCCCGGCGACACGGTCCTGGCGATGGGGCTGCCGTACGGCGGCCACCTCACGCACGGCTCGCCCGCGAACTTCTCCGGCCGGTGGTTCGACTTCGTCGGCTACGGAGTGGACGCGGGGAGCGGCCTGATCGACTACGACGAGGTGCACGCCCTGGCCCGCGCGCACCATCCCAAGGCCATCGTGTGCGGCTCGATCTCCTACCCGCGGCACATCGACTACGCGGCCTTCCGCGAGATCGCCGACGACGTGGGCGCCTACCTCATCGCCGACGCGGCGCACCCCATGGGCCTGGTCGCCGGGGGAGCGGCGCCCAGCCCCGTACCGCACGCCGACGTCGTCTGCGCCACCACGCACAAGGTGCTACGCGGCCCGCGCGGCGGTCTCCTGCTCTGCGGTGCGGGCCTCGCGGAGCGGATCGACCGGGCCGTCTTCCCGTTCACCCAGGGCGGCGCCCAGATGCACACGATCGCGGCGAAGGCGGTGGCGTTCGGCGAGGCGGCGGCGCCCGCCTTCACGGCATACGCCCATCAGGTGGTTGCGAACGCGCGCGTCCTCGCGGAGGCCCTGGCCGCCGAGGGCTTCGCGATCGCCACCGGCGGCACCGACACCCATCTGGTCCTGGCCGACCCGACCCCTCTGGGAGTGGACGCCCACACCGCCCGCGGCCGCCTCGCCGCAGCCGGGATCATCCTCGACACCTGCGCCCTGCCCCACCCCGGAACCCGCGGCCTGCGCCTGGGAACGGCCGCCGTCACCACCCAGGGCCTGGCGGGCGTGGAACTGGCACGCGTCGCGGCACTGCTGTCCGGGGCGGTGCGCGAGGACGCGAACGTACGAGAAGAGGTGCGTGAACTGGTGGGAAGATTTCCGCCGTACCGGGGCTAGGGCGGGGTGGCCGGGTCAGGGACGGACCGGTACTCGTGCAACCATCGTCGCTACCCGGAAGTCCCCAACCGTATGCGCTCAAAGCTAGGGTGTGGGGCTGAGATGGCCAGCGATACCTGTGGGGAAGCCCGTGCGTGAATACCTGCTGACGCTCTGCATCACGGCCGCGGTGACCTACCTGCTGACCGGCCCGGTGCGGAAGTTCGCGATCGTGGCCGGCGCCATGCCGGAGATCCGCGCCCGCGACGTGCACCGGGAGCCCACGCCCCGGCTCGGCGGGATCGCGATGTTCTTCGGTCTCTGCGCGGGGCTGCTGGTCGCCGACCACCTGCCGAACCTGAACACGGTCTTCGAGAACTCCAACGAGCCGCGCGCCCTGCTCTCCGGGGCGGCGCTGATCTGGCTCATCGGTGTCCTGGACGACAAGTTCGAGATCGACGCGCTGATCAAGCTCGGCGGCCAGATGATCGCCGCGGGCGTCATGGTCATGCAGGGTCTGACGATCCTGTGGATCCCGGTCCCCGGCGTCGGCACGGTCTCGCTGACCTCCGGCCAGGGCACGCTGCTCACCGTCGCGCTCGTCGTCATCACGATCAACGCCGTCAACTTCGTCGACGGCCTCGACGGCCTCGCGGCGGGCATGGTCTGCATCGCCTCCGCCGCGTCCTTCATGTACGCCTACCGGATCTGGTACGGCTACGGCATCGAGGCCGCGGCCCCCGCCACGCTCTTCGCCGCCATCCTCATGGGCATGTGCCTGGGCTTCCTGCCGCACAACATGCACCCCGCCCGGATCTTCATGGGCGACTCCGGCTCGATGCTCATCGGGCTCGTCCTCGCGGCGGGCGCCATCTCCGTCACCGGCCAGGTGGACCCGGCCGCGATGAAGCTGAACTTCGGCGGCGGCCGCGATGCCACGCACGCGATGCTGCCCGTCTTCATCCCGCTCCTGATGCCGCTGACGATCATCGCGATCCCCTTCGCCGACCTCGTCCTCGCCATCGTCCGGCGCACCTGGAACGGCAAGTCGCCGTTCGCCGCCGACCGCGGCCACCTCCACCACCGGCTCCTGGAGATCGGGCACTCGCACAGCCGAGCGGTGCTGATCATGTACTTCTGGTCGGCCCTCATCGCCTTCGGCACCGTCGCCTACTCGGTGCACTCGACGAGCATGTGGATCCTGCTGCTCATCGTCGCGCTGAGCGCGGTGGGTCTCGTGCTGCTCCTGCTGCCGCGCTTCACGCCGCGCACCCCGCGGTGGGCGGAGGCCTTCGTGCCGCCGCGCTACCGGCGCCGCCGTGCGGAGCGCGATGCCGCGGCTGTGGTGCACGAGGCGGAAGAGGACGCGAGGGAAGCGGAGTCGAAGGATCCCGTCGGCGCCGGTGTCAACGGAGCGACCGCGGTCGGCGACCGTTCGCACCTCTCGGAGAGGCGAGAAGCCGGTACGTCACGTTGACGCCCGAGCCGAAAACGCCCCATTACCAGACAAGTTGCCGCTCCAGATGCACAGACGCGCGGATTACCTCTCATGTGTGACAGCGAGCACACTCAGCAGGTAAAGACCTCATCAAATAGTTTGTGATACCGTTCACGAAACCCCGGGATAGAGCCGAAGGACCGTAGTGCGACGGTCCATTGGCCCGAGGGACCCTCTCGACCCGGGTCTACGCTCGTCCATGACGACACCCTGCCCCCATCAGTAAGCGGAGCTGCCGCCATGCCGTCTCAAGACACCCGAACTCTCCTGCAATCCGCTGTACCCACAGCTGCCGTCGGCGCGATCGTCGCCGTGGTCAGTGGTGTGGTCGCGGGTGGCAAGGGGGCTGTCGGGGCCGTCGTCGGCACGCTGGTCGTGATCGTGTTCATGGGGCTCGGGATGTTCGTGCTGCAGCGGACGGCGAAATCGCTTCCGCAGCTTTTCCAGGCGATGGGCTTGATGCTCTACGTCGCCCAACTTCTGCTGCTGCTGGTCTTTGTGGCCCTGTTCAAGGACACGACGCTGTTCAACCCGAGGGCGTTTGCCGTCGGGCTCGTGGTGGCCACCGTCTCGTGGATGGCCTCACAGGCCCGTGCGCACATGAAGGCCAAGATCCTTTACGTCGAGCCCCACTCCGATAACAGCGACAAGCCGGAAAAGTCGGGGTCGTCGCAGTGAAGGGTAGGGGCGGGATAAATGGCCGTTCGAGATCCTGCTATCGTCCGGTGCCAACTGCGGCACTGCGGGCGCGGGCATCTGAGCTGACGCCTGCACGATCGCGAGGCTCGATGCCTGAATGCCGCTCACACTTCCGAAACACCAGTCCGGTGCCGACCCGCGGCTGCGCGCCGCGCCGACACGACAACGAGGTTGCCGTACCTATGCGTCACGCCGAAGGAGCCCGCGGTGAGTGCTGACCAAACTGAGCTCGCCTTTGACTGGAGCTGTCGGATCATGTCCGACAACGGCTGTGGCTTCCCGGCTCCGGGCCTGCACTCGTTCCTCTTCAAGCCGATCGCCACCGTCGGCGGGGTCGAGTTCAACAAGGTGATGCTGCTCGCCCTGCTGACCACGATCGTCGTCGTCACGTTCTTCTACGCGGCCTTCGGCAAGGCCAAGGTGGTCCCGGGCAAGCTCCAGATGATGGGCGAGGCCGGCTACGACTTCGTACGCCGCGGCATCGTCTACGAGACCCTCGGGAAGAAGGAGGGCGAGAAGTACGTCCCCCTGATGGTCTCGATGTTCTTCTTCATCTGGCTGATGAACATCTGGTCCGTGATTCCGCTGGCCCAGTTCCCGGTCGCGTCGGTCATCGCCTACCCGATTGTCCTGGCGGTCCTGGTCTATGTGCTCTGGGTCTCGCTGACCTTCAAGCGCCATGGATTCGTGGGCGGTTGGAAGAACATCACGGGTTACGACAACTCGCTCGGCCCGATCAAGTGGCTCGTGTCGTTCATCGAGTTCTTCTCGAACCTCCTCGTGCGTCCCTTCACGCACGCGGTGCGACTCTTCGCCAACATGTTCGCCGGTCACCTGATGCTGGTGATGTTCACCGTCGCCTCCTGGTACCTGCTGAACAGCTACATGATCCCGGCCGCCGGTGTCTCCTTCGTGATGACCGTGGTCATGATCCTCTTCGAGCTTTTCGTGCAGGCCGTCCAGGCGTACGTGTTCGTGCTCCTCGCCTGCTCGTACATTCAGGGCGCCCTCGCCGAGCACCACTGAGCCAGCCCGTCTCCGCAAGCCCCCAGATCGTCCGGTGGCCAACCCCCACCGGCCAGTGAAAGAGAAGGAAGTAACGGCATGTCCGCTGCTCTCGACATGGTCAACCTCGCCGCCGACAAGGGTGTCACCGGCTCCCTCGGTTCCATCGGCTACGGTCTCGCCGCGATCGGCCCCGGCATCGGCGTCGGCATCGTTTTCGGTAACGGCACGCAGGCTCTCGCTCGTCAGCCCGAGGCTGCCGGCCTGATCCGCGCCAACCAGATCCTCGGCTTCGCCTTCTGTGAGGCGCTCGCCCTCATCGGCATCGTTATGCCGTTCGTGTTCGGTAAGTAAGCACTTCTTACTGACACTTTTCGACGAAAGGCACTGATGTGATCGCCAACCTGGTTCAGCTGGCGGCCGAGGAGGAGCAGAACCCGCTCGTCCCGCCGGGTCCTGAGCTGCTCGTCGGCGCCATCGCCTTCGCCATCGTCTTCTTCTTCTTCTGGAAGAAGCTCCTCCCGAACATCAACAAGGTTCTGGACGAGCGCCGGGAGGCGATCGAAGGCGGTATCGAGAAGGCCGAGGCCGCTCAGACCGAGGCCCAGAGCGTTCTTGAGCAGTACAAGGCTCAGCTCGCCGAGGCCCGGCACGAGGCCGCGCGTCTGCGCCAGGAGGCGCAGGAGCAGGGCGCCCAGCTCATCGCCGAGATGCGGGCCGAGGGCCAGCGTCAGCGCGAGGAGATCGTCGCCGCCGGTCACGCCCAGATCGAGGCAGACCGCAAGGCCGCCGCGCAGTCGCTGCGCCAGGACGTGGGCCAGCTGGCCACCGACCTGGCCGGCAAGCTCGTCGGCGAGTCCCTCGAGGACCACGCCCGGCAGAGCCGCACGATCGACCGTTTCCTCGACGAGCTCGAGGAGAAGGCCGAGGCCGCTCGATGACAGCGCACGGAGCTAGCCGCGAGGCCCTGGCCGCCGCGCGCGAGCGTCTCGACGCGCTGACGGACAGCACCTCGGTCGACGCCAAGCGGCTCGCGGACGAGCTGGCAGCCGTCACGGCGCTGTTCGCCCGCGAGGTCTCGCTGCGCCGGGTCCTGACCGATCCGGCACAGTCCGGTGAGGCCAAGGCCGAGCTCGCGGGACGCCTGCTGTCCGGCCAGGTGGGCGGCGAGATCGCCGACCTGGTGGCCGGCATGGTGCGCTCGCGCTGGTCGTCGTCGCGCGACCTGGTGGACGCCCTCGAGGAGCTCGCCAACCTCGCCGACCTGACCGGCGCGCAGAAGACCGGCGCACTGGACAACGTCGAGGACGAGCTCTTCCGGTTCGGCCGGATCGTCTCGTCGAGCACCGAGCTTCGGTCCGCCCTGACGGACCGCGCCGCGACCGGTACGGCCAAGAGCGAGCTGCTGCGCAGCCTGCTCGGCGGTCGCGCCGAGAGCGTCACGGAGCGGCTGATCGAGCGCCTTGTGACCGCGCCGCGTGGACGTAGCCTGGAGGAGGGACTCGAGTCCCTCTCCAAGCTGGCCGCGGACCGCCGCAACCGCATGGTCGCCGTCGTCACTTCCGCTGTTCCGCTCTCGGACCAGCAGAAGGAGCGTCTCGGCGCCGTCCTGGCCAAGGTGTACGGACGCCCGATGCACCTCAACCTCGACGTGGACCCCGGGGTCCTCGGCGGGATCACGGTTCAGGTGGGCGACGAGGTCATCAACGGCAGTGTCGCGGACCGCATCGCGGAAGCCGGCCGCCGCGTGGCCGGGCAGTAATTAAACAAGCATGATCTACGGCCCTAGTTGGGTCGTGCAGAGGATTCACCTCTTTCTTGGGGGGAGTCCCCATCCCCCCAAAGAAACTTCGGGCCCAACAAGGAGAGCAGGGAACCCAGATGGCGGAGCTCACGATCCGGCCGGAGGAGATCCGGGACGCGCTGGAGAACTTTGTCCAGGCGTACAAGCCGGACGCGGCCTCGCGCGAGGAGGTCGGTACGGTCACCGTCGCCGGCGACGGTATTGCCAAGGTCGAGGGTCTTCCCTCGGCGATGGCGAACGAGCTGCTGAAGTTCGAGGACGGGACCCTCGGTCTCGCGCTGAACCTGGAAGAGCGCGAGATCGGTGCCGTCGTCCTCGGCGAGTTCAGCGGTATCGAGGAGGGCCAGCCGGTGCAGCGCACCGGTGAGGTGCTCTCCGTCGCCGTGGGCGAGGGCTACCTCGGCCGCGTCGTCGACCCGCTCGGCACCCCGATCGACGGCCTCGGCGAGATCGAGACCAGCGGACGTCGCGCCCTCGAGCTGCAGGCCCCCACGGTCATGCAGCGCAAGTCGGTGCACGAGCCGATGGAGACCGGCTACAAGGCCGTCGACGCGATGACCCCGATCGGCCGCGGCCAGCGTCAGCTGATCATCGGTGACCGCCAGACGGGCAAGACCGCCCTGGCCGTCGACACGATCATCAACCAGCGCGACAACTGGCGCACGGGCGACGTGAACAAGCAGGTGCGCTGCATCTACGTCGCCATCGGTCAGAAGGGCTCCACCATCGCCTCCGTGCGCGGTGCCCTCGAAGAGGCCGGCGCGCTGGAGTACACGACCATCGTCGCCGCCCCGGCGTCCGACCCGGCCGGCTTCAAGTACCTTGCGCCGTACACCGGTTCGGCCATCGGCCAGCAGTGGATGTACGAGGGCAAGCACGTCCTCATCATCTTCGACGACCTCTCGAAGCAGGCCGACGCCTACCGCGCCGTGTCCCTGCTGCTCCGCCGCCCGCCGGGGCGCGAGGCCTACCCGGGTGACGTCTTCTACCTGCACTCGCGTCTGCTCGAGCGCTGCGCGAAGCTCTCGGACGAGCTCGGCAAGGGCTCGATGACCGGTCTGCCGATCGTCGAGACCAAGGCGAACGACGTGTCGGCGTTCATCCCGACCAACGTCATCTCCATCACCGACGGCCAGTGCTTCCTGGAGTCGGACCTCTTCAACGCCGGTCAGCGCCCCGCGCTGAACGTCGGTATCTCCGTCTCCCGAGTCGGTGGTTCCGCGCAGCACAAGGCGATGAAGCAGGTCTCGGGCCGCCTCCGCGTGGACCTCGCCCAGTTCCGTGAGCTGGAGGCGTTCGCCGCCTTCGGTTCGGACCTGGACGCCGCGTCGAAGGCCCAGCTGGAGCGCGGTCAGCGCATGGTCGAACTGCTCAAGCAGCCCCAGTACGAGCCGATGGCCACCGAGGACCAGGTCGTCTCCGTGTGGGCCGGTACCACCGGTCGCATGGACGAGGTGCCCGTCAACGACATCCGCCGCTTCGAGCGTGAGCTCCTCGAGTACCTGCACCGCAAGGAGCAGGGCCTCATGACCTCCATCAAGGAGGGCGGCAAGATGTCGGACGACACCCTGCAGGCCGTCGGCGACGCCATCGCGGAGTTCAAGAAGCAGTTCGAGACCTCGGACGGGAAGCTTCTCGGCGAGGACGCCCCGGCCGCCGCCGGCAAGTGACGACGGAAGGGACCTGACTCATGGGAGCCCAGCTCCGGGTCTACAAGCGTCGCATCAAATCCGTCACCGCGACCAAGAAGATCACCAAGGCGATGGAGATGATCGCCGCCTCGCGTGTCGTCAAGGCGCAGCGCAAGGTGACGGCTTCCACGCCGTACGCGACCGAGCTCACCCGCGCGGTCACGGCGGTCGGCACGGGCTCGAACACGAAGCACCCGCTGACGACCGAGGCGGAGACGGCGACCCGTTCCGCGGTGCTGCTCCTCACGAGCGACCGCGGACTGGCCGGCGCCTTCAACTCGAACGCCATCAAGGCCGCGGAGCAGCTGACCGCGCGCCTGGAGGCCGAGGGCAAGGAGGTCGACACGTACATCGTCGGCCGCCGCGGTCTGGCCCACTACAACTTCCGCGAGCGCAAGGTCGTGGAGTCGTGGTCGGGCTTCACCGACGAGCCCACGTACGCGGACGCCAAGAAGGTCGCGGTGCCGCTCATCGAGGCGATCGAGAAGGAGACGGCGGAGGGCGGCGTGGATGAACTCCACATCGTCTACACCGAGTTCATCTCGATGATGACGCAGACGGCCATCGACGGCCGGCTGCTGCCGCTCAGCCTCGAAGACGTCGCGGAGGAGTCGCCCACCAAGGGCGAGATCCTTCCGCTGTACGACTTCGAGCCGTCGGCGGAGGACGTCCTCGACGCCCTGCTGCCGCGCTACGTCGAGAGCCGTATCTACAACGCGATGCTCCAGTCGGCTGCCTCCAAGCACGCCGCCACGCGCCGCGCGATGAAGTCGGCCACCGACAACGCCGGGGATCTGATCAACAGCCTCTCCCGGCTTGCCAACGCGGCCCGCCAGGCCGAAATCACCCAGGAAATCAGCGAGATCGTCGGCGGCACAGCAGCCCTGGCCGACGCGACCGCGGGGAGTGACAAGTAATGACGACCACTGTTGAGACGGCCGTTGCCACGGGCCGCGTCGCCCGGGTCATCGGCCCGGTCGTCGACGTGGAGTTCCCCGTCGACGCGATGCCGGAGATCTACAACGCCCTCCACGTCCAGGTCGACGACCCGTCGACCGCGGGCGCGAAGAAGACGCTGACCCTCGAGGTCGCCCAGCACCTGGGTGACGGCGTGGTCCGCGCGATCTCGATGCAGCCCACCGACGGCCTGGTCCGCCAGGCGCCCGTCACCGACACCGGCAAGGGCATCTCGGTGCCGGTCGGCGACGTGACCAAGGGCCGGGTGTTCAACACCCTCGGTGAGGTCCTGAACGACGACCCGTCCACGGTCGCCGAGGCCGAGCGCTGGACGATCCACCGCAAGGCCCCGGCCTTCGACCAGCTCGAGTCCAAGACCGAGATGTTCGAGACCGGCCTGAAGGTCGTCGACCTTCTCACCCCGTACGTCAAGGGTGGAAAGATCGGTCTGTTCGGTGGTGCCGGTGTCGGCAAGACCGTCCTCATCCAGGAAATGATCGTCCGTGTGGCCAAGCTGCACGACGGTGTCTCCGTCTTCGCCGGTGTCGGCGAGCGCACCCGTGAGGGCAACGACCTCATGGTCGAGATGGAGGAGGCCGGCGTTCTCGACAAGACCGCGCTGGTCTTCGGCCAGATGGACGAGCCGCCGGGCACGCGTCTGCGCGTCGCCCTGGCCGGTCTGACCATGGCGGAGTACTTCCGCGATGTGCAGAAGCAGGACGTGCTGTTCTTCATCGACAACATCTTCCGCTTCACGCAGGCCGGTTCCGAGGTCTCGACCCTGCTCGGCCGCATGCCCTCCGCGGTGGGCTACCAGCCGAACCTGGCCGACGAGATGGGTCTCCTCCAGGAGCGCATCACGTCGACCCGTGGTCACTCGATCACCTCGATGCAGGCGATCTACGTCCCCGCGGACGACCTGACCGACCCGGCCCCGGCCACCACGTTCGCCCACCTCGACGCGACGACGGTTCTCTCCCGTCCGATCTCCGAGAAGGGCATCTACCCGGCCGTGGACCCGCTGGACTCCACGTCCCGCATCCTGGACCCGCGCTACATCGCGCAGGACCACTACAACTGCGCCATGCGTGTCAAGGGGATCCTCCAGAAGTACAAGGACCTCCAGGACATCATCGCGATCCTCGGCATCGACGAGCTCAGCGAGGAGGACAAGCTCGTCGTCGCCCGTGCCCGTCGCGTGGAGCGCTTCCTGTCGCAGAACACGCACGCCGCCAAGCAGTTCACCGGCGTCGACGGCTCGGACGTCTCCCTCGAGGAGTCGATCGCGGCCTTCAACGCGATCTGCGACGGCGAGTACGACCACTTCCCCGAGCAGGCCTTCTTCATGTGCGGTGGGCTCGAGGACCTCAAGAAGAACGCCAAGGAGCTCGGCGTCTCCTGAGCTCAGTAGCTCTTGACGGAGGGGGGCGGGCACGTCCCGCGGGGGCCGTGTCCCGCCCTTCTCCGTACGCCCACTAGAATTTGACCCAACACCCGGCTGAACCGCCGGGTGGTGACCCGAGGAGCCACCCTTGGCTGCTGAGCTGCATGTCGAGCTGGTCGCAGCGGACCGCAGTGTCTGGTCCGGTGAGGCCACCCTGGTCGTCGCGCGCACCACGTCCGGCGACATCGGCGTCATGCCCGGTCACCAGCCGCTGCTCGGTGTGCTGGAGTCGGGCCCGGTGACCATTCGTACGAGCGACGGCGGCACTGTCGTCGCCGCTGTCCACGGAGGATTCATCTCCTTCGCGGACGACAAGCTGTCGCTGCTGGCCGAGATCGCGGAGCTGTCCGACGAGATCGACGTCCAGCGTGCGGAGCGGGCGCTGGAGCGCGCGAAGTCGGAGGCCGACGCCTCCGCCGAGCGTCGCGCCGACGTCCGACTGCGTGCGGTGGCGCGCTGACCCCAGCGCGCGGCGTAACGTGACTCAGCCGCGGCCAGGTCCGGGAAGCTTCCGGACCGGGTCGCGGCTGAGGCAATGCGGGTGCAATGTATTGGTCCGTTGTCGGTCCGTCGACCGACGGTAGAGGCGAGGAGGTCGGTGCCGATGATCCTCACTCTGCTCGTGTGCGGACTTGCTTTGATCGTGCTGGTGTTGGTGGGGCTCTTCGTCTTCGGACTGAGGCGCCGGCTGATCCAGCGCTCCGGCGGCACCTTCGACTGCAGTCTGCGCTGGGACGCCCCGGAGAAGGGCGACACCTCCGGCAAGGGCTGGGGGTACGGGGTCGCCCGCTACAACGGTGACCGGGTCGAGTGGTTCCGCGTCTTCTCGTACGCTCCCCGCCCCCGGCGGATCCTGGAGCGCTCGGCCATCGAGGTCGTCGACCGCCGCGCGCCGGACGGCGAGGAGGAGCTCGCGCTGCTCTCCGAGGCGATCGTCCTGGGCTGCCTGCACCGCGGCGCCCGCCTGGAGCTGGCGATGAGCGAGGACGCGCTGACGGGTTTCCTGGCCTGGCTGGAGGCGGCACCCCCTGGCCAGCGAGTGAATGTGGCTTAGCCGAAGGTTCCGCAGTCGCGACACAGGAGAAGCCGGGAAGACAGGGGGCGATCCTGTCTTCCCGGCTTCGTATCGGGGACGGTTACTTCAGACCGTCGTTGATGGCGGACACCAACTCACCGTTGGAGGTGTCACCGCTGAACTCCCAGAAGAACGCGCCGCCGAGCCCCTGCTGCTTGGCCCAGCCCATCTTCGCGCGGACCGTCGCCGGCGTGTCGTACGACCACCAGTTGCTGCCGCAGTGGGCATACGCGGTCCCGGCCACGGTGCCGTTGGACGGGCAGGAGTTCTTGAGGACCTTGTAGTCCTCGATGCCCGCCTCGTACGTCCCGGGCGCCGCGCCGGTGGCCGTGCCACCCGGCTCCTTCTGGGTGACGCCGGTCCAGCCGCGGCCGTAGAAGCCGATGCCGAGCAGGAGCTTGGCCGAGGGCACGCCCTTGGCCTTCAGCTTGGCGATGGCGGCGGCGGAGTTGAAGCCGTCCTTCGGGATGCCCGGGTAGGACGTGAGCGGGGAGTGCGGGGCCGTCGGGCCCTTGGCGTCCCAGGCGCCGAAGAAGTCGTACGTCATCACGTTGTACCAGTCGGCGTACTGCGAGGCGCCGCCGTAGTCGGCCAGGTCGAGCTTGCCGCCCTCGGAGCCGTCGGCGGAGATGGCGGCGGTGACGAGGTTCTTGGCGCCGAACTCGTTGCGGAACGCCTGCATCATGTTCTTGAAGACGGCCGGGCCCGAGGTGTCGCAGGACAGGCCGCAGGCGTTCGGGTACTCCCAGTCCAGGTCGATGCCGTCGAAGACGTCGGCCCAGCGCGGGTCCTCGACCAGGTCGTGACAGGACTTGGCGAAGGCGGCCGGGTTCTTCATGGCGTCGGTGAAGCCGCCGGACCAGGTCCAGCCGCCGAAGGACCAGAGGATCTTGACGTTGGGGTACTTGGCCTTCAGCTTGCGGAGCTGGTTGAAGTTGCCGCGCAGGGGCTGGTCCCAGGTGTCGGCGACGCCGTCGACGCTCTGGTCGGCGGTGTAGGCCTTGTCGATCGCGGCGTAGGAGTCGCCCATGGTGCACTTGCCGCCCTGGACGTTGCCGAAGCTGTAGTTGATGTGCGTGATCTTGTCGGCCGAGCCGGAGGTCGCGATGTTCTTCGCGTGGTAGTTGCGCTGGTAGACCCCCCACTCCGTGAAGTAGCCGAGCTTGACCTTGTCGCCGGGGCCCGGGCCCGGGTCGGTGCTGCCCGTGGTGCGGACCTTGACGGCGCCGCTCGCGGGGCCCGTCTGGTCGGCGGTGTCGCGCGCCTGGACGGTGTAGGAGTAGTCGGTGCCCTTGGTCAGGCCCGTGTCGGAGTACGACGTCGCCGTCACGGTGGCGACCTTGGCGCCGTCGCGCAGGACGTCGTAGTTCTTGACGCCCTTGTCGTCGGTGGCGGCCTTCCAGTCGAGCTTCACCGAGGTGTCGGTGATGCCGGAGGCGGTCGGCGTGCCGGGGGCACTCGGCGGGTTGTCGCCGGGGACGCTGCCGCCGTCGCAGCTCGCGCCGTTCAGCTCGCACTTGGAGGGGTCGCCGGAGCCCGAGCCGTTGAACCCGAAGGAGACCGAGGCGCCGGGGGCGAGCGTCCCGTTCCAGCCGAGGTTCTTGGCGGTCCAGCGGTTGCCGGAGTTGGTGACGGTGGCGTCCCAGGCGGAGGTCACCTTGGTGCCGGTGGGGAAGTCCCAGGCGACGTTCCAGGAGCTGATGCTCGTGGTGCCGGTGTTCCGAATCGTCCACTTGCCCTCGAAGCCGCTGCCCCAGTCCTGGGTCTTGGCGTACGTGGCGGTGGCCTCGGGGGCGGCGTCGGGGGCCGCCTCGGCGGAACCGCCGAGCGCGACCAGGGTGGCGAGCGGCAGCAGCAGAGTGGTCAGTCCCGCCACGGCTTTGTGTCTGACTCTGATTTTCGAGCGTGCGTTGCTGTCTGTGAAGCGCACGAGGTGCTCCTCGGTTCCGGGGGTCTACGGGGTTGGGACCCTGCGCCGCCCGTGAGCACGTGGACACGTGGGGGAGTGCTCACCGCAGTGCGGTGAGAATAGAAAGGTCTGGACCATCGGTCAAGAGGTCTGAACCAGTGGCCGGATCGCGACGGTCGATCGCCCGGCCTCCGGATCAGACCCCCAACTCCCGCGCCAGTACGGCGGCTTGCACTCGGCTGCGCAGTTCCAGCTTGCCGAGCATCCGGCTGACGTGCGTCTTCACCGTCGCCTCCGCCATGGAGAGACGACCGGAGATCTCCGCATTCGACAGCCCCTCGCCGATGCACGAGAGCACCTCCCGCTCGCGGCGGGTGAGGCAGTCGAGGACGGCGGGGTCCGGCGCGTTCTCGTCGCGTACGGCCCGCACCGGGGTGGCGAACTCGGCGATCAGGCGGCGGGTGACCGCGGGAGCGATCATGCCCTCGCCGCGCGCGACCGTACGGACGGCCTCGATGAGGTCCCTCGCCTCGGTGTTCTTCAGGAGGAACCCGGAGGCGCCCGCCCGCAGCGCCCCGAAGACGTACTCGTCGAGGTCGAACGTGGTCAGGACCAGCACGTCCGCGAGGCCCTCGGTGACGACCCGGCGCGTCGCCGAGACCCCGTCGAGGCGCGGCATCTGCACGTCCATCAGGACCAGATCGGGGCGGAGTTCACGGGCGAGCTCGACGGCCGCCTCGCCGTCCGCCGCCTCGCCGACGACCTCGATGTCGGACGCGCTGCGCAGGATGAGCACGAGTCCCGCGCGCACGGCCGACTGGTCCTCGGCGACCAGTACTCGGATCATTCCTTGGCTCCTTCGTCGGCGGGGTCGACGGGCAGGGTCGCGAAGACGTTCCAGACCTTGCCGTCGGGGCTGTCCTCGGGGCCCGACTCGAAGGCGCCGCCGAGCAGTTCGGTGCGTTCGCGCATGCCGACGAGGCCGGCTCCCGAGCCGGGGGCGCGGGGCCCGGACGGATCACCGTACGGGCTTCTCACGCGGACCGTCAGGGCGCGGGGTGGCTGGGCGAGGGAGACCGTGACGCGGCCGGGGGAGGCGTGCTTGAGGGCGTTCGTCAGGGACTCCTGCACGATCCGGTACGCCGCGAGCTCCACCGGGGTGGGCGGCTTCGGGCCTTGCGGGGGCCTGGCGTCGTCGAGCGTGACGTCCAGGCCGTCCCTGCGGGCGCCCGCGATCAATGCGCCGAGGCCGTCGAGGGTGGGCGCGGCGGCGGGTTCGAGGTCGCCGCTCTGGTCGCGCAGGATGCCGATCAGGCGGCGCATCTCGGCGAGCCCCTCGACGCTGTTCTCGCGGATGACGCCGAGCGCGTCCATGCTGGTCCGCGCGTCGTCGAGGGAGAGCGCTGCCGTGGAGTGGATGGCGATCGCCGAGAGGTGGTTGGCCACCATGTCGTGCAGCTCGCGGGCCATCCTGGCGCGTTCGGCGGAGACGGCCTGGGCGCGGTCCATCTCGGCGAGCAGCGCGGTCTGTTCGGCCCGCAGCTTCGCCGCGGCGGTCGCCTCGCGGTGGTTGCGCACCAGCACGCCGGTGCCGGCCGGGGTGAGGGCCACGATGCCGGTCGCCACGCCGAGGAGGACCGCCTGCGGGTCCTGCCACCAGGCGAGGAACACGACGGTCATGGCGACGGTGACGAGGCCCGCGGTGATCGGGATGCGCCGGGCGGCGGCCGGTGTCCCGTAGACGACGGCCGCGTACATGATGTCCGTGAACATCAGGATCGACGCGAGATTGCCCGCCGTGAACTGGTCGGCCACCAGCGCGAGGGTGGCGGTGACCAGGGCGAACTGCGGTCTGGTGCTCCGCAGCAGTTCGAGTCCGGCCAGGACGAAGAGGGGCGGCAGCGCCCAGTGACCGCTCAGCGGCCGGTCGGTCTGGGAGTTCAGCCCCAGCGCCCACAGCGCGAGCCCGCACAGCAGGCTGCCCACGGCGATCTGCACGTCGACGCGTTGCGGGCGGGGGAGGGTCAGGGCCATGGGTCCATCCAACACGGCGCGCCGGACCCGTGCCTGATCCCGGGGGAGGAACCGCGCGCTACATCGAAGGATGCAGTCCCACTTCGTCACTGGTGACGACGATCGGCGGCCCGGCGGGCGGCAGCCTTGAGGGGTGAGCGAGACAGCGACCCGGAGGAGCGAGCCGTGATCGTCACACTGATCATCATCTGTGAGGCCGGCTTCTGGGTGCTGCTGGCCGCGGGGCTCGCCCTGCGCTACTGGGCGAAGATGCCGAGGGCGAGCGTCGGCGTGCTGCTGTGCGAGCCGCTGCTCGAAGTCGTCCTCTTCGTCGTCACCGCGATCGACCTGAGGAACGGCGCGGAGCCGGACTGGAAGCACGGCCTCGCCGCCGTCTACATCGGCTACTCCGCCGCGCTCGGCCACTACACGATCACGTGGGTGGACGTCCGCGTCGCCCACCGTTTCGCGGGCGGGCCGCCGCCCTCGACCCCCAAGTACGGCGTCCCCCGCGCCGTCCACGAGTGGAAGCTCGCCGCCCGCTGGATCCTGGCGGCACTGATCGCCATGGCGCTGCTGCAGGGAGCGGTCTGGTACGTCGGGGACGCGGGCGACGTGGACTCCCTGCGGATGTGGCAGCAGCGGATGCTGTGGCTGATCGGCATCAACGTGATCATCGCGGCCACGTACACGGTCTTCCCGAAGAAGGCGCCGGCGGTACGGGACGACGCGGCGAAGCCGAGCTTCCTGAGCAGGCTCTAGCTGGAGTGACCCGCAGGCCTAGCGCTCGCCGCCCGGCACCCACAGGACGTCGCCGACGGCCTTGTTCGCCGTACGGGCGAGGATGAACAGCAGGTCGGACAGCCGGTTGAGATAGGTGGCGGTCAAGGGGTTCATGACCTCGCCGTGCACCTCGAACGCCGCCCAGGTCGAGCGCTCGGCCCGCCGCACCACCGTGCACGCCTGGTGCAGGAGCGCCGCGCCGGGGGTGCCGCCGGGCAGGATGAAGCTGCGCAGTTTCTCCAGCTCCTCCAGGAAGCGGTCGCAGTCCTCCTCCAGCTTGTCGATGTAGGACTGCTCGACGCGCAACGGCGGGTACTCGGGGTCCTCGACGACGGGCGTGGAGAGGTCGGCGCCCACGTCGAAGAGGTCGTTCTGGACCCGGACCAGGACCTTCACCACCTCCGCGTCGAGCTGCCCGAGCGCGATGGCGGTGCCGATGGCCGCGTTGGCCTCGTTGGCGTCGGCGTACGCGGAGATCCGCAGATCGGTCTTGGCGGTGCGGCTCATGTCGCCGAGGGCGGTGGTGCCCCGGTCGCCGGTCCTGGTGTAGATGCGCGTCAGATTGACCATGCTGCCAGCGTAGTTACGCCCCGGCCTTCTGGAAGACACGTGTGCCCACCGTCACGGACAGCGCGAGGAAGCCGAGGGCCATCAGGACGCCGTAGAGCATGGTCGTCGTCGCGTACGCACCGACGTACCCCGCGCGCACCGCGTCGACCAGATAGCGGAACGGCATGAAGTGGGAGAGCACGTCCAGCCAGGTGGGGGCGAGCGCCATCGGCAGCATCAGGCCCGAGAGCAGCATCGAGGGCATGCTCACCGCGTTCACGGCGGGGCCGAACTCGTGCGGCTTGCCGACCTTCATCGCCAGTGCGTACGAGAGGGCGGAGAGCCCGGCGGTCAGCAGTGCCACGAACGCGAAGCCGATGAGGATGCCGCCGAGCGGCGCCCGCAACCCCATGAGCAGCGCGGCGAGGACGAGCAGCACCGCCTGGAAGACGAAGAGGGCCGCGTCGCGCAGGATGCGGCCGAGCAGCAGCGCCAGGCGGCTCACGGGGGTCACCCGCATCCGCTCCACCACGCCGAACTGCTTCTCGATGATGAGCGCGAAACCGCTGAACGTGGCGCCGAACAGGCCGAGTTGGAGCAGCAGCCCCGGTACGAGCACCTGCCAGGAGTCGCCCTGCGAGCCGAGCGGCAGATCGGTGAGCAGCGGGCCGAAGAAGAGCAGGTAGAGCAGGGGCGTCAGGACGCCGAAGAGGATCTGGAACGTGGAGCGCAGGGTCTGCCGGGCGTACCGCCCGAAGATCAGCGCGGTGTCGGAGAGCAGTGCAGGCATGGTGGGGTCCCGGATCGTGGTGGTCAGACGGCGACGGGGGTCGTGTCCTTGGGGGCGGCGGCGCGCCCGGTGATGGCGAGGAAGGTGTCCTGGAGCGTGGCGTCGATCGACCCGCCGTAGCGCAGCTTGAGCGCGCTCGGCGTGCCCTCGGCGACCACGACGCCCTTGTCGACGACGACCAGGCGGTCGGAGAGTGCGTCGGCCTCGTCGAGGTAGTGCGTGGTGAGCAGGACCGTCGTGCCGTACTCGTCGCGCAGCTGTCGCACCAGCTGCCACAGGCCCGCACGGCTGCCCGGGTCGAGGCCGGTGGTCGGCTCGTCGAGGAAGAGCACCTCGGGGCGGTGGGTGAGCCCCATGGCGATGTCGAGCCGCCTGCGCTGGCCGCCGGAGAGCGCGGCGCAGGGGCGCTCCAGGAGCTCGGTGAGGTCCAGGTCGCGCGCCAGTTCCTCGGCGCGTGCGGCGGCCTGAGTCCTGGTCAGGCGGTAGAGGCGGCCCTGCGTGATCAGTTCCTCGCGGACGGAGATGTTCGGGTCGACGCCGCCGGACTGGGCGACGTACCCGATCTTGTCGCGGACGCCCGCGGGGTCCCTGGCCAGGTCGCGGCCCGCGACGGTGGCGGCGCCGCCGGTGGGCGGGAGCAGCGTGGTCAGCATGCGCAGGGTGGTGGTCTTGCCCGCGCCGTTCGGCCCGAGGAGGCCGAGGATCTCGCCGGGTTCGACGCGCAGGTCGATGCCGCGCACGGCTTCCACGGGGCCGTTCTTGGTCTGGAAGGTCCGGGCGAGCCCGGCGGTGCTGATGATTGCCATGGCGACCACAAAAACAGAGTCCATGAAATTTTGCAACGCACCCAAAATTTCATGCCTCTCAAAATTTGTGAGCCGCCAACGATGCTTACGATGAGTGCATGGCTGAAGGGCTCAGAGAGCGCAAGAAGCGGCAGACCAAACAGCGGATCTCGGACATCGCGACCGGACTCTTCCTGGAGCACGGCTTCGTGACGGTGACCATCGCGGAGATCGCGGACGCCGCGGACGTCTCCGTCAACACGGTCTACAACTACTTCCCGGCGAAGGAGGACCTCTTCCTCGACCGGGGCGGCGACGTCGTCGACCGCCTCTCCCGCTACGTGCGCGGCCGCCGCGACGGGGAGTCGGCCGCCGACGCCGTCCTGCGCGAGCTGCGCGCCGACGTGGAGTCCGTCTCGCCGACCATCGGGCTCTTCCCCGGCTGGGCCGACTTCATGAAGGTCATCACCGAGGCGCACGCCCTGCGCTCCCGGCTCTGGGCGATCCAGCAGGAGGCCCTCGACCACCTCACGACGACCCTCGCCGAGGAGACCGGGGCCGCTGCGGGCGACCCGCTGCCCGGGCTCGTCGCGGGTCAGCTCTCCTGGGTGCACAGCACGCTGATGGCCTGGATCGGCGACGAGATGTCCAAGCGCCGCGAGCCCGCCGAGGTCTCCCGCGAGGCGCTCGGACTGCTCGACGAGATGGAGGAGCTGCTGAGCGAAAAGGTCCTCAACTACGCGCCACGTGGCGCGTAATCACGCGTACCAGTGTGATGTCCGTCATCTGAGACGTGACGCGTATCTCTTCACCGCCACAGGCGCGCTCACGAACGCTAACGTGCGCCGAAGAGGCATACGTAAACAGCGTGTAAGCCAAGCGTGTTAAGCGGTAGGGGAGTCGGAACAGTGGCACGGAAGCTCGCCGTCATCGGAGCCGGACTCATGGGGTCCGGCATCGCTCAGGTCTCCGCCCAGGCGGGCTGGGACGTCGTCCTGCGCGACGTCACCGAGGAGGCGCTGACCCGTGGCACCGACGGGATCAAGGCGTCGTACGACAAGTTCGTGAGCAAGGGCAAGCTCGCGGCCGACGACGCCGGGGCCGCGCTCGCCCGCATCACGACCACCACCGACCTGGACGCCGTCGCCGACGCGGACATCGTCGTCGAGGCCGTCTTCGAGAAGCTCGAGGTCAAGCACGAGATCTTCCGCACGCTCGACAAGATCGTGCGTGACGACGCCGTGCTCGCCTCCAACACCTCCGCCATCCCGATCACCAAGATCGCGGCCGTGACGGAGCACCCGGAGCGCGTGGTCGGCGCCCACTTCTTCTCGCCGGTCCCGATGATGCAGCTCTGCGAGCTGGTGCGCGGCTACAAGACCAGTGACGAAACCCTCGCCCGTACCCGGGAGTTCGCCGAGTCCGTCGGCAAGACCTGCATCGTCGTCAACCGCGACGTCGCGGGCTTCGTGACGACCCGTCTGATCTCCGCGCTCGTCGTCGAGGCCGCCAAGCTCTACGAGTCGGGCGTCGCCACCGCCGAGGACATCGACATCGCCTGCAAGCTCGGCTTCGGGCACGCCATGGGGCCGCTCGCGACGGCCGACCTGACGGGCGTCGACATCCTCCTGCACGCCACGAGCAACATCTACACGGAGTCCCAGGACGAGAAGTTCGCGCCGCCGGAGCTGATGCGCCGGATGGTTGACGCCGGTGACATCGGGCGCAAGAGCGGGCAAGGGTTCTACAAGCACTGAACCAGCACTGACGTACGCCGTCTGACGCCCCGTCTGACGCCTCGGCGCCGGACGGGTCACCCCTCGGAGTGAATTCGGTATCGGTTCGCTTACAGACGGCAACTTCCTCGCCCACGTGGCAGTCAGTTGCAGTGACATACGCAGACGCCTTACGTATCGGGCGTCACCGCAGACACAGCACTCTCGGGGAGCGCATATATGCACATCAGGGGCGACCAGGCCCAGCTGGTCGTCGGGGGACGCCTCGACGTACGCAGCGCGGCGGACGCCCGCACGGTCCTGCACTCGGCCGTCGACGACGGCGCCGGCGATCTGGTGCTCGACCTGTCCGAACTCGACTCGTGGGACGCCACGGGACTCGGCGTGATCATGGGCGCCCACCGCCGCGCCGGCCGCTGCGGACGCAGACTCGTCCTGCGCCACGTGCCGCCCCAGATGCAGCGCCTCCTCGTGGCGACCCGGCTGCACCGCATCCTCGCCATCGAGGGCGGCATCGGAGTCGAATCGCTCCCCAGAGCCTGAGGACCGAGAGCGCACAATCCTCACGAACCTGTGACGTCTCGGACGGGGCGGTACCCCGCCCTCCCGGAGATACTGAGCAAAGGTCTAGGGTTCGGTCGCCCACCGATATACGAACCCGCACGGGGGCACCGGACCAGAAGCGACAGCGCAGTGTGCACGAAGGCCGGAGGGGGCTCTGCACACCACGCATCTGGGGGGCTAGGACCATGGACCCGACGAACCGGGGACCCGAAGAGTACGGCCAGGACGGCACCGACGACGACTCGGCGCGCCCCGGGCGGCCGCCGCGCGACCCCGTGACACCCGACTTCGGCCAGCGGACACCCGCGCTCGCCCGCACCGTCCAGCTCGTCTCGGGCGACTTCCTGGTCACCGTCAACCCCGTCGACGGCAGCGAGATCGAACCCTGCCCGCCCGGCGAACGGCCGGCACGCCCCGCCAAGCGGACCGCCGCCGAACGCGCCGAGCTGCGCCGCGCCGCGCTGCCGCCCGTGCCGCCGGGGCCCGCGCTGCCCCGGCTGCCGCTCCTCGAGCGCCAGGAGGAGCGCGAGCGCCTCGCACGCCTCCTCGCGCGCGGCCGCTCCGTACGGCTCACCGGACCTGCGGGAGCGGGGCGCACCGCGCTCCTGAACGCCGTCGCCGACGACTGCGCGGACCTCGCGCCCGACGGCGTCGTCCGCCTCTCCGGCTACCGCAGGACCCCCGGAGAGCTGCTCCACGACCTCTTCGCGGCCGTCTACGACGCACCGCTGCACCGGCCCGAGCGCGCCCTGCTGCTCGAACTCGTCCACGACATCGGCGCGGTCGTCGTCCTGGACGACCTGGAGTTCGGCGGCGCCGGACTCGACGAGCTGCTCGACGCCACGCCCGAGTGCGCCTTCCTGATCTCCGCGACACCCGACGTGGCGGCGCCCTCGGCCGACTCTCACCTCGAAGAGGTCTTCCTCGGCGGCCTCGGCCGCGGCGGCGGCCTCGAACTCCTGGAGCGGGCCGTCGGCCGCGTCCTCGACGACGAGGAGGCCAACTGGGCGGGCGACCTGTGGTTCGAGTCCGAGGGGCTGCCGCTGCGCTTCGTGCAGGCGGGCGCCCTGCTCCGCCAGCGCGACCAGCTGCGCGCCGACCCGCACGCCTTCGAGGAGTCCGGCCACGTCGCGGGCACCCCCGTCGACGCACCCCTGGACACGCCCTTCGACGCCGACGGCGCGCCGGACATGCCGCTGCCCTCGCTCGCCGACGGAGCCGCGCCCGCCGCCCTGCTCGCCTCGCGGCTCAGCCCGTCCGCCCGCGCCACGCTGACGTTCGCCGTGGCCCTCGGCGGCGAGCTCCCGCACCAGGCCCACCTGCCCGCCCTGGTGGGCCACACCCACGCCGACGCCGCCCTCGCCGAGCTGGTGAGCTGCGCCCTGGTCACCCCGGTCGGCGCGCACTACCGCCTCGCCGCCGGGGTGCGGGCCCAGCTGGAGGCCGTCGGGTACGCCGACGACGCGCCCGCCCACGCCCTGTCCGCCGCCCAGCACTACGCCTGGTGGGCCGGGCACCCCTCCGTCACCCCGGAGCGCGTCGCCGCCGAGGCCGACGCCGTGCAGGCCGCGCTCGCCGCCCTGGTCGCCACGGAGAGCGGCGCCGCCGTCCTGCTCGCCCGCACCGCAGCACCCGCCTTCGCCGGGGGGCTCGCCTGGGCCGCCTGGGAGCGCGCCCTGCGGTCCGGCCAGGAGGCGGCGCGCAACGCGGGCGAGGTCGCCGAAGAGGCGTACTTCCACCACGAGTTGGGGATCCTCGCGCTCTGCGCGGGGCAGCTCGACCGGGCCCGCGCCGAGCTGGAGGCCTCCATCGGGCTGCGCGGCGCGCTCGCCGACAAGCGCGGCATGATCTCAGGTCGCCGGGCCCTCGCGCTGGTCGCCGACCGCTCGGGCGCCGTGCTGCCCGGCGGCCGTACCGCCGCGGCCGAGGAGGTCCCCGACGCGCGCTACGAGGAGTCCGCGTCGCCCCCCGGCGGCATCCCCGCCGCCTTCGCGCTGCCCGAACCGCCCGCGGAACCCGACACGCTGGTCACCAGCAGGGTGACGCCCGCGGCCGCCACCACCGCCACGGGGCCGGCCCCGAGCCGCCGCTCCATCATCAGCGGCACCCGGCGCAACCTCGTCGCGGCGGGCGCGGGAGCCCTGCTCGCCGCCGTCCTCGGCACCGTGGTCACGCTCGGCGCCACCTCCGGCAACGACTCACCCGACGGCGACAAGGTCACCACGGAGCAGTCGGCGAAGGAGGACCACGGCGACGACGGCCTGACCGCCGACAAGCCGCGGGAGGACTCCACGAGCCGCCCCGGTGGAGCGGGCGGGGACGGCGTCACCGACACCGTCGACGACCCGACGCCGAGCGGCAGCGGCAAGCCCTCGGGCAGGCCGAGCGACAGCGGCGCGCCGTCCGGCAGGCCGACGGAGCCCACGGACAAGCCGACGAAGCCGACCGGCAAGCCCACCGAGCCCACGGACAAGCCGACGAAGCCGACCAAGCCGCCGACGGACCCGCCCACCAAGCCGCCGACGGATCCGCCGACCACTCCGCCCACGAGCCCGCCGACCACCCCGCCCGAGAGTGAGGACCCGCCCACCTCGCCCGAGATGTCGGACTCGGCGAGCGGGCCGGGCAGCGCGTCGGCGGGCTGAGAGCCTGTCGTTCCGCCGTTGGACCCCTGGGTCAGAACAGCCGCAGCTTGTCGTCCTCGATGCCGCGCAGCGCGTTGTAGTCCAGGACGGCGCAGCCGATGCCGCGGTCCGTGGCGAGCACGCGTGCCTGCGGCTTGATCTCCTGGGCGGCGAAGATGCCCTTGACCGGCGCCAGGTGCGGGTCGCGGTTCAACAGCTCCAGATAGCGGGTGAGTTGCTCGACGCCGTCGATCTCGCCGCGCCGCTTGATCTCGACGGCGACGGTCTGCCCGTCGGCGTCGCGGCAGAGGATGTCCACCGGGCCGATCGCGGTCATGTACTCGCGACGGATGAGTGAATACCCTTCGCCGAGTGTCTCGATCCGGTCGGCGAGCAGCTCCTGGAGGTGCGCTTCCACGCCGTCCTTGATGAGGCCCGGGTCGACGCCCAGCTCGTGCGAGGAGTCGTGCAGGATCTCTTCCATCGTGATGATGAGCTTCTCGCCCGCCTTGTTCACGACGGTCCACACGCCGGTGTCGTCCCCTGTCCCCTCCTTCAAGGTGCAGGGCGGGGACATCCAGTTGAGCGGTTTGTA
Organism: Streptomyces sp. NPDC036815; assembly: GCF_055609205.1. NCBI lineage: Bacteria > Bacillati > Actinomycetota > Actinomycetes > Kitasatosporales > Streptomycetaceae > Streptomyces > Streptomyces sp. NPDC036815. The sequence goes on along the minus strand of NZ_JBVJPW010000007.1, from coordinate 78,830 downwards.
GGCCCTGTCGTCCGCGTGGATGGAGACGCTGCCGTCCGCCTTCACAAGGATCAGGCGGGGGGCCGAGGGGAGGTGGGCGGTGAGCCGGCCCGCGTAGTCCACGGAGCATCGGGCAATGACGAGACGCATGGGGCGCAACGCTACTCGACTCGGGGCGGTGCACGCGATTCGCCCGTCGCGCTGCCCGGGCCACCCCCGCCCCGCGCGACTTGTCCCTCGATGAACCCGTTCGATCCTGGCCGGTTATGCGCCCAATCTCCTGGTGCGGTCACCGCGCGTTGCCTACCGTAGAAGCAAGAGGTCGTCATCCGTGCACGCTGCGTAGGCGGACTCCATCCCTGTCCGTAGGCCCCCGCTCCCCGGGGGTGCGAGAGGAGAACCCATGTCGCTCGACGTCTCACCGGCACTGTTGGAACAGGCCGAGCGAGGCGAGGTCGACGAAGCGGAATTCGTCGACTGCGTCCGGACCTCCCTGCCTTACGCATGGGAGATGATCAGCTCCCTGGTGGCCCAGTTGAAGGTCGACGGCGGCGAGTTCGCCGACAACCAGACTCCGCCGCCGGACGAGCAGGCCCGTGGCCAGCTGCTGCGGGCTCTCGCGAGTGACGCGATTCGCGGGGCCCTGCAGCGGCACTTCGGTGTGCGTCTGGCTTTCCAGAACTGCCACCGCGTGGCCGTCTTCCCGCTGGATTCGTCAGTGGACGACCGGCTCGCCCGCTTCACCTCGATCCGCGGCCAGCTGCTCAACCAGTCACCCGAACTCCGGGACTGCTGACGTAGGTTGCCGCCGCTCCGGACGCGGGAGGTGTTCAGTCCGGAGCGGCGGCTCCGCAGCCGACGAAGGGTCTCAGCCGAGCTGGGGCAGTACCTCGGCGCCCAGCCTCCGCACGTTCTCCTCGGTGGCCGAGAGGTCGCCCGAGCCCTCCACGAGCAGGGCGAAACGCGTGATGCCGGTGCGCTCCGAGGTGGCGGCGAGCCGGTCGGCGCACACCTGCGGGGTCCCCACGGGGTGCAGCCCGCAGAGCAGTTCGGTGTAGGCCAGCGGATCCCGCATGGCGCGGTGGCGGCCGTCCACGGTCACATGGGCGTCCAGCCCCTGCTTCAGCCAGCCGGGCATGGCCTTCTGTAACGTCTCGGCGGCCTCCAGGCGCCGGTCCGCGATCTGGGCGACGCCCGCGGAGACGTGCGAGACCGCGGCGACGGCCTCCGCTCCGTGTCCCGCAGCACGTGCGTGCCGATTCCACAAGGCCACCATTTCGGCCTTCTCGTCGTCGCCCACGTGCATGCCCAGGAGCATCGGCAGGCAGCGCTGCGCGGCGAGCCGCACACTGGACGGCGAGGTGCAGGCGACGATCACCTCGGGACCGCTCTCGCCCACGCCGTTCAGGGCCTCCTGCGGGCGCGGTACGACGGCCACCTCGCGGAAGGCGTACCGCTCGCCCCTGCTCTCCACCCGGGCCTCGCTCAGCCACTTCAGGAGCAGGTCGAGAGAGTCGGGGAACCCCTTCTCGTACGCCTCAAGACCGGCTCCGAAGACCTCCAGGTCCACCCACGGGCCGCCGCGTCCCACGCCGAGCGAGAACCGGCCGCCGGACGTGACGTGGAGCAGCGCGGCCTGCTCGCCGAGCGCGACGGGGTGCGCGGTCGGGAGTACGCTCACGGCCGTGCCGACGTGGATCCGCCGCGTCCGCCCGAGGAGCAGCGCCGCGAGGGTCACCGCCGAAGGGCACGTGCCGTACGGAACGAAATGGTGTTCGGCGAGCCAGACGGAGTCGAGCCCCGCCTCCTCCGCCACCTCGGCGGACCGCACCGCTCGGTGCAGCGCCTCCCCCTGACCCTGGCCGGGAAACTGTGCGGCCAGAACAAAACTACCTACACGCATGGAACTCCTGCCTCCTTGGCGCCGACGCAGGCACTCCCCTACGGGCAACAACGTGTGACACGTGCCAAAGGCACGGCCTGGCATGAAGATTGTTTGATTTTCCGTGCAGCGGGCGGGCCGGGGGCCACCGGAAGGCGACGGGTACCCCGCGGCGTGCCGCGTAGGCTGGTCACCCTCCTGACCGCCGTACAGCCCGTGAGGTGTTTCGTGTCCCCGCGTCGCAACCGCCCCAAGGGCGCCGGAGAGCTGAGGGCGTCCGCGGACGCGGAGCCGTCGGGCCGCTACGGCGGCTTCCAGAACACCGAGAGCTGGCAGGGCGAGCAGTGGAGCGTGCGGCACGTCGCGGGCGCCAGCGCGGCGGGCAAGCGCTACCGCTGCCCCGGCTGCGACCAGGAGATCCCCTCGGCCCTCGCGCACGTGGTGGCCTGGCCCGAGCACTCGGGCGTGGAGGAGCGCAGGCACTGGCACAAGGCGTGCTGGAACGCGAAGGACCGCCGCACCACGCGGGTACAGCGGTCCCGTAACGCGCCGAGGTACTGACGCCTCGGCTTGCTTCTGCGGCTACACGTCGCGCTTCTCCAGGAGGGCGAACGCGCCCGCGACGGCGGCCGCGGTGATGACGAGGAGCAGCGCCAGCTGCGCGCCGCCGCTGCCACCCGTGTCCTCCGCGCCGAAGATCTTGGCGAGGGCGGTGATGGCGTTGTAGTCGTTCATCTTCTCGCCGAGCGGCTCCGTGCTCTTCCAGATCATCAGGAATCCGGGCAGGATCGCGGGCACCAGGACCACGCCGAGCATCGCCGTGATGGCGCCCGCGGAGTGGCGCAGCATGGAGCCGACGCAGAGCGCGAGGACGCCGAGCAGCGAGACGTACAGGCCGCCCTTGAAGACCGTGCCCGCCCACGGCAGGTCGCCCGCCTCCGGGCCGCTGTTGGCGGCCGACGCCGCCAGGCCCACGAGCAGGATGGAACCGGCCGAGACCACGAAGGCGACCACGAAGAAGATCAGAATCTTCGCGGTGAGGACGCGGTGGCGCTGCGGGGACGCGGTGAACGTCGGACGGATCATGCCCGTGCCGTACTCGGACGAGGTGACGAGGACGCCGAGCGTGATCAGGCAGATCTGGCCGAGCATCAGGCCGAAGAAGGCCGGGACCGTGAAGGGCATGTCCGCGTAGTCGGCCGGGGTGGTGTTCGCCACGGCGAGCAGGCCGATGCCGATGACCAGGAGCAGGAAGATGCCCAGGGTCCACATCGTGGAGCGGACCGACTTGATCTTCGTCCACTCGGAGGCGAGGGCGTTGCCGAGGTGGGTCTTCTTGACCGGGATCGGCGAGGTGTAGGCGTTGGCCATCGCCTGCTGCCAGGCGGAGGGCGGCGCGGGGGCGGCGGGCGCGGGGGCCGTGGGGGTGGCGGGGGCTCCTTGCATCGGAGCGCCCTGCGCCGGGGCGCCCGCCGGTGCGTACGCCTGCTGGGGCTGTGCCTGCGGCTGCTGCTGCGGCGTCGGAGGCGTGGTCATCGCTGGTCCTCGCTGTCGCGCTTGGTCATGTCGGGGGCGGGGGCTGCGGGGGGAGCCGTCGGGGCCTGCTGGGGCGCCGTGGCGTAGGGGTTCGGCGTCCCGGGCGCGCCCTGCGGCTGCGGCATCGCGAAGGGCTGGCCGCCCTGCTGGGGCGGCGGCGGGGCGTACCAGCCGGGCTGGCCCTGGCCGGGCACCGGCGCCTGGCCGGGCGGCAGCGCGCCGGGCGGCATCTGCTGCTGGAGGCTCGCGCGCTGGTCGACCGTGGAGCGGTAGTCGACGGCGCCCTGCGTCATCCGCATGTACGCCTCCTCCAGCGAGGCCTGGTGCGGGGAGAGCTCCCACAGGCGGGCGTTCGCGCCGTGCGCGAGGTCGCTGATGCGGGGGAGCGGCAGGCCGGTCACGCGCAGCGCGCCGTCCGCCTCCGGCATCACCTGGCCGCCCGCCTCGGTCAGCGCGGCCGTCAGCTTCTCGCGCTGCTCGGGCTCGCCGTCCGGCGTCCGCACCCGCGCGAAGTCCGCGGAGTTGGCCGAGATGAAGTCCGTGACGCTCATGTCGGCGAGCAGCTGACCGCGGCCGATGACGATCAGGTGCTCGGCCGTGAGCGCCATCTCGCTCATCAGGTGGGACGACACGAAGACCGTGCGTCCCTCGGCGGCGAGCGACTTCATCAGGTTGCGGACCCAGAGGATGCCCTCGGGGTCGAGGCCGTTGACCGGCTCGTCGAAGAGCAGCACCTGCGGGTCGCCGAGGAGCGCCGCGGCGATGCCCAGGCGCTGGCCCATGCCGAGCGAGAAGCCCTTGGAGCGCTTCTTCGCCACGTCCTGCAGACCCACGACGCCGAGCACCTCGTCGACCCTGCGGGCCGGGATGCCGGAGAGCTGCGCGAGGCAGAGCAGGTGGTTGCGGGCGTGCCGGCCGCCGTGCACGGCCTTGGCGTCGAGCAGCGCACCGACCTGGCGGGGGGCGTTCGGGAGCTTGCGGTACGGGTAGCCGCCGATCGTCACCTGCCCGGTGGTGGGCGCGTCGAGCCCGAGGATCATGCGCATCGTCGTCGACTTGCCGGAGCCGTTGGGCCCGAGGAAGCCGGTGACGGTACCGGGCCGCACCTGGAAGGAAAGGTTGTACACGGCTGTCTTGGCGCCGTAGCGCTTCGTCAGGCCGACTGCCTCGATCATTCTCCGCACCCATCGAATGGTTCAGGACGTCGGGGCACACGCCCCCGTAAGGGTTAGGAGGATAACGGGGAGCTGACGGTTCCAGCCAAGAGCGAGTAAAACGGCCGGGCTCAGCCCGGCGGAAGCGGAAGCTCCGTCCAGGGCAGCACCCAGCCCTCCTCGGCGAAGAGGAGAGTGCCCCGGGCACGCAGTTCCGGGTCGGCGGCGGCCCGCCGCACCCAGGTGGCCGCGTCGGGCCCGAGCAGTTCGCGCAGCCGCGGCGACGCGTCGAGCAAGGTGTCGAGCAGGACCGCCTGGTCGCCGCCGCCGGGCCGCGGCGCCGCGGTGACCGGGTCGGCGAGGAGGCCGCGCATGCTGACGTAGACGTACCCCTCGTCGAGCCGCTCGCCGGAGGGCAGGGTCATCCCGTACGCGTCGCCCGGGAGCCGCACCCGCCGGTAGTTGGGGAGCTCCGTGGCGTCGACCGCGGCCAGCTGGGCCTCGTCCAGCCAGGACACGACGAGGGCGGCCCGCGCCTCGGGGGCGCTGTAGGGGGCGGCCGCCACGTACCCGGCGCGGCCGATGTGCGCGGAGCAGCCGATGCCGATGCCGCGCAGCCGCACGGGCACCATCGGCACGGCGCCGGGGGTGCCGAGCCGGGCGAGCTTGTGGGCGAGCTGTCCGGGGGAGGCGTTCGAGCCGACGGCGATCACGGGCAGCCGGCCGTCGACGGGCGTCCGGCCGAGCCCGGCGAGGACGTCGTCCAGGGAGCGGTGGGGCCGGTGGCCCCCGGCGACGGTCCACGCGCCGAGTCCGCCCCGCCGGGCCCGGAGCGGCAGCAGTTCGGCGCCGGTCAGCAGGGAGGGGACCGTGACCGGCAGGCCGGGGTAGGTGAGGGGCTGCAGGGCGGGCACCCCGTCGAGACCGAGCGCCGCGAGTCCGCGGTCCTGCGCTGTCACGCGCCCCCCTGTGCCCCGCGCCGTCGGACGCGACCGTCAGGCGTCCCTCTTCTTCAGCAGTACGTACCCACCGATCAGCGCCGCCACCACCCACACCGCCATGATCCCGAGACCGCCCCACGGCCCGTACGGGGTGTCGTCGTCGAACGGCGACTTGACCTGCATGATCTTGCTGCCGGCCTGGTCGGGCAGGAAGCGGCCGATCTTCTTCGTCGCCGATACGTTGCCGAGGATGCTGGAGATCAGGAAGAAGAACGGCATCAGGATGCCGAGGGAGAGCATCGGGCTGCGCAGCATCGCCGCGACGCCCATCGAGAACATCGCGATGAGCGCCATGTAGAGGGCGCCGCCGAGCACCGCGCGCAGCACGCCGGGGTCGCCGATATGGGCCTTGTACTGGCCGAGCATCGCCTGCCCCACGAAGAACGTGAGGAAGCTGGTGACCAGGCCCACCGCGAACGCGAGCAGGGTCGCGACGCCGATCTTGCTGAACAGGAACGTGGCCCGCTGCGGCACCGCCGCGAGCGATGTGCGGATCATGCCGGTGCTGTACTCGTTCGAGACGACGAGCACCCCGAAGACGATCATCGCGAGCTGGCCGAGGGACATCCCGGCGAAGCTGATGAAGGTCGGGTCGAAGGTCAGCCGGTCCTTGGCGTCCAGACTGTCGTAGTCGTTCTTGGACAGGATGCTGATCAGGGTGCCGAGCGCGACCGTGACGACGACGGCGAGGCCGAGCGTCCAGACGGTCGACGAGACCGAGCGGATCTTGGTCCACTCCGACTTCAGAACCTGCGTCGCGGCCATCGCTCAGACGTCCTTCCGCTGCTGCCAGCCCTCGCCCCAGCCGGTGCTCACCGGCCCCGCGGCACTCGGCGGCGGTCCGTCGCGCCGGTGGTCCGCGTGCGGGTGGTCCGCGTGCGCGTGGTACTCCACGGACTCCGCGGTGAGCTGCATGAAAGCCTCCTCCAGCGAGGCCTGCTGGGGGCTCAGTTCATGGAGGACGAGCCCGTGGCCCGCGGCGAGCTCGCCGAGCCGCTCCGCGGGGGCCCCGTCCACTTCCAGGGCCCCGTCGCCCGCCTCGACGGCGGTGACGCCCGCCTCGTGCAGCACGTCGAGGAGCCGTTCGCGCTGCGGGGAGCGCAGCCTGACGTACGACCGGGAGTTCTGCCGGATGAAGTCGGACATCGACAGATCGGCGAGAAGGCGGCCCTGGCCGATGACGACGAGGTGCTCGGCGGTGAGCGCCATCTCGCTCATCAGGTGCGAGGAGACGAAGACCGTACGGCCTTGTGCGGCAAGGGACTTCATGAGGTTCCTGATCCAGTGGATGCCCTCGGGGTCGAGGCCGTTGACCGGCTCGTCGAACATCAGGATCTCGGGGTCGCCGAGCAGGGCGCCCGCGATGCCCAGGCGCTGACCCATGCCGAGCGAGAAGCCCTTGGCCTTCTTCCTGGCGACGGCGCTCAGGCCGACGGTGTCGAGGACCTCGCTGACGCGCCCGCGCGGGATGCCGTTGCTCTGCGCGAGGCAGAGCAGGTGGTTGAAGGCGCTGCGGCCGCCGTGCATCGCCTTGGCGTCGAGCAGCGCGCCGATGTACTTCAGGGGGTCCGTGAGCTCGGAGTAGTGCCTGCCGTCGATGCGGACGTCACCGGCCGAGGGGTTGTCGAGCCCGAGCAGCATGCGCATGGTCGTGGACTTCCCGGCGCCGTTCGGGCCCAGGAAGCCGGTGACCATGCCGGGGCGCACGGTGAAGGTCAGGTTGTTGACGGCCACCTTCTCGCCGTACCGCTTGGTCAGCCCCTGGAGCTCGATCATGCGGCAACGCTAGAACGAGACAAAGCCCCCTGCCACTCGGTGGCGGGGGGCTTCGCTTGTGCGACGGATCGCTTCAGCGGGTCTGCTGCGCGGGAACGCCGCGCGAGACCGGCTCGTCGTCGGCGGGCGTACCCGCGGCGGCCACGGCCGCACCCGTGAGCGTCGCCAGCATCTCGCGCACGTTGGTGAGCTGCGCGTTGATGCTGTCCCGGCGGTTGGTGAGCGCCGCGAGCTCACGCTCGGACTCCGACCGGATGCGGTCCGCCTTGGCGTTCGCGTCCGCCACGATGTCCTCGGCCTGGCGCTGGGCGGTCTCGACGGTCTGCCGGGCGCGGCGCTCCGCGTCCGTGCGCAGCTTCTCCGCCTCCAGACGCAGCTGCTCCGCGCGGTGCTCGATCTCCGCGAGGCGCTTCTCCGCCTTGGCCTGACGCGATGCCAGGTCGCGCTCGGACTGTTCGCGGCGCTTGGCGAGGTTCGTCTCGAAGTCCGCGGCGGCCTGGGCGGCCTTGGCGCGGGTCTCCTCGAAGAGGGCGTCCGCCTCCTCGCGCTTGGACTGCGCGTCCTTCTGGGCCTCGGCCCGCAGCGCGTTCGCCTCGCCCTTGGCCTTCTCGACGATCCGGACGCCCTCGTCCTCGGCCTTGGCCTTGCGCTCGGTGGCGAACGACTCGGCGTCGTTGCGCACCTGCTGGGCCGCGGACTCGGCGAGCTCACGGTGCTGCTCGGCCGCGCGACGGGCCTCCTCGCGCAGGTCCTTCGCCTCCTCCTCGGCGAGGCGGAGGATCTTCTCGACGCGGGCACCGAGACCGGCGTACGACGGCTCGGCGTCGGCAACCTGGGCCTGGGCGTTCTGCGTTTCGAGGTGCAACTCCTCGATGCGCTTTTCCAGAGCAGTGATACGGGCGAGAGCGCTGTCACGGTCGGAGACGAGCTTGGAGATACGTTCGTCCACCTGAGCGCGGTCGTACCCACGCCGCACAAGCTCGAAGCCGTAGGGGGAAGTGTCGCTCATGGGGTTCCTGTCGAATGAGACCGGTGAGGTGATAGAGGGAATCCTAGGGGTCCGAGCGGCGTGTCATCGAGCAGATGCCCGTTTGATCTGGAGAATGACACCCCTTTTGAGTGGCTAACCGCCAGAGCACTTGCCAGCGACAGGGCCAAAGGTCCTTACAGAGCACGCGAGATGCTCTTTGGCTACCCCTCAGACTGCTTGCCACCCGAACGTGTCGACCCCGCCGCGGCCCCGGCCTTGACGCCACCCGTTCCCGAGCCGCTGTTGGACCCGGACTTCGCACCGCCCGTCGGGGCCTCGAAAGACTCCAACGCCTCCAGCACGTCCTGGACACGGGAGATCTCCGCATTGATGTCCGCGCGGCGCCGGACCAGGACCTCCAGCTCGCGCTTGCCCTCCTCGACCGTCTGCGTGGCCTCCGCCTCCGCCTCGGCCCTGATCCGCTCGGCCTCGCGCGTCAGCGCGGCCTTCTTCGTCTCGGCCTCCTTGAGGAGCGCCTCGGCCTTCTTCACCGCGGAGATACGGACCTTGCTCGCCTCGGAGTTGGCCTCGGCGACCATCTCCTTGGCCTTCGCCTCGGCCTCCGCGAGCTGCTCCTCGGCGGCCTTCACCAGCGCGTCGCAGCGCTCGCCCGCCGTCTTCATCGCCTCCGCGGACTCGCGGCGGGCGCGCTCGTGCAGCTCCTCGATCTCGGCCGACAGACGGTCGCGCTGCTCCTCCGAGCGCTCCCTTATGGCGGTCGCGTCGCGGCGGGCGCCGACGAGCAGCTCGTCCGCGTCCGTACGGGACTTCTCCACCAGGGAGTTGCCCCGCACCGTCGCCTCGGCGACGAGGCGCTCGGCCTCCTTGCGGGCCGCGCCGACCATCGTGTCGGCCTGCGCCTCGGCGTCCGTGGTCGCCTTGAGGGCCTTCTCCTGCGCGTCCGACGTCAGCTTCTCGGCCTCCGCCGCCGCCTCCGTGATGAGCGTGTCGACCTGCTCGGCGGCTTCCTGGCGGCGCTTGTTGGCGGCCTGGCGGGCCTCGTCGAGGGTCCGCTCGGCCTCGTCGCGCGCCTCGGACGTGAGCCGCTCGGCCTCACGGGCCGCGTCCGCCTTGACGCGCTCGGACTCGCCGCGGATCCGCTCGGCGTGCTGCTGCGCGGAGTTGACCGTCTCGGCGGCCTCGGCACGCAGCCGCTCCGCGTCGCCGGACGCGTCCGAGATGAGCTTCTCGGCCTTCGCCACGGCCTCCGCGCGCACCCGCTCCGCCTCGGCGGCGGTCTCCGCGGTGAGCCGCTCGGCCTCGGCGGTCGATTCGGCGCGCAGCCGCTCGGCCTGCTCGGCGGCCTCCGTACGGACGCGCTCGGCCTCCGCCGCCGTGGCGTTCTGCAGCTTCTCGGCCTCGCTGCGGGCCTCGCCGATCAGCTGGTCGGCCTGGCTCGCGGCGTCGCCGCGGATGCGGTTGGCGTCCTCGCGGGCGTCGGCACGCGTGCGGGACGCGTCCTGCTCGGCCTGCGCGATGGTGTCCGATGCCTCCGTACGCACCCGCTGGGCGTGCTCCGAGGCGTCCGAGCGCATCCGCTCGGCCTCCGCGATGGCCTCCGAAACCGTGCGCTCGGCAAGGGACTTCGCGGCCTCCGCGGCCTCCGACGCCTCCCGCCGGGTGCGGTTGGCGTCCTCGGTGGCGCGCTCCCGCTCGGCATAGGCGTCGGAGCGGACGCGGTCGGCCTCCTCCTGCGCCTCGGTCCTCGTGCGCTCGGCGGCGTGCTCGGCGGCCGACCGCAGGCCCGTGACCTCCTCCTGCGCCGCCTCGTGCAGACCGGCCACGGAGTCCCGTACGGACTGGGCGTGCTGCTCGGCGGCCGAGACCGTCTCGCTCGCGCGGCGGTCGGCCTCCTCGACCAGGCGGACCGCCTCGGCCTGGGCCTCCTCGACGCGCTTGCGGGCGGAGGCGAGGAGCTCCTCGCTCTGCTCGCGGGCGCGCTCACGCTCCTGATCGGCCTCCGCGCGCGCGGAGCCCAGGGTCTCCTCGGCCTCGCGACGGCGGCGGGCGGCCTCCTCCTGGGCGGCGGACAGCGCCTCGGCGGCCTCCGCGGCGACCCGCTCGGCGGCGGCCGCGGCCTCCGCGCGGACGCGGTCGGCGGTCTCCTGCGCCTCGGTCTTGAGCCGCTCGGCCTCGGCGGCGGCCTCCGAACGCAGGCGTACGGCGAGGTTCTCGCCCTCCGCGCGGGCCTGCGAGGCATCGGCGGCGGCCTCCGTGCGCAGCCGCTCCGCCTCGGTCTCGGCCTGCGCCTGGAGCGTGCGGATCCGCTCGGCGGACTCGGTGCGCAGCCGGTCCGTCTCGTCCGTGGCCTCCTTGCGGATGCGCTCGGCCTCCGCGCGGGCGTCGCTCAGCGCCTGCTCGGCGGTGGTCAGACGCTCCTCGGCCTCCGTGTGCAGCCGCGTCAGCTCGTCGGCGGCCTCGGCCTGACGCGCCGCTATGGCCCGCTCGGTCTCCTCGCGCAGCGCCCGCGCGGCCTCCTCAGCCTCGGACTTGGTCGTCTCGGCCTGCTCGGCGGCCTCCTCGCGGTGCCGCTCGGCCTCCTCGCGGGTGCGCTCCAGGGTCTCCTCGGCCTGCGTGCGCAGCGCCGTGGCGCGCTCGACGGCCTCGGCGCGGACCCGCTCGCTCTCGGTGGTCGCGGCGGTGCGCAGCTCCTCGGCGTCGGCCTTCGCCTTGGCCAGGAGTTCCTCGGCGGACTTGGCCGCCTCCTCGATCTCCTTGACCGCCTCGCGCCTCGCCTCGCCCCGGATGCGCTCGCCCTCGGCGACCGCGTCGGCCCGCAGCTGCTCGGCCTCGCCGCGCAGCCGGCGCGCCTCCTCCTGCAGCTCGACGGTCTTGGCGCGGTACTCCTTGGTGTCGTCCTTCGCCGCGCCCTTGAGCTCCTCGGCGATGTCGTGCGCCTCGGCGCGCAGCCGGTCCGCCTCGGTCTCCGCCTCGGTGCGGATCCGCTCGGCCTCCTCGGTGGCGGCCTTCGTCGTGTCCTTGGCGTTCTTGGAGGCCTTGTCGAGGACCTCCTCGGCGGTGCGCGCGGCCTTCGCGAGCTGGCCCGCGGTCTCCTCGGCGGTGATCGTGCGCGCCTTCTCGGCGGCGTCCGCGATCAGCTTCTCGGCCTCCGCGCGGGCGTCGGCGACCAGCTGCTCGGCCTCGGCCTTGGTGGCCTCGGCCTCCTTGGTGGCCTCGCTGACCAGCCGGGCGACCTGCTCCTTGGCGGTGCGGGTGCGCTGTTCGTTGGCCCCCTCGGCGGCGGAGAGCTGCTTGGAGGCGGTCTCCTTGGCCTCGGCGAGCACCTTCTCCGCCTCGGCGCGCGCCGCGCGCAGCGCCGTCTCGGCCTCGGCCATCCGCTGCTCGGCGGCCCGGCTCGCCTCGGCGGCCTGCCGGCGCGCCTGCTCGGACTCGGTCGCCGTGGTGGAGCGCAGCTGCTCGGCGTGGTCGGTGGCCTCCTGGGCCTGCGTGGACGCGGCGTTCAGGAGGCGCTCGGCGTCCGTGCGGGCGCGGCGCAGGATCGCCTCGGCCTCGGCGCGGGCGGCCTCGGCGTCCCCGGCCAGGCGCTGGCGGGCCTCCTCGGCGACGCGGGCGGCCTCCGCGCGGGCGGCGGCGAGGGACTGCTCGGCCTCGGCGCGCGACTCGTCGAGGAGGCGGCGGGCCTGCTGTTCGGTACGGGCCCTGAGCTGCTCGGCCCAGGCCACGTTCTCGTTGACGTGCGACTCGACGGTCTGCCGGCGCTCGTTCAGCTCCTGGTCGAGCTGCTGGCGCCGCGTCACGGCCTCGGTGTGCAGCTCGGACTGGAGCCTGGCCTGCTGTTCGGCGTGCTCCTGGAGGATGCGCTGGGTCTGCGCCCGGGCGTCCCGCAGTTCGCGCTCGGCGTCGGCGCGCAGCTGTTCGGCCTGGATCTGGGCATTGCGGAGCAACTGCTCGGCCTGATACCCGATGTCCGCGCTGTCGTAGGCAGGGCGGGACGCGAGGTTGCGGCGCGCCTCGTGCAGCTTGGCGCGCAACACCTCGACCTGGTAGCCGAGGTCCTCGGCGTGCTGGACGGCCTTCTCCCGCTCGGTCTTCAGCCGGTCCATCTCGGCCTCGAACCGCGAAAGACTGTCGGTCTCAGCCCGCGAGTTCTCTTGGCGTTCGTAGCCCCGCACTGCGCGGTCCCATCCTTCCCCAAGCTCTACGAGCAGGGGATACCCCAACCCTGGTCGCAACTCTCTCCATCGAGCCCCGTTCATCCGCCGAACGGGGCCCCCGGGGGAATGGTGTCAGATCAACAGCGGAGCATGGGCTGCTGCCCCGACGCTCGTCCCCCGAAACCCGGACCCCGGCACTCGGCCGCCCCGAAGTTCGGACGGCCGCCCCTCACCCTACCGGCCCAGATATACGGAGGTCAGTGCTCCGGTGACTCGGACGGTGCCGAAGTGACAAGTTCCGTAAGGACGCCGTGGCAGTCCTTGGGGTGCAGGAAGGTGATGCGTGACCCCATGGAGCCGATCCGGGGCTCTTCGTAGAGCACGCGCACGCCCTTGTCCTTGATGGCCGCGGCGTCGCCGTCCACGTCGGCGGTGCCGAAGGCGATGTGGTGGACGCCCTCGCCGTTCTTGGCCAGCCACTTGCCGACCGCGGAGTCGTCGCGGGTGGGCTCGAGGAGCTGGAGGTAGGAGGCGCCTCCGTCGCCGGTGTCGTTGATCTTGAGCATGGCCTCCCGCACGCCCTGCTCCTCGTTGACCTCGCTGTGGGTCACCTCGAATCCGTACGTCGCGCGGTAGAACTCGACGGTCTTGTCGAGGTCGAAACAGGCGATCCCGATGTGATCGATTCGCGTCAGCATGCTTCAAGTGCAGCGCTTGACGCAGTGATTACGCAACGTGCGCGCGATCACACCTGCCGCCCGGTGACGGCGGGGGTACTGCTCAGTACATTCAGATAAACCCTCGTTAACTCCTCTCCTCCCAAGGGGTCGTCGCACATGGCAGGAACGACCGGCACCACCTCAGTGATCGTCTCGGGCGCTCGCACGCCCATGGGCCGCCTCCTCGGCTCGCTGAAGTCCTTCTCGGGTGCGGACCTGGGGGGCTTCGCGATCAAGGCCGCGCTCGAGCGCGCGGGCATCGGAGGCGACCAGGTCCAGTACGTGATCATGGGCCAGGTGCTCCAGGCCGGGACAGGGCAGATCCCGGCGCGCCAGGCCGCCGTCAAGGCGGGCATCCCCATGAACGTCCCCGCACTCACCATCAACAAGGTGTGCCTGTCGGGCCTCGACGCCATCGCGCTCGCCGACCAGCTGATCCGCGCCGGCGAGTTCGACATCGTGGTGGCGGGCGGCCAGGAGTCGATGACCAACGCCCCGCACCTGCTCCCCAAGTCCCGCGAGGGCCACAAGTACGGGGCGATCGAGATGATCGACTCCATGGCGTACGACGGCCTGACCGACTCCTTCGACGGCGTCGCGATGGGCGAGTCCACGGAGAAGCACAACACCCGCCTCGGCATCGGCCGCCCGGAGCAGGACGAGGTGGCCGCCCTCTCCCACCAGCGCGCCGCCGCCGCCCAGAAGAACGGCCTGTACGAGGCCGAGATCACCCCGGTCGAGATTCCGCAGCGCAAGGGCGACCCGGTCCTCTTCTCCCAGGACGAGGGCATCCGCCCGGAGACGACCGTCGAGTCCCTCGGCAAGCTGCGCCCCGCCTTCGCCAAGGACGGGACGATCACCGCGGGCACCTCCTCGCAGATCTCCGACGGCGCGGCCGCGGTCGTCGTCATGTCCAGGGCCAAGGCCGAGGAGCTGGGCCTGGCCTGGATCGCGGAGATCGGCGCCCACGGCAACGTGGCGGGGCCCGACAGCTCGCTGCAGTCGCAGCCGTCCAACGCGATCCGGCACGCGCTGAAGAAGGAGGGCCTGCAGGTCTCCGACCTCGATCTGATCGAGATCAACGAGGCCTTCGCCGCCGTCGCGGTGCAGTCAATGAAGGACCTCGGAGTGTCCTCGGAAAAGGTGAACGTCAACGGCGGCGCCATTGCCCTGGGTCACCCGATCGGGATGTCCGGCGCCCGTGTCGTGCTGCACCTCGCCCTGGAACTGCGGCGGCGCGGCGGTGGCGTGGGCGCGGCCGCGCTGTGCGGTGGCGGTGGTCAGGGCGATGCCCTGATCGTGAAGGTGGCCAAGGGCTAGCCTCCGCCCGGCCGCCGCAGTGAGTCGTACGTAGTGAACGGAGCTGTGATGCAGGACGTCCCCTCTCTCGTGGCGCAGGCCCGCGAGGGCAGGCCGCGGGCCGTGGCCCGGCTGATCTCTCTGGTCGAGGGGGCGTCGCCGCAGCTGCGCGAAGTGATGGCCGCGCTGGCGCCGCTCGCCGGCCACGCGTACGTGGTCGGCCTCACGGGGTCGCCCGGTGTCGGCAAGTCGACATCGACGTCCGCGCTCGTGAGCGCCTACCGGCGGACCGGCAAGCGGGTCGGCGTCCTCGCCGTCGACCCGTCGTCCCCCTTCTCCGGGGGCGCGCTCCTCGGCGACCGGGTGCGGATGTCGGACCACGCGTCCGACCCCGGCGTCTACATCCGCTCCATGGCCACGCGCGGCCACCTCGGCGGGCTCGCGTGGGCCGCGCCGCAGGCCATCCGCGTCCTGGACGCCGCGGGCTGCGACGTGATCCTCGTCGAGACCGTCGGCGTCGGGCAGTCCGAGGTGGAGATCGCCTCGCAGGCGGACACCTCGGTCGTGCTCCTCGCGCCCGGCATGGGCGACGGCATCCAGGCGGCGAAGGCCGGAATCCTGGAGATCGGCGACGTGTACGTCGTCAACAAGGCGGACCGCGACGGCGCCGACGCGACCGCGCGCGAGCTGAACCACATGCTGGGCCTCGGCGAGTCCCGCGGCGCCGGCGACTGGCGGCCGCCCATCGTGAAGACGGTCGCGGCGCGCGGCGAGGGCGTCGACGAGGTCGTCGAGGCGCTGGAGAAGCACCGGGCGTGGATGGAGGAGCGGGGGGTCCTCGCGGAGCGCCGGGCCGCCCGCGCCTCCCACGAGGTCGAGACGATCGCCGTCACGGCGCTGCGCGAGCGGATCGGCTCCCTGCACGGCGACCTCAGGCTCTCCGCGCTCGCGGAGCGGATCGTGGCGGGGGAGCTCGACCCGTACACGGCGGCCGACGAACTGGTCGAAGGGCTGACGGAGGGCTAGGGCGCCGCTGCTGACGGAGGGCCAGGGCGCCGCTGCTGAACGGGGGGGGGCTGGAGTGCCTCTGACATCGGCCGGGGAGCTGGGCGCCTCTGACGCCCGTACGGGAAAAAGGGGTGCCGGAGCGGCATCCCGACGGTTACCGTGCCCCCGTGTTCCTCCTCTTGGCATAAGGCCCGACCCGCCCGCGCTCGCCACGTACGACCGTGGCCCACGCGGGACTCCGGCGACCCCTTGTGCCTCTTCGAGTCCAGAGGAACCCTTCCGTGTATCTCGCCGTGCTGCGGACCCCGCACGCCCTCCGCGCCTTCGCCACCGTCCTGCCCGCCCGCCTCTCGTACGGGACCGTCTCCCTCTCCCTGATGCTGGCGGTCAGGGATGCCTCCGGTTCGTACGCGGTGGCGGGGGCCGTCGCCGCGCTGTTCGGGGCGACCAACGTGCTGCTCTCGCCGGTCCGTGCCGCGCTCGTCGACCGGCACGGGCCGCGCCGCGCGCTCGCGCCGATGGTCTCGCTGTACGCCGCGCTCCTGACCGCCCTGACCCTCGCGACCTGGCGGCCCGGCACGGCCCCGGTCTGGCTCGGCGTCCTCGCCGCGTGCGCGGGAGCCTGTACGCCGCCGCTCGGCCCCGTCATGCGTACCGTGTGGGCCGAACTCCTCGACGGTGACCGGCGGTTGCTGCAGCGCGCGTACAGCCTGGACGGGGTGGCCGAGGAGCTGCTGTTCGTCTCGGGGCCGCTGCTCGTGGGGCTGATCGTCCAGGTCGGGCCCGCCGCCGCGGGCATCGCGGTCAGCGCCGCGCTGATCTGGACCGGCACGCTCGCCTTCCTCGCCTGCCCGGCCGTCCGGGGGCGGCGCGACCGGCGCGGCGAGGCCGCCGGGGGCGGTGGAGGAGGTGGGCGCGCCGCGGGGCGCGTGCTGGCGCAGCCCGTCGTCGTCGTGGCGGGGGTCGGTCTCTGCGTGGGCGCCCTCGAACTGCTCTTCGTCGCCTTCGCCGAGCGGGCGGGGCGGCCGGACGCCGTGGTCTGGGTCCTTGCCGCGTTCTCGGCGGGCAGTGCCGTGGGCGGTCTGCTGCACGGCGCCGTGCCCTGGCGGTCGTCGGCGCGGTCCCGGCTGCCCGTGCTCGCCGTGGCGCTCGGCCTGCTCTCGGCCGCGGCGGGGCTCGCGCCGGGGCTGCCCGCCCTGGTCGGCGTGGCGGCCTGCGCCGGACTCTTCGTGGCCCCGGCGCTGACCACCGCCTATCTGATCGCGGACGCCTCCGTGGCCCCGGAGCTGCGCACCCAGGCGGGCGCGTGGGTCAACACGGCGGTGAACGCGGGGCTCTCGGTCGGCGCGGCCGCGATCGGCGCCGTGGTGGGACGGGCCCCGCTGGCCTGGTGCTTCGCGGGGGCCGCGGTCGCCCCCGTCCTGGCGGTGCTCGTCACCCTGCGCGGGCCGCGACGCACCGAGGGCGGCGTCGGTGACGCCGCCCCGGTGGCCGAAGTGCCCGCCGTACGTCAGTCGTCGGAGCCGTCGTCATCCTGACCGTCCTGACCGTCGTGGTCGTCGTGGTCGTCGTGGCCCCGGTCGTCGTGGTCGGCCGTGACCTTGCCGGTCTTCAGGTCGACGGTGTACTCGGACTCGGCGCCCTTGGCCCCGGTCGTCTCCACGTCCCAGGCGACCGCCTTGCCGTCGTCGTCCAGGTCCACGGAGGTCACCGTGCCCTTGTCGGCACCGGCCCGCGCGGCGTCCGCGGCGCCGACGGAGGCGCCCTTCAGCGCGGAGTTCACCCGGGCGGCGTCGGCGGCGTCGTCACCGTCGTCGTCCTTGTCGACCCAGGAGCCGAGCACCTTGCCGGTGCCGGGGTCGACCTCGACGCTGTGCCAGGTGCTGCCCTTGAGGACGTCGACGTCCCAGACCAGGCCGCCGTCCTCGTCGTCGAGCTCGGCGGAGACGGCGGTGCCCTTGGTGTGGGCGAGCGCGGCCTCGATGGCGTCGGGGGCCGTCACCTTCGCGGCCTTCGCCTCGGCGGCGTCCTCCGCGTCGTCGTCGTGTGCGTCGTCGTCGCGGGCGCCGTCGGAGCCGCTGTCGCGGCCGTTGTCCTTGAGCTGGACGCTCGACTTGCCCGCGGCGCCGTCGTCGTCACCGCCGACCGCGAAGGCGGTGGCGGTGCCGCCTCCGATCAGGGCCGCGGCGGCGACGGTGGCGATCACGATGTTGCGCTTCATGAGGGTCCTCCCGAGGAGCTGGGCGATGGGGGCGGCGGCCGGGGCCGCTGCCGTTCGCTTTCGACAGGGACCAATCTGGCCGAGCGATCCTGAACCCACGCTGAAGCCGCCTGAAGAACTCTTCAGCTTCGCTCTGCCACCCTGAACGCATGCGCCTGTTGATCGTGGAGGACGAAAAGCGACTGGCCCTGTCGCTGGCCAAGGGCCTCACCGCGGAGGGTTACGCGGTCGACGTCGTCCACGACGGCCTCGACGGACTGCACCGGGCGAGCGAGGGCACGTACGACCTGGTGATCCTCGACATCATGCTGCCCGGCATGAACGGCTACCGCGTCTGCGCCACGCTGCGCGCCGCCGGGCACGAGGTGCCGATCCTGATGCTCACCGCCAAGGACGGCGAGTACGACGAGGCGGAGGGACTCGACACGGGCGCCGACGACTACCTCACCAAGCCCTTCTCGTACGTCGTCCTCGTCGCCCGGGTGAAGGCGCTGCTGCGCCGCCGCGGCTCCGCGGGACCGTCCCCGGTGCACACCCTCGGCGACCTCAAGGTCGACACGGCCGCGCGCCGCGTCTTCCGCGGCGAGGACGAAGTCACGCTCACCGCGAAGGAGTTCGCGGTCCTCGAGCAGCTGGTCCTGCGGACCGGCGAGGTCGTCTCCAAGGGCGAGATCCTGGACCACGTCTGGGACTTCGCGTACGAGGGCGACCCCAACATCGTCGAGGTGTACGTGAGCACGCTGCGGCGCAAGCTGGGCGCGGCCCTGATCAAGACCGTGCGCGGCGCCGGGTACCGCCTGGAGGCCCCGCGATGAGGAAGCTGTTCGGATCGGTACGGGCCAGGGCCACGCTCGGCGCGAGCCTGGTCGTCGCCCTCGCCCTGGTCGCCGCGGGCGCCGCCGTGCTCCTCTCGCTGCGGGCCAACCTCGTCGACCAGGCGGACGCGCGGGCCGATTCAACCGCCCGCAAGGTCGCCTCGCAGCTCGTCGCGGGCCGGCCGTACGCCGACCTCGACCTGCCGGACGACGAGGACGCGCCCGTCCAGGTCGTCGACGACGAGGGCAGGCTGGTCGCGGCCGGCGAGGACCTGGAGAAGATCAGTGGAACCGGCGTCGACGCGGTCAAGCCCGTCCCCGCCTCCCGGACGCCGAAGCCCGGGAGCGCCGAGGACGGGGAGCAGGGAGAGAAGAGGGAGCAGGGCGAGAAGGGGGAGGAGAAGGGGGAGGAGGACTCCTCCGACGTCGGTGAGGTCGACGACGAAACCGAGTTCACCAACGGCTCCGCCACCGTCGACGGCGAGACCTCCGACTTCCGCTTCGCCGCCGTCGAGGTGACCACCGAGTCCAGGGGCGACCTCACCGTCCACGCGGGCGGCTCGCTCTCCAGCGAACAGAGCGCGGTCTCCACGGCGTTGACGTCCATGCTGATCGGCTTCCCGCTGCTCCTCGCGGTCGTCGCCGGTGTGACCTGGCTGGTGACGCGGCGAGCGCTGCGCCCGGTGGCGGCGATCACCGCGGAGATGTCAGCGATCACCGCGTCGGAGGACCTGGCGCGCCGCGTGCCCGAGCCGGACACGCACGACGAGGTCGCCCGCCTCGCCCGCACCACGAACGAGACGCTCACCGCCCTGCAGACCTCGGTGGAGCGGCAGCGGCGCTTCGTGGCGGACGCCTCGCACGAGCTGCGCAGCCCCATCGCCTCGCTGCGCACCCAGCTCGAAGTGGGCGCGGCGCACCCGGAGTTGCTGGACGTGGACGGCGCCGTCGAGGACACCGTGCGGCTTCAGGGTCTCGCCGCGGACCTGCTCCTCCTTGCCCGCCTTGACGCGGGGGAGAAGCCGGGCGACGCCCGGGTCGACCTGGCGGCCTTCGTCCGCGAGGAGGTCTCGCAGCGGACCGGGGACCACGTCGACGTGCGCACGGATCTGCGGAGCGTCGAGATCGCGGGCTCGCGCGGCCAGTTGGGGCGGGTGCTCGGCAACCTGCTGGACAACGCCCAGCGGCACGCGCGCTCCCGCGTCACGGTCACCACCGGGACCGACGGCGCCTGGGCGGTCCTGGAGGTGGCCGATGACGGCAGCGGCGTGCCGGTGGGCGAACGGGAGCGGATCTTCGAGCGGTTCGTACGGCTCGACGACGCGCGCACCCGCGACGAGGGCGGGGCCGGCCTGGGCCTCGCCATCGCGCGGGACGTGGCGGTACGGCACGGCGGCACGCTCGTGGTGCGCGAGGCGCCGTCCGGTGGTGCGCTCTTCGAACTCCGGCTGCCCAGCCCTCAGTCGTCGGCGGATTGAGGGGTGTCGCGGCCGGCCGTGGCGGAGCGGATCAGGGCTTGCCGCGCTGGGAGCGCAGGTGTTCCGCGATCGGGGTCAGGGCCTTGCGCAGATCTTCGAGTGCTTCGGCGGAGATGAGGTCCACGAAGTGCCGCCGCACGGAGGCGACGTGGTGTGGAGCCACCTTCTGCATGGTCTCCATGCCCTCCTCGGTGAGTACGGTGTAGAGGCCTCGCCGGTCGGACTCGCAGTTCTCACGGCGCACCAGACCCGCGTTCTCCATGCGGGTGATCTGGTGGGACAGGCGGCTCTTGGACTGCAGGGTGGCGGCGGCAAGATCACTCATCCGCATCCGCAGCTCTTCCGATTCGGAGAGATACACGAGAATGTCGTAGTCGTTCATGGTCAGGTTGAACGGCTGAAGGTCCTTTTCGAGCTGATATGTCAGCATCCTGTTGACCTCCACGTGGGTGCGCCATGCGCACTGTTCCTCGTCGGTCAGCCACTGCGGGGCCGTCTCGGTCTCCATGGAATCGATTCTACCTAAGAAGTTGAAAGGTGAACGAATGGTGGGATGTGACGCGCCTCGCAACCCCTGCCTCTCGGAGGGGCACAGGCGTTCGCCGTCACACTCCGCAGACTACCGCTCACAGCCCGAAGCGACGCTGGAGGTCCCCCAGTTGTCCGGGAAGGCGCGGTGTCCCCGGCTGCTGACCCGGTTGGCCCGGGGCGCCCTGTCCGCCGGGCACGCCCGCCTGGTTCGGCACCGCTCCCGCGGCCTGCTCGGGCATGAGCGCCTCCGAGGACTGGAGCAGCACGGTGCCGGCGCCCACGAACTCGAACTGGTGCTCCTCGCCCGAACTGCCGCCGATGCCGGTCAGCGCTCGCACGCCCCCGATCACTCCGGTGAGATATCCGTGGTCGTAGTGGTGGCAGGGTGAAGGGCAGTCCGCCCACCCCACGAGGGCCTGTGGATCAACGCGGATCGGCGGTTCCATGAACACCACCGGGCCGTTCGAAGCGGCGACGAACTTGCCCGTGCCGATGAGCGTCAGAAAGCCCGGAACGATGGATTGCTTCAACGCGAGAGTTGGCTGAAAAGCGAGGAGGTTGCCCGAGCGAATGGTCAGGTTGCCCTCGTTCAAGTCATACGAATTCACGTCGAAGGCCCGGTCGGCGAGGAGCATCTTGCCCTGCCCGTCCGCCACGACCCAGTCGCTTGCGTGCAGCGGCGAATGAAAGCTGGTCCGGACCAGCCGGTCCAGTCGGCCGTGCCCGATGCCGTTGAAGTCGATGCGCCCGTAGTAGGCGATCATCTTCCCCTTCTGCAGGAACCACTGGCTGCCCTTGAGCTCCACGCAGAAGGTGTACGGATTGACGTTGTCGTCGCTCGGCAGCGTCATGGGGTCGAAGACGGCGGGCGCCCCCGCGGGGGTCGAGACGTTGGGGTTCACAGCTTCTCCTCCGAAGCCTGGACGTACACCGCGCCGCTCCCCGACAGCTCCAGCTGGAAGGCCTCTCCCGAGCCGCGGCCCACCATGTCGCGCCAGCCGAGCGCCGTCGAGAGCTTGTTGCGCACGTCGCCGTGGTGGGCGACGTACGCCTGCGGGTCGACGTGGACGGGCCGCTGCGGGGTGATCGGCACCTCGATGACGCCGCCGTGCGCCATGACGGCGACCGCGCCGTGGCCCTTCAGGGTCGTGGTGAACAGGCCCTGGCCGCTGACCTGTCCGCGCACCATGCCCATGACGCCGCCCTGCGCGCCCAGGAACATCGTGCCCTGCTGGAGCGTGCCGTCGAAGGCGAGCAGGCGGTCCGCCTCCACGTAGAGGGTGTCTCCGGAGAGGCCGATCACCTGGATGTGGTGACCGCCGTGCCCGAAGAGGACGGTGCCGCTGCCCTCGACGGTCATGAGGGGGGTGGCCTCGCCCGCGACCCGGCGGCCGATCATGGAGGCGAGGCCGCCCTGGCC
Source organism: Streptomyces sp. NPDC036815 (assembly GCF_055609205.1). Taxonomy (NCBI): domain Bacteria; kingdom Bacillati; phylum Actinomycetota; class Actinomycetes; order Kitasatosporales; family Streptomycetaceae; genus Streptomyces; species Streptomyces sp. NPDC036815. Next base: position 56,866 of record NZ_JBVJPW010000007.1, on the reverse strand, counting down.
GCCCTGGATGTTGGGGGTGAAGGAGACGTCCCCCTTGTAGGCGAGCATGGCGCCGCGCTGGCTGAAGACCGTGTCGCCCGGCCGCAGCGTGGCCTCGACCATCTTCGAATTGATCTCCCGGAACGGCATCTCAGACGTCCCCCGCGATCGTGGTGCGCTCACTGGGCTGTACGTACACCAGGCCGTCGCCCTCGAAGCGGATCTGGAAGGCCTCGCCGCCGCCCTCGCCCATGAAGGTGCGGAAGGTGACGCCGGACTGGAAGCTCTGGCGGACGTCTCCCTGGTGGGCGATGTACGCCCCCGGGTCGACCATCAGCGGGTACTGCCGGGAGACGCGCAGCGCCACCGCCGGTCCGTCCGAGACGATCGCCGCCTGGCCCGTGCCCTCGACCGTCGTCGTGAACAGGCCGTTGCCCTGGGTCGCGCCGCGCAGGCCGGTGAAGCTGGTGCCGGTGCGCAGCCCGGCGTCGGTGCACAGCAGATTGCTCGCCTCGACGTGGAGCTTGTCGCCCGTCAGCCGGACGAGATTGATCTCCGTGGCCCGGTCGGCGAACCAGCAGGTGCCGTGGCCCTTCACCTCCATCACCGTCATCTGTTCGCCGGTGACGCGGCGGGTCACCATGCCCCGGATCCCCTCGCCGCCGCCGGTCATCTTCTTGAACGCCATCTGGCCGTCATAGGCGACCATCGAGCCGTTCTTCGCCTTCACGGCATCGCCGGTCATGTCGACGGCAAGCACTCTGCTCCCTTGGAGCCGGAATGTAGCCACGAATCGACGGTAGCCGCCGCGTACCCGCCCAGAACAGGGTGAAGGCCCCTGAGCGAACCCCGAGAAGACCCCGATGTCACAATGGGGTCGCTTGTGCGTGCGTTCACAAGATCGGCGCCGCCCGGCCCCGCCTCCTCCCGCCGCCCACCCACCGAAGGTGACCCGTGGACATCAAGACCGCCTCCGCCCTCCGCCGCCTCCGTCTGGTCTCCGTGCCCGAGGGCATCTCCTGGATCGTGCTGCTGGTCTGCACGATCATCAAGTACACGGTCGCCGAGGGCTTCAACGTCGCCCCGGTGCTCGGCCCGATCCACGGCGTGCTCTTCATCCTGTACGTGATCTTCTGGCTCGACGCGTGGAACCGTACGAAGTGGGACCTGAAGACGGGCGCCCTCTACTTCGCGTACTCCTTCATCCCCGGCGGCGGGTTCATGGCCGAGCGCAGGCTGAAGCGTGAGGCCGAGGCCGCGGTGATCGCCTCGCGCGCCCGCAAGGAAGGCGTCGTGAACGCATGATCGTCGCCTTCTCCGTGACCCCGCTGGGGGTCGGCGAGGACGTCGGCGAGTACGTCGCCGACGCGGTCCGCGTCGTCCGCGAGTCCGGGCTGCCGAACCGGACCGACGCCATGTTCACGTCCGTCGAGGGCGAGTGGGACGAGGTCATGGACGTCGTCAAGCGCGCCGTCGCCGCGGTCGAGGCGCGGGCCCCGCGCGTCTCCGTCGTCATGAAGGCGGACATCCGCCCCGGCGTGACCGACGGTCTCACCTCCAAGGTCGACACGGTGGAGCGTCACCTCGGCGCGTGAGTCGCCGGCACCCGCACCTCAAGCAGCACAGAAAGCCCCCGCCCTTCCGGGCGGGGGCTTTTTTCGTGCCCCTCACTTGAGCGACCGCTCAAACACCTGTACCTTCCGGTTTGAGCAGTCGCTCAAAAGTACGCTGACGTGGGGGTTTACGGTGAGTCTGTACATCGAGGCACGCATACGCGCCGATCTCGACGACCTCTGGGCCCGCACCCAGGAACCTGACCGGCACCAGCGCTGGGACCTGCGCTTCACCGAGATCGACTACCTGCCGCGCCAGGAGGGGGAGCCCCAGCACTTCCGGTACGCCACGCGCGTGCTGCCCTTCCTGGCCATCGCGGGCACGGGGGTGTCCGCGGGCGAGAAGCGGCGCCCGGACGGCACCCGGACCTCCGCCCTGCGCTTCTCCTCGCCGCACCCCCTCTCCCTCCTCGAAGAGGGCAGCGGCTACTGGCGCTACGTACCGGCGCCGGACGGCGACGGCATCCGCTTCCTCACCGGGTACGACTACCGGCCGCGCTGGGGCCGCTTCGGGAAGGCCGTCGACCACGTGCTCCTGCGCCCCCTCATGGGCTGGGCGACCGCCTGGTCCTTCGACCGGCTGCGGCTCTGGCTGGAGCGGGGCATCACCCCCGAACGCGCCCTGTGGAACGCCGTCGCGGAGACCGCCGCCCGCGTCCTCTGCGTCGTCGCCGCCGTCCTCCTCGCCCCCGTCACGGCCATCGCCACGGCGGCCCTGGTGCTGTTCCTGCCGCCCCTGCCCACGACCCCGGCCGCCCGCCGTTGTCTGCGCACCCCGCCGGAACGCGCCCGCGCCCCCCGCGTCCTCGCCACCCTCGCCACCACCCTCGACACCGCCCGGGAGCAGCGCCCGTGAAGCAGCACGCCTCGATCTTCCGCACGGTGCTCGGCGCCGACTTCGACCGGCTGCACCCGCGTCTCCAGCGCCGCTTCTCCGTGGGCCTCGACAGCGGCGAGGCCTGCACGGGCCGGGGTGTGATGGACCGGATCTGGCGCGGCAGGGGCTTCGTGAAGCCGTTCCTCGCGCTCGGCGGCACCCGCAACATCCTCCTGCCGCGCCAGGGCACGAACGTCCCCTTCACCATCGAGAACGTGCCGTACACCGACACGTACGGCCGTGAGACGGTGACCTTCGTGCGCACCTTCGACCTGCCCGGCGGCCCCCGCCGCTTCGACGCCCAGATGGTCCTCGGCCCCCAGGGCGACCGCGTGCTCGACTACCTCGGCACGCACCAGCACCTCGCCAGCGACCTGCACCTGCGGGTCGAGCCCGACGGCTCGCTCCTGATCCGCTCCGGGGAGCACCGCTTCCGGGAGGGCCCGGTGGACTGCCGCGTCCCCGGGCTGATCGGCGGCGACGCCGAGGTGCGGGAGTCCTACGACGACGCGGCGGGCCGGTTCCGCATCCGGGTGCGGGTCACCAACCGCCGCTTCGGGCCGCTCTTCGGGTACGAGGGGTCCTTCACGGCGACGTATGGCGACGTCCGTACGTGCGGGGTGCGCCCCGGGCTCCGGCCCGTCCGCGAGGAGGCACGCGCGTGAGCGCCGCCAAGGACCCGGCCAAGAGCCGGGAGACCCGGACCAAGCTCCTCGAAGGCGCGCTGCGGACGCTCACGGAGCAGGGCATCGCCAAGGCGTCGGCGCGGAACATCGCGGCGGCCGCGGGGGTCAACCAGGCGCTCGTCTTCTACCACTACGGCTCCGTCGACGACCTCCTGGCGGCGGCCTGCCGGCACGGCACGGAACAGCGGGTCTCGCTCTACCGGGAGCGCCTCGCCGGAATCGAGTCCTTCGCCGAACTGCTCGCCTTCGGGCGGGAGATGCACGAGCGGGAACGCGAGGAGGGGCACGTCGCCGTCCTCGGCCAGCTCCTCGCCGGGGCGCAGACGCAGCCGCGGCTCGCGGCGGCGACGGCGGCGGGCCTCGCGCTCTGGATCGAGGAGATCGAGAAGGTCCTCACCCGGGTCCTGTCCGCGTCGCCGCTCGGCGAGTTCACCGACCCCGTCGGGCTCGCCAGGGCGCTGGGCGCGTCCTTCGTGGGCATCGAGCTGTACGAGGGGGTCGACCCGGCGGGTACGGAGCGGGCGCTCGCCTCGCTGGAGCAGCTGGCCGTCCTGGTGACGGCGGTCGAGGACCTGGGCCCGCTGGCCCAGCGCGCGGTCCGCCACCGGTTGCGCCGTACACGCCCCTAAGAGCACCGCAACCCGGCCAAAACCACCCAACCTAAAACCCCTCGCACGGGGGAACCCCGTTCGACACGCCGGGGAAACTCCACTTTTGTGTGGGTATCGGCACGTTCGATACCGGATCACCCAGAACCTGGAGGGCGCTGTGCGGCAGCCGGAGGGCTACGACTACGAAACCCACAGCACGCTCGCCGGACCGCTCACCGAGCCGGACGGCGACGAGGGAGCAGGAGGGAGCCCCGGACCGTACCGGGTCCGGTACCGCTCGCTGCTGTCCGGCGAACCGCACCGAATACGCGCCGTGCTCCTGATGGCCCTGGCGCCGGTGCTCACCGGTGTCCTGCTGGTCTACCTCGTCTGGCCGACCCACTGGACCGAACGTGAGGGCGCCGACCGCTGGCTGATCGGCCTGGATGTGACGATGCTCGTGGCGATCGGCCTGATCGAGCTCTTCATGCTCGTCAACGTCGTATCGATCGCCCACGCCACGATGGTCGCGAGGGACCCGGTCCCCGTGTTCCCCGAGGCGGGCACCCGCGTCGCCTTCCTCACCACGTACGTGCCCGGCAAGGAGCCCCTCACCATGGTGCGGGCCACCCTCGAGGGCGCCGTCCGGATACACCACCCCGGCCCCCTGGACGTATGGCTCCTGGACGAGGGCAACACCCCCGAGGCCAAGGCGCTCTGCGAGGAGCTGGGCGTGCGGCACTTCACGCGGTACGGCATCGCGGAGTGGAACCGCAAGAAGGGCCCGCACAAGGCCCGTACCAAGCACGGCAACTACAACGCCTGGCTCGCGCTCTACCACGCGGAGTACGACTTCTTCGCGTCCGTCGACACCGACCACGTCCCGCTCCCCAACTTCCTGGAGCGGATGATGGGTTACTTCCGCGACCCGGACGTGGCGTTCGTCGTCGGACCGCAGGTCTACGGGAACTACACGACGCCCGTCACCAAGGCCGCCGAGTCCCAGCAGTTCCTCTTCCACGCGCTCATCCAGCGCGCGGGCAACCGCTACCGCGCCCCCATGTTCGTCGGCACGAACAACGTCGTACGCATCAGCGCGCTCACCCAGATCGGCGGCCTGCACGACTCGATCACCGAGGACATGGCGACGGGCTTCGAGCTGCACCGCCACCGCAATCCGGCGACCAACCGGCACTGGCGCTCGGTCTACACGCCGGACGTCCTGGCCGTCGGCGAGGGCCCGGCCTCCTGGACGGACTTCTTCACCCAGCAGATGCGCTGGTCGCGCGGCACCTACGAGACGCTGTTCAAGCAGTACTGGAAGGCGCCGTTCACGATGCCGCCCGGGCGCCTCTTCTCGTACTCGCTGATGCTCGTGTACTACCCCATGACGGCCGTCAACTGGCTGCTCGGCATCCTCAGTTGCGTCCTGTTCCTGTGGTTCGGGGCCAGCGGCACGCAGGTCGCCGCGTCGGTCTGGCTGATGCTGTACAGCGACGCGGCGGCCCTGCAGATCGGCCTCTACCTCTGGAACCGGCGGCACAACGTGTCCCCGCACGAGCCGGAAGGCTCCGGCGGCCTCGCGGGCATGGCGATGTCGGCGCTCTCCGCGCCCATCTACGCCAAGTCGCTCGGCGCGGCCCTGGTGCGCCGCCCCAGCCGCTTCGTGGTCACCCCCAAGGGCGGCGACGCGAGCCCCGACCGGCTGCTCACCTTCCGTATCCACCTCTTCTGGGCGGTGGTGCTCGCCAGTTCGCTGGTCGCCTCCTTCGTGCTCGGCCACACCCACGTGGCGATGCGCACCTGGGCGGTCCTCGCGATGGTGATCTCGCTGGCGCCGGTCTCGATCTGGGCCTTCTCGCTCGCCAAGGAGCGCAGGGCGGCCCGGCAGGAGCGGCGGACGGAGCGGACGGGACCGCTGGGCGAGGACGCGGAGGGCGAGCCGGAGCCGGCCTTCGCCACCGGCACGACGACAGGAGGGAACTGACCCATGGCCTACCGCCCCTCGAAGCGCACCAGGAAGACGCTGTTCGGAGTCGGCGCGGGCGCGCTCCTGGTGGGGCTGAACGCTCCCGCCGCGCTCTCCTTCGCCGAGGAGCAGTACTACGAGTACAAGATCACCCGACCCGGGTACAAGGCGAAGTACGGCTCCTGGAAACAGGTCGACATCCCCGAGGAGTTCCGGACCAACGCCATCCACGCCGCGCTGCTGCACACCGGCAAGGTGCTGATCGTCGCCGGTTCCGGGAACGAGCAGAAGAAGTTCGACGCCGGGTCGTTCGACACGATCCTGTGGGACCCGAAGAACGACACGTTCAAGAAGATCGACACCCCGGAGGACTTCTTCTGCTCCGGGCACGCCCAACTCCCCGACGGGCGGCTCCTGGTGGCGGGCGGCACCGCGCGCTACGAACTGCTCGACGGTGAGGTGGAGCGGGCGGGCGGCGGCATGCGGGTGAAGAACGAGAACCCGGACAAGCCGGTGACCCTCAAGAAGGGCACCACGTTCCGCTCCCCGTCGGGCGTCGAGTACGTCAGCAAGTTCGACGTCGTCGTGCCCAAGGCCAAGCGGGGCTTCGAGATCACGTACTCCAAGTCCGGTGTGATGCAGCCCTGGAAGACCAAGGTCAAGGCGAGCGAGGCGCGCGTCTTCGTGGAGGCCGTCCAGGGCGGCGCCCAGTCGGTCACCGAGAAGTCGGCGCAGTACGAGATCGAGGGGCTGACCGGCGAGGAGGCCGACAACACCTACGGCATCGCCGAGAAGATCGACATGGAGAAGCAGGACTTCCAGGGGATCAAGGCGGCGTACGAGTTCGATCCGAAGGCCGAGAAGTACCTGCCCGTCGACCCGATGAAGAAGGCCCGCTGGTACCCGACCCTGGTCGGCCTCAAGGACGGCAAGGTGCTCGCGGTCTCCGGTCTCGACGACGTCGGCGTCATCGACCCGGGCGACAACGAGATCTACGACCCGAAGACGAAGAAGTGGACGGACGGGCCCAAGCGGTACTTCCCGACGTACCCCGCGCTCTTCCTCACCAAGGGCGGCAAGCTCTTCTACCCGGCGTCGAACGCGGGCTACGGCCCGGCCGAGAAGGGCCGCGAGCCGGGCCTGTGGGACCTGGAGACGAACAAGTTCGAGAAGGTGCCGGGCCTGGAGGACATGGACCAGACCGAGACGTCGGCGTCCATGCTGCTGCCGCCCGCGCAGGACCAGAAGGTGATGATCATGGGGGGCGGGGGAGTGGGCGAGTCGGACAAGGCCACGCGCCGCACCGCCGTGATCGACCTCAAGGAGGAGAACCCGGCCTTCAAGACGGGGCCCGAACTCCCGCAGGGCACGCGGTACCTGAACAGCGTGCTCATGCCGGACGACTCGGTCTTCACGTCCAACGGCTCGGGCGACTACCGGGGCCGCAGCGGCAGCAACATCCTCAAGGCGCAGTTCTACGACCCCAAGGCCAACGCCTTCCGCGCCGCCGCCTCGCCCAGGGTGGGCCGCAACTACCACTCCGAGGCGCTGCTGCTGCCCGACGGCCGGGTCGCGACGTTCGGCTCCGACCCGCTCTACGACAACGAGCAGAACACCAAGCTCGGCCACTTCGAGCAGCGCATGGAGATCTTCACGCCCCCCGCGCTGCACAAGGGCGGGCAGGTGCGCCCGGTGCTCGGCGAGGGCCCGGAGCAGCTGGCGGCGGACGGCCGCGCGACGTTCAGGACCGAGCACCCCGAGAACCTGGCGTCGGCCCGGCTGATGCGCCCGAGCGCGGTGACGCACACGACGGACGTCGAGCAGCGTTCGATCGCGCTGGGGCTCAGCAAGGGCAGGGGCACGGTGACGGTGGACGTGCCGCAGGGCGACACGGCGCTGGTCCCGCCGGGCTGGTACATGCTGTTCGTGACGGACAAGGACGGCACGTCGTCCGAGGCGAAGTGGATCCACGTCGGCCCGCAGGACTGACCTCCGCGGCCGTCCGGGGAGGCCTTGCCCGGCCTCCTCGGGGGCGCGCGGCGCTCACGCCTGTTTGGCGTTGCGCGCCAGGCCGAGCGCGTAGTCCGGCCACCACTGCCCGGCGGCCGGGCCGCCCCGGCACGGGCCGTCCGAGTCCCCGGGGCGCTTGATCCACAGGACGGCGTCGAGCAGCGGGTCGCCCGTGCGGTCGGTCGGCCGGGCGCCGAGGCCCCGGCCCGGCGGATTGCACCAGGCGTCCTGGCGGTCGCCCGCCAGGGGGCCCTTGCCGTTGCGACTGGTGTCCATGACGAAGTGCTTGCCGCCGACCGTGGCCGACAGCGTGCGGCCGTACTCCTTGGTCGTCGCGTCGCTCTGGAAGTTGGAGACGTTCAGCGAGAACCCGTCGGCCTGGGCGACGCCCGCCTTCTGGAGCGGCTCGGTGAGCTTGTGGGCGTCGTTGATCCAGCCGGGGTTCCCCGCGTCGAGGTAGACCTTCACCTTCGGCTGGCGCTTGAGCCGCTGGATCGCCTCGGAGAGCAGCTGGTAGCGGTCCGCGTGGTACTCGGCGGGGGTGCAGCCGTCCGCGATGTGCGGGATCGCGTCGGGTTCGAGGACGACCAGCGCGGGCGCGGAGCCGATCGCGTCGGCGAAGGCGTTCACCCAGCCCCGGTACTGGTCGGAGCTGCCCGCGCCGCCCGCCGAGTGCTGGCCGCAGTCGCGGTGCGGGATGTTGTACGCGACGAGCACGGCGGTGCGGCCCTCCTTCGCCGCGCCCTTCGTCGCCTCCTCGATGTCGGGTGCGGGGTCGTCGCCGGCCGGCCATACGGCCATGGGCTGCTCGGAGATGCGCTTGAGCGCCGTGGCGTCCTTGGTGCGGCCCTGTCGCTCCCACTGCTCCACCTGGCGTGCGGCGGCGCTGTCGGGGTCGACCCAGAAGGTGCTCGCGGAGTGCCGGGCGGACTCGGAGGCGGGGGCGCGCTCGGCCGCCTCCCGCGTCTCGGGCCCGGACTCCGACGAGCAGCCCGCCGTGAGCCCGAGGGCGGCGAGGGCCGCGAGTGCCGTGAACGTGCGCAGCGCCTTGGACGTGCGGAGCAGCCGGTGCATCCAGCCCCCTTGGGCGGTGGTGACGGTGACGGTCAGTCAGCCCGGCAATCGTTACATAAAGGACTATTCAAGCTCTTGTGCCACACCGCCCCCGGCGCCGAGCGCGATACCGAGCGGCGTGCACTCGTAGAACACCCGGTGCCCGTACCGCCGCGACATCAGCAGCCCGGCGCCCCGCAGCGCCGCCAGGTGCGCCGACACCGACGACGGCGCGAGCCCGAGCCGCTGCGCCAGACCCGACGTGGTGTCCGGCACGGCGAGCGCGGCGAGCACCCTGGCCCGGCCGCGGCCGAGCAGCCGTACGAGCGAGTCGGGCGTACGGTCGTCCGGCTCCGCCCAGAGCGCGGCGATGCCCCGCACCGGATAGGCCAGCGTCGGCTGCCACGGGGGTTCGAAGCCGCTGACCACGTCCGGCCAGGAGAAGACGCTCGGGATCAGGACGAGCCCCTGCCCCGACAGCTCCCGCACGTGCTCGTCGCGCCACTCCACGGTGAGCGTCCCCGCGTCCCACGACAGGCGCCGGTCCAGCTCCGGGAGCACCCCGCCCAGGCCGACCTCCGCGAGCCGCCGAGAGTGATAGGCGACATCGGCCTCCAGGAGCGTGCGCAGACGCGGCCAGTCCGGCTCGACGAGGGCGTGCCAGGCGGCCTCCAGCGTGTCCGCGAGCTCCCGCACCGCGCCCGCGGGATCGGCGAGCAGCGACCGGCCCAGCGGTGAGCGCGCGGCGCCCGGGGTACAGGCGAGCGCCCGCGCGATGTCCTCCCCGGCGGCCGCGGGGTCGGCCGCGCGGACGCCCGCGATCTCCTCCGCGAAGCGGGCGGCGGGACCGATCGGCGGCGGTCCGAGGAAGTCGGGGGAGTGCCCGCGCCGGGGCATCAGGAGCCACAGCGCGGAGAGGTCGAGCCCGCGGCCCGCCGCACGGATCCGGCGCAGCCAGCGCGGGTGGTAGGCGTGCCGGTCGGGGCGTTTGAGGGTACGGACGGCCTCCTGCGTCTCCCACAGCGGCGACACCGCGAACCGGCAGCGCAGCAAGTCGTCCCGACCGAACCGCAGATGAAACGGCACGCAACCCCCCTCACCGGTTCCGCCGGACTCACCGGCCCGCCAGATTCTCACTGGGCCCGCCGGTCCCGCCGGACTCACCGGCCCGCCGGTCCCGCCGGTCCCGCCAGGCTCTCGCCGGTCCTGCCGGACTCGCCGGTCCCGCCAGGCTCTCGCCGGTCCTGCCGGACTCGCCGGACCCGCCAGGCTCTCGCCGGTCCTGCCGGTCCTGCCGGTCCCGCCGGGCCCGCACCGGCCCTCTCCGGATCCCCGCCGGACCCGCCCCGGCCCTCTCCGGACTCTCACCGTCCTCCCGCCGGGCGCCGAAGATTCGCCCGGGGCCGAAACTTTAGGGCAGGACCGGCGCCCGGCGGGAGGCTGCGCACATGTCCAGCGTCCGCCCCGCCCCCGCCGCCGAACCCTCCGGCTACGCCCGCGTCTTCGCCGTACGCGAGTTCCGCGCCGTCTTCGTCGCGCACGCGTTCTCGCTGCTCGGCGTCGTCGTCAGCGAGATCGCCCTGACCGTGCTCGTCTACGGGCTCACCGGGTCACCGCTGCTCGGCGCGCTCACCTTCGCGCTCGGCATGCTGCCGTACCTGGTCGGCGGGACCCTGCTGGCGGGGATCGCCGACCGCTGTCCGCCGCGGCGCGTGCTCGTCGTGTGCGACGTGGTCTGCGCCGGGTGCGCGGGCCTCATGGCGCTGCCCGTGACGCCCGTCGCCGCACTGCTCGCGCTGCGCTGCCTCATCGCCCTCGTCGCCCCCGTCTTCAACGGCACGCGGACGGCGACCCTCGCCGACGTCCTCGGCGACGGCGACCTGTTCGTGCTCGGCCGCTCCCTGCTGCGGATCGTCTCCCAGAGCTCCCTCCTCGTCGGGTTCGGGCTCGGCGGCGTGCTCCTCACCCTCGTGACGCCGCGCGCCGCCCTCGCGGTCACCGTCGGCACGTTCACGGTGTCGGCGCTGGTGCTGCGGTTCGGCACAAGACGGCGGCCCGCGCGCGGGAGCGGCGGCGGCACGCTCGTGCGGTACTCCCTGAGCGGTGCCCGGCAGGTGCTCGGCGACCGGCGGGCGCGGGCCCTGCTGCTGCTCTTCTGGGTGCCGCCCATGTTCATGGTCGCCCCCGAGGCGCTCGCCGCCCCCTACGCGGACGAGATCGGCATCGGTGCCGGGGGCGTCGGACCGCTCATGTGCGCCCTGCCGGTGGGCACGGTCGCGGGCGAGCTGTACGCGGGGTCGGCGCTGTCCGCGTCCGCGCGCGCCCGCATCGTGCTGCCGCTCGCCTCGCTGGCCCTGGTGCCGTTCGTCTCGTACGCGTTCACCCCCGGCCTCGTCCCGGTGCTGGTGGCCCTCGCGCTCGCCGGGGCCGCGTCGGCGTACACCCTGGGCCTCGACCGCTGGTTCCTCGACGCCGTGCCCGAGGAGCTGCGGGGCCGCGCGATGACGGTGCTCACGGCGGGGCTGATGACGGTCCAGGGGGTGGGCATGGCGCTGGCCGGCCTCGCCGCGGAGTTCTGGGCGGTGAGCACGGTGGTCGCGGGGGCGGGGGTGCTCGGCACGGCCTGCTGTGTGCTTCTCGCGCTGGAGGTGCGGCGCACGCGGAAAGACGCTGCGGACGGCCGCCGGGCGCCCGCGACCGAATTGCGAGACGGGGCTGACCAGCATGTGACCGACGGGTAAGGTCGATGCCGTGCCGAAGCCGCTCAGCCTCCCCTTCGATCCCATCGCCCGCGCCGACGAGCTCTGGAAGCAGCGCTGGGGGTCCGTGCCGGCCATGGGTGCGATCACCTCGATCATGCGTGCGCACCAGATCCTGCTCGCCGAGGTCGACGCGGTCGTCAAGCCGTACGGACTGACCTTCGCGCGGTACGAGGCGCTGGTCCTGCTCACCTTCTCGCAGGCGGGCGAACTGCCGATGTCGAAGATCGGCGAGCGGCTCATGGTGCACCCGACGTCGGTCACGAACACGGTGGACCGCCTGGTCAGGTCCGGCCTGGTCGACAAGCGCCCGAACCCCAACGACGGCCGCGGCACGCTCGCCTCCATCACGGGGAAGGGCCGCGAGGTCGTCGAGGCCGCGACGCGCGAGCTCATGGCGATGGACTTCGGCCTCGGCGTGTACGACGCGGAGGAGTGCGGGGAGATCTTCGCCATGCTCAGGCCCCTGCGGGTGGCGGCGGAGGACTTCGAGGAGAAGTAGGAGTTGCACGTTCCGGCCGGGGCGGGGGCGGCGAAGATCGCGCAAAACGGGCCGTTACGCTCGTAGCCATGAAATCCAGCGTGCTGACCCGCTACCGGGTGATGGCTTACGTCACCGCCGTCATGCTCCTCATCCTGTGCGCCTGCATGGTGGCCAAGTACGGCTTCGAAAAGGGCGAGGGCCTGACCCTGGTGGTCTCCCAGATCCACGGAGTCCTCTACATCATCTACCTGATCTTCGCCTTCGACCTGGGCTCCAAGGCGAAGTGGCCGTTCGGGAAGCTGCTGTGGGTGCTCGTCTCGGGCACCATCCCGACCGCCGCGTTCTTCGTCGAGCGCAAGGTCGTCCGCGAGGTGGAGCCGCTGATCGCGGACGGCTCCCCGGCCACGGCCAAGGCCTGACCGAGGTCTGACCGAGGTCTGAGCAAGGTCTGAGTAAGGCCTGAGCAAGGCCTGACTCCCACCGCCACGGACAGGTCCGTGGCGGTTGCCCATCGACTTTTACTAGGACGTCCTAGTAAATTCGAGGGTATGGACGCTGAAGCGATCGAGGAAGGCCGCCGGCGCTGGCAGGCCCGTTACGACAAGGCCCGCAAGCGCGACGCGGACTTCACCACGCTCTCCGGGGACCCGGTCGACCCCGCCTACGGGCCGCGGCCCGGGGACACGTACGAGGGGTTCGAGCGGATCGGCTGGCCCGGTGAGTACCCCTTCACGCGCGGGCTCTACCCGACCGGGTACCGCGGCCGGACCTGGACCATCCGCCAGTTCGCGGGCTTCGGCAACGCCGAGCAGACCAACGAGCGCTACAAGATGATCCTGGCCAACGGCGGCGGCGGCCTCTCGGTCGCCTTCGACATGCCGACCCTCATGGGCCGCGACTCCGACGACGCCCGCTCGCTCGGCGAGGTCGGGCACTGCGGTGTCGCCATCGACTCCGCCGCCGACATGGAGGTCCTCTTCAAGGACATCCCGCTCGGCGACGTGACGACGTCCATGACGATCAGCGGGCCCGCCGTGCCCGTCTTCTGCATGTACCTCGTCGCGGCCGAGCGCCAGGGCGTCGACCCGGGCGTGCTCAACGGCACGCTCCAGACCGACATCTTCAAGGAGTACATCGCGCAGAAGGAGTGGCTCTTCCAGCCCGAGCCCCACCTGCGCCTCATCGGCGACCTGATGGAGCACTGCGCGCGCGACATCCCCGCGTACAAGCCGCTCTCCGTCTCCGGCTACCACATCCGCGAGGCCGGGGCGACGGCCGCGCAGGAGCTCGCGTACACCCTCGCGGACGGCTTCGGGTACGTGGAACTGGGCCTCTCGCGCGGCCTGGACGTCGACGTCTTCGCGCCCGGCCTCTCCTTCTTCTTCGACGCGCACGTCGACTTCTTCGAGGAGATCGCCAAGTTCCGCGCGGCCCGCCGCATCTGGGCGCGGTGGCTGCGCGACGAGTACGGGGCGAAGACGGACAAGGCGCAGTGGCTGCGGTTCCACACGCAGACGGCGGGTGTCTCGCTCACGGCCCAGCAGCCGTACAACAACGTCGTCCGTACGGCGGTCGAGGCCCTGGCGGCCGTCCTCGGCGGCACGAACTCCCTGCACACCAACGCCCTGGACGAGACCCTCGCGCTGCCGAGCGAGCAGGCCGCGGAGATCGCGCTCCGTACGCAGCAGGTGCTGATGGAGGAGACCGGCGTCGCCAACGTCGCGGACCCGCTGGGCGGCTCCTGGTACGTCGAGCAGCTCACCGACCGCATCGAGGCCGACGCCGAGAAGATCTTCGACCAGATCAAGGAGCGGGGGCGCCGGGCGCACCCGGACGGGCAGCACCCGATCGGTCCGATCACCTCGGGCATCCTGCGGGGCATCGAGGACGGCTGGTTCACCGGCGAGATCGCCGAGTCGGCCTTCCAGTACCAGCAGTCCCTGGAGAAGGGCGACAAGCGCGTGGTCGGCGTCAACTGCCACCACGGGTCGGTCACGGGTGACCTGGAGATCCTGCGGGTCAGCCACGAGGTGGAGCGGGAGCAGGTCCGGGATCTCGCGGGGCGCAAGGGGCGGCGGGACGACGCGGTGGTTCGGGGGGCGCTGGAGGCGATGCTGGCGGCTGCGCGGGACGGGTCGAACATGATCGCCCCCATGCTGGAGGCGGTTCGGGCGGAGGCGACGCTGGGGGAGATCTGCGGGGTGCTTCGCGATGAGTGGGGGGTGTACGTGGAGCCGCCGGGCTTCTAGCTGGGCGTGGCTCGCGCGGTTCCCTGCGGGGCCCTGCGGGGTGGCTGGCTGTGGGTGGGCTTCTGTGGCTCGTGGGGGCTTGTTGCGCAGTTCCCCGCGCCCCTTGGGGGGCTGGTGGTGCGTGGTTTTCTGCGGGGTGGTGGGGGCTTGTCGCGCAGTTCCCCGCGCCCCTAGGGGGCTGGTGGTGCGTGGTTTCCTGCGGGCGTCGCGGGTTGAGCGCGCAGTTCCCCGCGCCCCTGGGGGGCTGGTGATGCGTGGTTTTCTGCGGGGTGTTCGGGGTTGCTCGCGCAGTTCCCCGCGCCCCTGGAGGGGGCGTCGTGCGTTGTCGGCTGCGGGGGAGGGGGTTTCAGGGGCGCGGGGAACTGCGCGACAAGCCCCGTAGGGGCGCGTAGGGGCGCGGGGAACTGCGCGAGCAAGCCCCGGAGGGGCGCGTGGGGGTGCGGGGGACTGGGTGAGTGAGCCCCGCCGCCCGCGGACGCCGCACCCGGCGGGCCGAGCGAATTCGTAGGTTTAAGGCCCAGGGGCCAGGGCAGGCGCCCGCCCGGCCACCCACCCCCGTCCCAGGAGTAACCGTGACCTCGACCGGCCACGCCCGCACCGCCGCCATCGCCATCGGAGCCGCCACCGCAACCGTCCTCGGCGCGCTCCTCCTGGGCGGTTCCGGCGAGGTGAGCGCGAGCCCGCCGACCGAGCCGAAGGTGCAGGACGCCTTCGACTCCCTCGGCCCCGAGGTGCACGCGGCGAAGCTCTCCGACGGCCGCACGGCGCACTACTCGGACACCGGCAACAAGGACGGCAAGCCCGTCCTCTTCATCGGCGGCACCGGCACCAGCGCCCGGGCCTCGCACATGACGGACTTCTTCCGCACGACTCGCGAGGACCTGGGCCTGCGCCTCATCTCCGTGGAGCGCAACGGCTTCGGCGACACCGAATTCGACGAGAACCTGGGCAAGGCCGACTACGCCGAGGACGCCCTCCAGGTCCTCGACAAGCTCGGCGTCGACGACGTGTCCGTGATCGCGATATCCGGCGGCGGCCCCTACGCCGCCGAGCTCGCCGCCCGGGCCCCCGAGCGGATCTCGCAGCTCCACCTCGCGGCCGCCCTGCCGCCGTACGGCACGAAGCCCGCCTACTGCGGCCTCTCCGACGACGCGCTCGCCGCCGCCGTGAAGGACCAGATCAAGGACCCGCGCAAGTGGTGGGCCTTCCCCGACGACAGCCCCGTGAAGTCGATCCCGGGCTTCGCCGACACCGCGTACGAGGAAGGGGCGCGCACCTACAACCAGCGCGGGCAGCAGGCCGACCCCGCGCCCCAGGTGCACGAGCAGAAGCTGTACTGCGGCCGCCCCGGCCCCGACCTGTCGAAGCTCGACGCCCCCGTCTACCTCTACGGCGGCAAGAAGGACACCACCGTGCCGCCCGCCACGCTGAAGGCCTGGCAGGACGCGCTGCCGGGCGAGGAGCGGGTGCGCACCTACGCGGACTCCGGGCACGACGTGCAGTACCGGCACTGGGACCAGATCCTGGTCGACCTGGCCGGGCACGGCGACCGCACGGTCGTCTGCAAGGGCGACAAGACCCGCGTTCTGATCGCCCGCGAGGCCGACCGCCTCGTCGCCAAGGGCAAGGCGGAGCTGGGCAGCTGCGCCTGGGCGAAGAAGTAGCGGGCCCGCCGCGACAGGCCCGCCGCCACAGGCCTCACGGGCTCGGCAGTACGAGGCGGAACAGCGCGCCCCCGCCCGGCGCCCGTTCCGCCGTCAGCTCCGCGCCGTGCGCGTGCGCGATCTGGCGGGCCATCGCGAGGCCCAGACCCGAGCCCGGCAGCGCGCGGGCCTTCTCCGCGCGGTAGAAGCGGTCGAAGACGTACGGCAGGTCCTCCTCCGCGATGCCCGGGCCGTGGTCGCGCACGGTCAGGTCGGCGCCGGTCAGCGCGACCTCGACCGGAGCGCCCGGCGGGCTGAACTTCGCCGCGTTGTCCAGGAGGTTGGTGAGCAGCCGGGACAGCCGCGCCGCCACCCCGGGCACGCTCAGGCCCTCCGCGTCCGGCGCCACCCGCAGCGTGAACGGCACGGCAGGCCAGTGGCCGCGCGCCGCGTCCACCGCGTGCACGGTCAGCGGCGCGAGCCGGACCTCTTCGAGCAGCGGCTGCGGCTCCGCGTCCCTGGCCAGCTCGATCAAGTCGTTGACCAGGCCGGTGACCTCACGCAGCTGGCGGCCGAGCGCCCCGGACGCCCGGTCGCGCTGCGCGTCCGTCAACAGGTCGGCCTTGGCGAGCAGTTCGGCGTTCGTACGCAGCGCCGTCAGCGGCGTGCGCAGCTCGTGGGAGGCGTCGGCGACCAGCCGGCGGCGGGCGGCGACGGACTCCTCCAGCTCGGCGAGCATCGTGTTGAACGTGGCGGCGAGGCGGGTGACCTCGTCCTCGTACCCCTCGTACCCCTCGTACCCCTCGCGGCCCGGCGGCCCCGGCGGCAGCTCGATGCGGTGCCGGGCGTCCCGCGTGGCCGCGATGCGCTCGGCGGTGGCGGTCAGCCGGGTGATCGGCGCCAGACCGGTGCGCGAGACCCAGTAGCCGCCCACCGCGGAGAGCAGCACGCCCGCGCCGCCCACCGCCGCGAGCAGCGACGCGGCCTGGCGCACCCCGCGCTCCGCGATGTCCGCGCGCAGCGCGACCTGCACGGCCTCGCCCTTGCCGAAGGTGGTGGTGTACATCCGGCCCGGCTTGCCGCCGGGGAGCGTGAAGTTCGAGTAGTACGGCGCCCGCCGGCCGTCCGCGACGGCGCGCGTCGGCCCCGTCACCGGCAGCAGGTACGGCTCGGCCGGGTCGTCCGCCGCAGCCGCCGGTACGACCTGGGAGCAGGCGGGCGCGCCCAGGTACCGGCACTGGCCCGCAAGGACGCCCAGACCCTCGTCGCGGTGCTCCTGGACGACGAGCGTCGCCGACTGGGCGAGGTTCTGGTCGAGCTGCTGGTAGAGCTTGAAGCGGATCACGAAGAACGCGGCGGCGCACACCCCGATCGCCACCACCGCCACGGCCGCCGCGGCCATCACCGCGAGGCGGGTGCGCAGCGGCCTGCGGCGCCGCCAGCGCGCGCCGAGCCTGCGCCGCGCGCTCACGGGGAGCCCAGCCGGTAGCCGACGCCGTGCACCGTGTGGACGAGCCGCGGCTCACCGCCCGACTCCAGTTTCCGGCGCAGATAACCCACGTACACGGCAAGCGAGTTGGAGTCGGGGCCGAAGTCCCGGCCCCACACCGCCTGCTGGATCAGCTCGCGCGGCAGGACCTGGCCCGCGTTGCGCAGGAGCAGTTCGAGCAGGACGGCCTCCGTGCGGCTGAACTCCACCCGGCGCTCGCCGCGGCGGCCGGTGCGCGTCGCGGGATCGAGGACGAGATCGCCGTACGCGAGGTCGTCGCCGTCGGCCGCGGCGCGCTCCGGCGTCGCACGGCGCAGCAGGGCCCGCACCCGCGCCACCAGCTCGTCGAGGGCGAACGGCTTGACCAGGTAGTCGTCGGCGCCCGCGTCAAGACCGTCGACGCGCTCGCTCACCGAGTCCAGCGCCGTCAGCACGAGGACCGGCGTGCGGTCGCCCGCCGCGCGCAGCTGGCGGCAGACCGCGAGGCCGTCCATGACCGGCATCAGGACGTCGAGCACCACCAGGTCGGGCTGCCAGCGGGCGACCGCCGTCAGCGCGCGGTGGCCGTCGGCCGCGCCCCGCACGTGGTGGCCCTCGACCGTGAGGGCGTCCTCGACGGCGGCCCGCACCTCGGGGTCGTCGTCGACGACGAGGATCCGGTGCCGCGACGCGTCGCCCGCGCCCGGCGGGCCGCCCTTGCTGGTCACGCTCGTGAAGCTCATGGACCAAAGGTGCCAAACGCGGCTCTTAAAACCCTCTTAGACCCCCGCGTGAAGCTCCGATGCCATGCGAACCTCTCTCTCCGTCGTGATCGGCGCGGGCGGCACCGGTGGGCACATCTATCCGGGCCTCGCCCTCGCCGACGCGCTGCGCCGGGCCGTGCCCGGCGCCGTGATCTCCTTCGTCGGCACCGAGCGGGGCCTGGAGACCCGGCTGATACCGGACGCCGGGTACCGCCTCCACACCGTCGACATGATCCCCTTCGATCCGTCGCTCGGCGCCCGTCGCTACCTGCTCCCCGCCGCGCTGGTGAAGTCCGGCGCCCAGTGCCGGGCCATCCTGCGCGGGCAGGGCGCACAGGTCGCCGTCGGCATGGGCGGGTACCCCAGCGCGCCCGTCATCGTGGGGGCCCGCATGGCGGGGCTGCCGAGCCTCATCCACGAGTCCAACGCGGTGCCGGGCCGCGCCAACCGGTTCGCGGCGCGGCTCACCCCCAACATCGCGGTCGCCTTCGACCGCAGCCGCGCCCACCTGCCGGGCGGCGAGCGCGCGCACACCACCGGGATGCCGATCGCCGCGCCGCTCGCCGCGCTCGACCGGGCCGCGCTGCGCGACGAGGCCCGGCGCGACCTCGGGGTGCCCGCCGGGGCCCGGCTGATCCTCTTCAACGGCGGCAGCCTCGGCGCGGCCCGCCTCACGGAGGCGGCGGTCGGCCTCGCGGCGCGCTGGCGGGAGCGGCGGGACGTACACCTCCTCGTCAAGACCGGCCCCGCGGCCCTGGAGGAGACGCGGGCCCGGCTCGCCGCCGAGGGCGGTGACGCGGTCGCCCGCGCCGTCCCCTACCTCGACCGCATGGACCTCTCCTACGCGGCCGCCGACCTCGTCGTCTGCCGCGCCGGCTCGGCGACGGTCGCCGAACTGGCCGCCACCGGCGTCCCCGCCGTCCTCGTGCCCTACCCGCACGCGCCCGGCGACCACCAGACCCACAACGCCCGGGTCCTCTCCGACGCCGGCGCGGGCGTCCTGCTGCCGGACGCGGAGACCACCGCCGACCGGCTCGCGCAGCTGCTCGGCCCGCTGCTCGCCGACCCGGTGCGGCTCGCCGCGATGAGCGGCGCCGCGGACCCCGGCCCGCACGCCCGCGCCGCCGACCTGCTCGCCGAGCGGGTCCTCGAACTCGCCCACGTCACCCCTCACCTGGAGTACGCATGAACACGTCCACCACCTTCTCCTGGCAGGACCGCACCGTCCTGGTCACCGGAGCCGAAGGCTTCATCGGCTCGACGCTCGTCGACCTGCTCCTCGAAGCGGGCGCGAACGTCCGGGCCTTCGTGCACTACAAGCCGTACGCGGAGAAGGGGCACCTGGCGCACCTCCTCGGCGACCCGCGGGTCGAGATGATCGCCGGGGACGTGCGGGACGCGGGCCGCGTGATGGACGCGGTCGACGGCTGCGACACGGTCTTCCACCTCGCCGCGCTGATCGGCATCCCCTACTCCTACGACTCGCCGGGCGCGTACGTGCAGACGAACGTCGTCGGCACGGAGAACATCGCCGAGGCGTGCCGGCGGCACTCCGTGCGGCGCCTCGTCCACACCTCCACCAGCGAGGTGTACGGGACCGCGCTGACGGCACCGATCGCCGAGACGCACCCGCTGCAGCCGCAGTCGCCGTACTCCGCCTCGAAGATCGGCGCCGACATGATGGCGCTCTCCCACTGGCACGCCTTCGAGCTGCCGGTGACGGTGGTCCGGCCCTTCAACACGTACGGGCCCCGGCAGTCCGCCCGCGCCGTCATCCCCACGATCCTGGCCCAACTGCACGCGGGCGCACGGGAGATCAAGCTGGGTTCCCTGACACCCACGCGGGACTTCACCTACGTCACGGACACGGCGCGCGGCTTCCTGGCGATGGCGGTGTGCGACCGGGCGCTCGGCCACGCGGTGAACCTGGGCGTGGGTCAGGAGATCTCCATCGGCGACCTCGCGGAGGCGCTGATCGCGGCGTCCGGACGAGAGGCGTCGGTGGTCGTGGACCCGGCGCGGCTGCGCCCTTCGGGGAGCGAGGTGGAGCGGCTCCTGTCGGACAACTCCCGGGCGCGGGAGTGGGCGGGCTGGGTGCCGGAGGTCTCCCTCATGGAGGGGCTCAAGCACACGTCGGCCTGGGTCGCCGAGAACCTGCACCTGTTCGCGCCCGAGCGCTATCAGGTCTGAGTTCCGGCCGCGGGCCGTGGGGGGCCGGTCGCGCGGTTCCCCGCGCCCCTGACCGAACCGCGCCTCCGGCACCCGCTCAGGACTGTGCGGCTGCCGCCGCCAGGCCTCCCAGGAGCAGCAGCGTGAACCGCCGCGCCCACTCCTCGTCCACCGGTTCCGCGCTGACCAGGGCGCGGTGGACCACCGCGCCGGCGATCACGTCGAAGATGAGGTCGGCGGTGCGGGCGGCGGAGGTGGGGTCCGGTTCGGGGGGGAGCTCGCCGCGGGCCTGGGCCCGTTCGCGGCCCGCGAGGACCAGGCGCTTCTGGCGGTCCACGATGGAGGAGCGGATGCGGTCCCGCAGCGGCTCGTCCGTCGTGGACTCGGCGACCACCGCCATCAGCGCCGTCTTCGTCTCGGGGCGCCCGAGCAGCACCGCGAACTGCAGGACGACGCCTTCGATGTCGCCGGCGAGGCTGCCCCGGTCGGGCAGTTCCAGTTCGTCGAAGAGCTCCGCCACCGCGTCGACGACGAGCTCGCTCTTGCCCGCCCAGCGCCGGTAGAGCGTCGTCTTGGCGACGCCCGCCCGGGTGGCGACGGCGCCGAGCGTCAGCTTGGACCAGCCGAGTTCGACGAGGCCCTGCCGGGTCGCCTCCAGGATCGCGGCGTCGGCGGTCGCGCTGCGCGGGCGGCCGCCGGTGCGGGTGGGAGGAGTGGTGCGGCTCTGCATGCCCGCGACCATACCGGCCAGTACGTACCGCCTCGGGGTGCGGAGTGAGCGAGATCACCGGAGGCCCCGTTCCGCGCCCCGGAGGGGGCAGTTACGCTACGACCTGTAGCGAAAGTTGATGACCGCGGTGAACGGCGAACACCCCCGCGGCAGCAACGACCGCCACGAGCGACAACCACGCAGCACGACCACCGGCCCGGGGTGGGGACCCCGGGCCAACCGACGGTCCTCCTCGGGACCTTGGACCGTGCCCCCTGTGGCCCCGCAATCCGGCGGGGGGTCACGGACGGGCGCGGTTCCCGCACGGCTTGGGGGAGGATGTACTCATGCAGCCACGGAACATGTCCATGAGCGGAGTCGTCGACCTCGCCGCGGTGAAGGCGGCCCAGGAGGCCAAGGCGAAGGCGGAGCAGGCGCGCGCCGAAGCGGCCCGGCAGGGCGGGGGCGCGGCGGGCGCCGCGATCTCCCCGGCCTCCCTCGTCATCGACGTCGATGAGGCGGGCTTCGAGCGCGAGGTCCTGCAGCGCTCCACCGAGGTCCCGGTCGTCATCGACTTCTGGGCCGAGTGGTGCGAGCCGTGCAAGCAGCTGAGCCCCCTTCTGGAGCGGCTCACGCAGGAATACAACGGCCGTTTCCTCCTTGCCAAGATCGATGTCGACGCGAACCAGATGCTGATGCAGCAGTTCGGGGTCCAGGGGATCCCGGCCGTCTTCGCGGTGGTGGCGGGCCAGGCCCTGCCCCTCTTCCAGGGCGCCGCCCCGGAGGCGCAGATCCGCCAGACCCTGGACCAGCTCATCCAGGTCGGCGAGGAGCGCTTCGGCCTGACGGGCCTGGTGGTCGACGCCGGCGCCGAGGGCGAGCAGGCCCCCGCGCCCGCCGAGGTGCCGGCCGGTCCTTACGACGCCCTGCTCGAAGCGGCCGTACAGGCGCTGGACGCGGGCGATCTCGACGGTGCCGTCCAGGCGTACAAGAACGTGCTCAGCGACGATTCGGCCAACACCGAGGCCAAGCTCGGCCTCGCCCAGGCCGAACTGCTGCGGCGCGTCCAGGGCCTCGACCCGCAGGCGGTCCGCAAGGACGCCGCCGACCGTCCCGCGGACGTGCAGGCCCAGATCGCCGCCGCCGACCTGGACCTGGTGGGCGGTCACGTCGAGGACGCCTTCGGGCGGCTCATCGACACGGTCCGCCGCTCGGTGGGCGACGACCGGGACGCGGCGCGGGTGCGGCTGCTCGAACTCTTCGAGGTGGTGGGCGCGGACGATCCGCGGGTGACGACGGCGCGCACGGCGCTCGCCCGGGTGCTCTTCTGACCGCACGCCGACCGTCCGGCCGGTACCGTCCACCGGCCCTCCTGCTGACCAGTCCCTAAACACAGGGGCATGTGATGCCGGAGTGAAAAGTCTGTCCCCAGGACGCAACAGCGGCCGCACTTTGCCAAAACTTGGCAATTGCGGCCGCTGTTACTTGGAGTAAGGGAAACGCTTCCTTCTGGGCGTATTCGCCCGTTCATGCCCCGTTCTGCTCCCGGTCGTTGAGCCACCGTCCGTGGCCGACCGATACCGCGCGGTCGCGCTTCGGTTATCCGGCCGTTACTAGCGAGTAACGAACCCCCTTGTGCGGGGGCCGAGAATGCACCACGATCGGCGACGCTCGGTCCGATAACCCGCAGCCCGACAGCCAATCGGGAGCGGGGTTTCTGGGTCCCCACCGAGCAGGCCGGTGACGCCGTCGCCGGTCTAGGACAGGGGGGTCTCTGCCGGTCCCGGCAGGGCCTGTCCGCGAGGTCGTGCGTGATGCGTCAGGCGCGACCAGTGGTTGTCGCTCGGGGGTGATCGCCGGTGATGAGTGGTGCGGTTGCGCGCCTCCGATGCGGGCGCTCTCCTTCCCGAGGACGTAGCACTTCTCCCATCCCTGCCCGGCTGAGCCGCCCGAACGGGAGCAGTCAGGGCCGGAGATGTACGTCCGAGAAGGAGGAAAGTCATGGAGTCCGTGGCTCGTGGCGGAACCAGATGGAAGCGGTTCGCCGTGGTCATGGTGCCGAGCGTCGCGGCGACTGCCGCGATAGGCGTCGCCCTGTCCCAGGGTGCGCTCGCGGCATCGTTCAGTGTGTCCGGTCAGCAGTTCAAGGTGACTGCCAAGGAGCTCAACGGCAAGGGGTTCGTCCAGTACGGAGCCCTTGACAGCGGCAAGTCGGGTCACCACCCGGTGGCGGTCGTCGGTCTCGAATCGGCGACGATCACCAATCTCTGCCAGTCGGTGGTCGTGCCGGTCCCGGTCTTCGGCGATGTGTCGATGACCCTCAAGGCCGGTGGCGAGGGCGGTCCGAAGGTACAGGCCAAGAAGCTCTACATCGATGCCGACGACCTGAAGGCCAATGCGACCTTCCACAAGGTCGACATCGGCGTCTCGGTCGACCAGACCACCAAGGGCCCTGGTCCGGCGAAGGGCGACAAGTACGCCCCGGACTCGTTCGCGCAGCAGGCGGAGTCGGTGAAGTTCACCGATGTCAAGCAGCGTGCGTGGGCGACCACCGCCGGTACCTTCAAGCTCTCTGGCCTGGGCATGTCGGTCAAGAAGGGCAAGCACGAGTGCTACTAGGGCAGTTGATGCCCTAACGGGTCGCAGCTAGGCGGCCCGGCGCGCACTCGGTGCGATGAGAACGGCCGGGCGCGGGGGCGCGACGGCATCTGACGGAGCCGTCCCCGTGCCCGAAACCGCATGACACACCGAACCAACGCCATTCCCGAGGAGCTGTACGACATGAGCGCCGAAGCGCAAGTGGGACTGGGCGACAAGCTCGGCCGGATGCGCCTTCGTTTCCGAGGGTGGCGCGGTCAGCGCCCGTTCTGGGGTGGCCTGCTGACACTTCTCGGCGGCATCCCGATCATGTATTTCCCGTACGCGAACCTCACGCTCGGCACGATGACGATCCGGATGGCGACCACCGCCGGCGCCGGATCGCTGATCATCGGCGTGCTGTTGGTCGTGCTCGGCCTGACCATGTGGTTCCAGCCGCACTCCCGTGTCTTCGCGGGCGTCGCGGCGATTCTGCTCGCCCTGGTCTCCCTGGTGGTCTCCAACTTCGGCGGCTTCGTCATCGGCTTCCTGCTCGCCCTGATCGGCGGCGCCCTCGGCGTCTCCTGGGCCCACGCGAAGCCTGCCGGTGAGCCCGCGGGACGCAAGGCCGCAGAGTCCGGCGGCCCCGACGGGGTCCTCGGGTCGCCCGCAGCGGCCGGCGCGGGTGGGGTGAGCGGCGAACAGGACGATCTGTCAGGAACGAGCCCGACGAACGGGACGAACGGGAGGCACCGTGCCGGCTGACGAGGTGCACCACGAGGGCTTCGCGGGGGAGCCCCGTGCGAGAACCGGGCCGCGCCACGCGGCACCCAGGAAGCCGCTGCTGACCCGGCTGCAGGTTCCCGCGGGCAAGGCGATCGCCATCGCCGCGATGCCCACCGCCGTACTCATGGGCATGGGCCTGACCCCGACGCTCGCGCAGGCCAAGCCGGGTGTCCCGGACAACCCCTTCCAGGACGGGCCGTGTGTCACGGCGCCGGACAAGGACGCCGAGGGCGACGCGGAGAAGGACGCCGCGGCCAAGGCGAAGGAAGAGGCGGCCGAGAAGGCGGCCAAGGACGCTGAGGACGCCAAGAACGCCGACGAGGCCAAGGGGACGGACGGGAAGGACGAGGCGAAGAAGGACGACGCCGCGAAGCCGGACCCGTCGACCTCGCCCTCCTCGGACGACGAGGCGGACCGCGGCGACAAGGCGGACCCCGACGGCAAGTCCGGCCCCACCGAGCCCTCCACCGGCGAGAGGGACGGCGCCGAGGAGTCCGGGAAGACTCCGGAGCCCGCCGAGACCAAGAACCCCTGGGACCCGCTGGGCGTGGGCGACGCCATCAAGGACGTCTTCACGCCCGACAAGGACGAGGAAGAGGCCAAGGACGAGGCCGAGAAGGAGCCCGATTCCTCGGCGTCTTCCGGCTCGAAGTCCGGTTCCGAGGCGGGCTCCGGCAAGGACGGGTCCCCCGAGGACGCGCTGAAGGACACCACCGACAAGGTCACCAAGCCGGTCGACGACACCGTCGACAAGCTCGGGGACGGCGTCAAGGACGGTCTCGAGGACGGCAAGGACACCGCCGAGGACGAGGCCGACAAGCTCAAGGACAAGGCGGACAAGCTCAAGGACAAGGCGGACAAGCTCAAGGAAGCGGCCGAGAAGGCGGCGAAGGACGCGGCGAAGGACAAGGCCGAGGACCCGATGGCGCCGGACGAGAACGGCAAGAAGCCGTTCCCCTGCGTGGTCGAGAAGAAGGTCGCCGGAGACGCCGAGAAGACGCCCTCGCCGATCCCGAACCAGCCGTGGAACCTGGAAGCCAGCTCGCTCACCCTCAAGGGCGCCGACTACCAGGGCGTCGTGAACCTGACGATGCCCAACGGCCAGAGCAAGCAGGCCCTGAAGTACGTCGTCCAGAACACCGACATCGGCGACCTGCACCAGATCGTCGAGGGGCCGGGCGGCAAGAAGTACCACGTCGAGGCGGCCAAGGGCACCACGTCCACCATCCGGGGCGGGGAGACCACGATGTACACCGAGCGGATCTCGGGCAAGCTGTTCGGGCTCATCCCGATCACCTTCGACCCCGAGCACCCGCCGCCGCTGAACATCCCGCTGATCTACTTCACGGACGTGAAGGTGCAGCAGGCGGGCCAGTTCGGCGGGAACCTGACGATTCCCGGACTGCACCAGTCGATCACCGACTGAGCCGCCCGCACGACAGACGCCGAGGGCGCCCCCTTTCGCAAGGGGGCGCCCTCGGCGCGTGCGCGGTGACGGGCGTGGGCCCGGCCGTCAGTCGCGGCCGCCGCCGCCCAGGTGGTGGACCCGCACCATGTTGGTGGTGCCGGGGACGCCGGGGGGCGAGCCCGCCGTGATGACGACGGTGTCGCCGTCGTTGAAGCGCTTCAGCTTGATCAGCTCGGCGTCGACGAGCTCGACCATCGCGTCGGTGTTGTCGACGTGCGGCACGACGTAGGTGTCCACGCCCCAGCTCAGCGCGAGCTGGTTGCGGGTGCCCTCGTCCGTGGTGAAGGCCAGGATCGGCTGGGCCGCGCGGTAGCGGGAGAGGCGGCGGGCCGTGTCACCGGACTGCGTGAAGGCGACCAGCGCCTCGCCGCCGAGGAAGTCCGCGATCTCGCACGCGGCACGGGCCACCGAACCGCCCTGCGTACGCGGCTTCTTGCCGGGCACGAGCGGCTGCAGGCCCTTGGAGAGGAGCTCCTCCTCGGCCGCGGCGACGATCTTCGACATCGTCTTGACGGTCTCGATCGGGTACGCGCCCACGCTGGACTCGGCGGACAGCATGACCGCGTCCGCGCCGTCCAGGATCGCGTTGGCGACGTCGGACGCCTCGGCGCGCGTGGGGCGCGAGTTGGTGATCATCGACTCCATCATCTGGGTCGCGACGATCACCGGCTTGGCGTTGCGGCGGCACATCTCCACGAGGCGCTTCTGCACCATCGGGACCTTTTCGAGCGGGTACTCGACGGCCAGGTCGCCACGGGCCACCATCACGGCGTCGAACGCCGCGACGACGCCCTCCATGTTGGCGACGGCCTGCGGCTTCTCCACCTTGGCGATGACGGGGACCCGGCGGCCCTCCTCGTCCATCACCTTGTGGACGTCCTTGACGTCGCTCGCGTCGCGCACGAAGGACAGGGCGACCATGTCGCAGCCCATCTTCAGGGCGAAGCGCAGGTCCTCGATGTCCTTCTCGGAGAGCGCGGGCACGTTCACGGCCGCACCGGGCAGGTTGATGCCCTTGTGGTCGGAGATGACACCGCCCTCGACGACGATCGTCTTGACGCGCGGGCCGTCCACCTCGACGACGCGCAGCTCGACGTTGCCGTCGTTGATCAGGACCTGGTCACCCTTGGAGACGTCGCCCGGCAGGCCCTTGTAGGTCGTGCCGCAGATCGACTTGTCGCCCGGGACGTCCTCGGTGGTGATGGTGAACTCGTCACCGCGCACCAGCTCGACGGGGCCCTCGGCGAAGGTCTCCAGACGGATCTTGGGGCCCTGCAGGTCGGCGAGGACACCGATGGCGCGGCCGGTCTTCGCGGCGGCCGCACGGACGCGGTCGTACCGCCCCTGGTGCTCGGCGTGCGTGCCGTGGCTGAAGTTGAATCGGGCCACGTTCATGCCGGCCTCGATCAGCGAGACGAGCTGCTCTTCGGAGTCGACGGCGGGGCCCAGCGTGCAGACGATTTTGGAACGGCGCATGGGGCGATCCTATCGGTTTGTTTCGCTACGGAATATTCCGTCTGGTGGAATCTACAAATGGGCGGAAGTCCGCTCAGGCGTTGCGGTCGGCGACCAACGCATACGTCTGCGCGGCGATCTCCAATTCTTCGTCGGTCGGCACCACGGCCACGGCGACGCGCGCGTACTCCGGCGAAATGAGCCGGGCTTCGTCGGAACGTACGGAATTGAGCGCACCGTCGACCGCGAGCCCCAGCTCCTCCAGGCCCTGCACCGCCGCCTCCCGCACCGGGGCGGCGTTCTCACCCACGCCCGCCGTGAAAGCGATCGCGTCGACCCGGCCGAGAACCGCGTAATAGGCACCGATGTACTTCTTCAGGCGGTGGACGTAAATGTCGAAGGCGAGCGCGGCCTCTTCGTCGCCTTCATCGACCCGGCGCCTGATCTCCCGCATGTCGTTGTCGCCGCAGAGCCCGATCAACCCGCTCTTCTTGTTGAGCAGTACGTCGATCTCGTCGATGGACATCTTTCCGACCCGGGCCAGATGGAAGATGACCGCCGGGTCCAGGTCACCGGAGCGGGTGCCCATCACGAGCCCCTCCAGCGGCGTGAGCCCCATCGAGGTGTCGACGCACTTCCCGCCCCGCACCGCGCTCGCCGAGGCGCCGTTGCCCAGGTGCAGCACGATGACGTTGACGTCCTCGGGGGCCTTGCCGAGCAGCTTCGCCGTCCTGCGCGAGACGTACGCGTGGGACGTGCCGTGGAAGCCGTAGCGCCGCACGCGGTGCTCGTCGGCGGTCTTCACGTCGATCGCGTAGCGCGCCGCGGACTCCGGCATCGTCGTGTGGAAGGCGGTGTCGAAGACGGCGACCTGCGGCAGGTCGGGGCGCAGGGCCTGGGCGGTGCGGATGCCCGTGATGTTGGCCGGGTTGTGCAGCGGGGCCACCGGGACCAGGCGCTCGATCTCCTTGAGCACCTCGTCGGTGATCACGGTCGGCTCGGTGAACTTCAGGCCGCCGTGCACCACCCGGTGGCCGATCGCGGCCAGTTCGGGGGAGTCGAGGCCGAGGCCGTCCGCCGTCAGCTCGTGGGCGACGGCCCGCAGCGCGGCCTCGTGGTCGGCGATCGGCTCCTCGCGCTCACGGGGCTCGGCGCCGCCGCCGGCCAGCGGGGTGTGCTTGAGCCGCGAGGTCTCCTCGCCGATCCGCTCGACCAGGCCGACGGCGAGGCGTGAGCTGTCGCGCATGTCGAGCAGCTGGTACTTCACCGACGAGGAGCCGGAGTTGAGGACGAGTACGCGAGTGGCGGTCACTGGGGGGACGCTTTCTGTGGGGGTGGTCAGGCGGTGGGGGACTGGGCCTGGGACTGGATGGCCGTGATGGCGACGGTGTTGACGATGTCCTGGACGAGCGCGCCGCGGGACAGGTCGTTGACCGGCTTGCGCAGGCCCTGCAGGACCGGGCCGACGGCGATCGCGCCGGCCGAGCGCTGCACGGCCTTGTAGGTGTTGTTGCCGGTGTTCAGGTCCGGGAAGATCAGCACGCTGGCCTGGCCCGCGACGTCCGACCCCGGCAGCTTGGTGGCCGCGACGGAGGGCTCCACGGCGGCGTCGTACTGGATCGGTCCCTCGATCTTCAGGTCGGGGCGCTGCTCGCGGACCAGCTCGGTGGCCTCGCGCACCTTGTCGACGTCGGCGCCCGAACCGGACGTACCCGTCGAGTACGAGAGCATCGCGATCCGCGGCTCGACCCCGAACTGCCCGGCGGTGGCGGCCGCCTGGACGGCGATGTCCGCGAGCTGCACGGCGTCGGGGTCCGGGTTGACCGCGCAGTCGCCGTACACGAGCACCTTGTCGGCGAGGCACATGAAGAACACCGACGAGACGATCGAGGCGTCCGGCTTGGTCTTGATGATCTCGAAGGCGGGCCGGATGGTCGCCGCCGTGGAGTGCACGGAGCCCGACACCATGCCGTCGGCGAGGCCCTCCTGGACCATCAGTGTGCCGAAGTAGTTCACGTCGGCCACCACGTCGTACGCGAGCTCGACGGTGACGCCCTTGTGGGAGCGCAGCTCCGCGTACTTGGCGGCGAAACGGTCCCGCAGTTCGGAGGTCTGCGGGTCGATGAGCTCGGAGTCGGCGAGGTCCACGCCGAGGTCGGCGGCCTTCTTGCGGATCTGCTCGACCGGGCCGAGCAGCGTCAGGTCGCAGACGCCGCGGCGCAGGAGCACGTCGGCGGCGCGTAGCACCCGCTCCTCGGTGCCCTCGGGCAGCACGACGCGGCGCCGGTCGGCGCGGGCCCGCTCCAGGAGCTTGTGCTCGAACATCATCGGCGTGAGGCGGTCGCTGCTCGGCGCCGATACGCGGCTCAGCAGGTCCGCGGTGTCGACGTACCGCTCGAAGAGGCCGAGGGCGGTCTCCGCCTTGCGGGGCGTCGCCGCGTTCAGCTTGCCCTCCAGGGCGAAGAGTTCGGCCGCCGTGGGGAAGGAGCCGCCGGAGACCGCGACGACCGGGGTGCCGGGCGCGAGGCGGTCGGCAAGGGTGAGGATCTCCTGGCCCGGCTGCTCGTTCAGGGTCAGCAGGACGCCCGCGATGGGCGGCGTACCGGCGCTGTGCGCGGCGAGCGAGCCGACCACGAGGTCGGCGCGGTCGCCGGGGGTGACCACCAGGCAGCCCGGCGTCAGGGCGTTCAGGAAGTTGGGCAGCATGGCGCCGCCGAAGACGAAGTCCAGGGCGTCGCGCGCGAGCCCCGAGTCGTCCCCGAGCAGCACGCGGCCGCCGAGGGCGTGGGTGATCTGCGCGACCGTCGGCGCGGAGAGCGCGGCCTCGTCGGGCAGCACGTAGCAGGGCACCGGGAGGCGGGCGTCCAGGCGCTCGTGGATCTCGTCGCGGTCGGCAGGAGCCACCCGGTTGGTGATCATCGCGAGGACGTCGCAGCCGAGCGAGTCGTACGCGCGGTAGGCGTTGCGCGTCTCGGCGCGCACCGACTCGGCGGTCTGGTTCTTGCCGCCGACCACGGGGAGCACGGAGGCGCCGAACTCGTTGGCCAGGCGGGCGTTCAGCGCGAGCTCGTCGGGGAGCTGGGTGGCGGCGAAATCCGTGCCGAGGACGAGGACGACCTCATAATCCCTCGCGACCCGGTGGAACCGGTCGACGAGTTGCGAGACCAGTTCGTCGGTGCCCTGCTCGGCCTGGAGCGCCGACGCCTCGTGGTAGTCCATGCCGTAGACGGTCGTCGCGTCCTGCGAGAGGCGGTAGCGCGCCCGCAGCAGGTCGAAGAGGCGGTCGGGACCGTCGTGGACGAGCGGCCGGAAGACCCCGACCCGGTCGACCTGGCGGGTGAGGAGCTCCATGACTCCCAGTTCGACGACCTGGCGACCGTCGCCCCGGTCGATCCCGGTCACGTACACGCTGCGCGTCACGCGTGCTCCCCTTCTTCGCTTCCGTCGCTGTCCGCGGCCCGGCACGGGTGCCGGGCGAGCTGGACAAATTACCCGATATCGCGGCTGTGCCCTCTTGACAATACCTCTGCGGCTGGATACGTCGCCCGCCGGACGAAAGGCCCCACGGGGGCGGTACCAAGGTCCCTGCCCGCCTCTCGGACAGACATCCGTCGGACATCCGTGAGCGGCGACCCCCTGGTGGCCGTGGAACAATCGGATTGGCTCACAAGTACCAGCAGCGAGCAGGAGACACAGCGCGATGCGTATCGGAATTCTCACCGCGGGCGGCGACTGCCCCGGCCTCAACGCAGTGATCCGGTCGGTCGTGCACCGCGCCGTGACGCACTACGGCGACGAGGTCATCGGCTTCGAGGACGGCTACGCGGGCCTGCTCGACGGGCGCTACCGCCCCCTCGACCTGAACGCCGTCAGCGGCATCCTCGCCCGCGGCGGCACCATCCTCGGCTCGTCCCGCCTGGAGCGCGCCCGCTTCCGCGCGGCCTGCGACAACGCCAAGGAACTCATCGAGAAGAGCGGTTTCGACGCGCTCATCCCGA
Source organism: Streptomyces sp. NPDC036815 (assembly GCF_055609205.1). Lineage (NCBI taxonomy): Bacteria > Bacillati > Actinomycetota > Actinomycetes > Kitasatosporales > Streptomycetaceae > Streptomyces > Streptomyces sp. NPDC036815. The sequence continues at coordinate 25,560 of NZ_JBVJPW010000007.1, read as the reverse complement.
TCGGCGGCGAGGGCACTCTGACGGCGGCCCGCCTGCTGTCCGACGCGGGCGTGCCGGTCGTCGGCGTCCCCAAGACCATCGACAACGACATCTCCGGCACGGACCGCACCTTCGGCTTCGACACGGCGGTCGGCGTGGCCACCGAGGCGATGGACCGCCTCAAGACCACCGCCGAGTCCCACCAGCGCGTGATGGTGGTCGAGGTCATGGGCCGCCACGCGGGCTGGATCGCCCTGGAGTCCGGCATGGCCGGCGGCGCGCACGGCATCTGCCTGCCCGAGCGCCCCTTCGACCCCGCCGACCTGGTCGCCCTCGTCGAGGAGCGCTTCTCGCGCGGCAAGAAGTTCGCGGTGATCTGCGTCGCCGAGGGCGCGCACCCGCAGGACGGCACGATGAACTACGGCAAGGGCGCGATCGACCAGTTCGGCCACGAGCGCTTCCAGGGCATCGGCACGGCCCTCGCCTACGAGCTGGAGGCCCGGCTCGGCAAGGAGGCCAAGCCGGTCATCCTCGGCCACGTCCAGCGCGGCGGCACCCCCACCGCGTACGACCGCGTCCTCGCGACCCGCTTCGGCTGGCACGCGGTCGAGGCGGTGCACCGCGGGGAGTACGGCCGGATGACGGCGCTGCGCGGCACGGACATCACGATGGTGCCGCTCGCGGAGGCGGTCACGGAGCTGAAGACGGTCCCGAAGGACCGGATGGACGAGGCGGAGTCGGTCTTCTAGCCCGGGTCCCCGCGACGGGTCCCCCGGTTTCGGGGCGGCGGGCGGAACCTCAGCCCCGCCCGCCCCGGACCAACGACCAGAAGTGTTCGAGGATCCGGTCGAGGAAGTCCCGGCCTGCCTCCCCGGACGCGTCGGAGCTCGCCCCGCCGCCCCAGCTCAGCGTGCGCGTCATCCGGGACTGGTAGTCCTCGTGCATCTGCCGCAGCACGTCCTCGACGTGCCGCTTCTCCACCGGAAGCAGCTTGGCCACCGGTCGCACGTACCCCTGCCACCGGGTCGTGACGGCGCTGCGCAGCAGCTCGGCGAGCGCGTCGGCCCGGCCCGTCACGGTGACGAAGTCGGCGGGGGAGAGCGCCAGGGCGCGGGCGAGGGCGGCGGACTGCCGTTCGTTGCCGCGCCAGGTGCCGGTCTCCTCCATGCGCAGATACGACTGGATCTCCACCCCCGACTCCCGCGCGACGTCCTCGGGGGCGAGCCCCCGCGCGAGCCGGTGCTCGCGCAGGGTCCGCGCGGCCCCCATCAGATCCCCCGGCGAGCACCACAGCGTGGCGGCGAGCGCGGTGAGCTCGGCGGAGGTCGGCGCGGCGAGCCCGCGCTCCCAGGCGGCGATGGTGTCGGCGGTGACGTACGCGAGCCCGTAACTGGCCCGCATCCCGTAGGCGACGTGCCCGTGGGCCATCCCGAGCGCCTCCCGCAGGCGCCGGGCGGCGGGGAAGTCGAAGGGGGGCGTCGGCTGGTGCGGCGGTTGGCTCGATTGCACGGGCACACCGTAGGCGCCTGCGGGGGTGGTGACTACGGTGTGTTTCTACGAGGTTGCGGATTGGTGGGAAGGTACGGCTGCCGGAACGGCGGCGCGTCCGCCCCGGCAGCCCGGTCCGCGTCAGCGGTTGACCGACTGGACCTCCTCCACCACCACGTCCTGCTCCGCGCCGAACTCGCCGTCGGGCAGCGGCTTCGCACCGTTCACGCCGGTGCCCGTCCAGTGGATCTTCCACGTCACCGTGGCCTTCAGCGGGTACGAGCCCTTGCCCGAGGAGCGCAGGTACTTCACGCCGCAGGGCGGGGTCTCCTCGGCTCTGCCCTTGGCGTAGGGCGTGCCGATCTTGTCGCCGACGAGGTCGCAGACCCCGTTCGCGGGGTACGTCTCCGCGTCCGCGGTGCCCGGGTCGATCTTGAGGGAGACTGGTTCGGCGGTCGTCGTCGCCTCGATGCCGAGGACGCGGACCCTGGCCGTGACCGACACCGGCTTGAACTCCGCGCCGTCCAGCCACGCCCAGGTCGGCAGGTTCACCTTGGTCGCGGCCTCGGGGGCCAGCTTCACCTCGGTGCCGGGGACGCGGATCCTCGCGTACGCCAGTTTCGCCAGGATCTCCGGGTCGAGGGCGGGGATGCCGGGCGGCGGCGGGTCGCCCTCGTCGACCCAGAAGGTGTCCTTGGTGCACTTGTCCCAGCCGGGCGGGTAGGACTTGTTGGGGAACGCGGTCCACCAGTAGCCCTTGCCGGCCTTGTCGAGGTTGAAGTTCTTGTACGGTTCGCCGTCGACGTACCGCTTGCGCTGCTCCAGGTCCCACTGGGCGCCCGTGGAGTCGACCGACCAGACCGCCTCGCGCTCCTTCTTGAACTGGGCGGGGGTGTAGGTGGGGCCGTACCAGCAGGGCGGCGGGCTGTAGTCGCCGGTGGGGGCGATGGGGCCGGCCTTGGGGCCGGAGCCGTTCTTGGAGTCGTCGTAGCTGATGCCGCCCGCGGTCGCCGTCAGCGAGCCGTCGCCGCCGCTCTCGGTGGGGCCCTCGGCGTTTCCGTTCGCGGTGCCGCCGTGGCCGGTGCGCGCGGACGCGGGCCCCGGCAGGAGCAGCGCGGCGGCCATCGCCACGGCCCCGGCGGCTACGAGTGACGTCCTTCTCATGGCTGGCATGTGTCGTTCCCCCGGTCGGATGTGGTCGTCTCGGTGATCCAGACGCCCTGGTCGTTCACGCGCAGTCGGCTGCTGTAGAGCACGAAGTCGTCCTTGGACGGCGCCGACGCCTTGGCGGTCTTCCCCGTCTTCAGGCTCTTGTTGTGCGCCTTGCGCTGGTCCTCGCAGTAGACGAGGCCCGCCGTCCTGCCGCCCGTCACGTCCACCCGGGCGTTGTAGTACCGCTTGGTGCCGGTGATCCGGTCCTTGTAGTCGACGTACTCCTGCACGAACTTCTGGCTGCCGGCCGCCGCCTCGCCCTCGGCGTAGAAGCGGTACGCCTTGTGCAGCGGCTTCTGCTCGGCGATGGCCAGGTCGACGGCCTTCAGGTACTGCTCGGTGTCGGCGAGCACCGCGTCCTTGTTCTCGTCGCCCGTCCTCGACCACTCGAACTCGTAGGTCAGGTCCGCGGGGAGCTCGATCTTCGGCCGGTCCGCGGCGTCGCGGGCGGGCTTGTCCGCGGGGGTCGACTTCCCGCCGTCCCCCTGGTCCGCCCCCGCGATCCTGTCGTCGTCCCCGGACGCGTCGTCGTCGCTGCCGCAGGACGTCAGGAGCAGGACCGCGGACGCGGTGAGCGCGGCCGTCGCTAGGCGGAGAGGGCGGTTCACTGTCGGCTCCTGGCGAGGTGGGGGGGAGGGGGCGAGCTCAGCACGCTAGTGCGGAGACGGGCCCGATACCAGGGAGATGTGTGGCCACGAATGGGGCGCCGGGGACGTATCGGCGCGAACTCATGTCACAGTTCTGTGTCCGCGGGGGAAGCCTGTTTTCAGCCCTTCACCGCCCCGCCCAGCGCGAAGCCGCCGCCGAGCTTCCGCGAGATCAGGACGTACAAGAGGATCACCGGCGTCGAGTAGAGGATGGAGAACGCGGCGAGCTGGCCGTAGACCACGGTGCCCTTGTTGCCGAAGAAGTCGTTGATGCTGACCGACGCGGGCATCTGCTCCGGGGTGAGCAGCAGCATGAAGGGGACGAAGAAGTTGCCCCACATCATGACGAAGGAGAAGACCGTCACCACGGCCACGCCCGGGCCCATCAGGGGGAGGACGATCCGCAGGAGGGACTGGAAGGACGAGGCGCCGTCGGTCCACGCCGCCTCCTCCAGCTCCTTGGGGACGCCGTCCATGAAGTTCTTCATCAGCCAGATGGCGAACGGCAGTTGGGACGCCGCGAAGAAGAAGATCGTGCCCTGCATCGTGTCGATCAGGTCGACCTGGACGAAGAGCGCGTAGACGGGGACCATGATCGCGGTGATCGGCAGGCTCGTCGCGAAGAGGATCGTCAGCATGAAGGGGCGGTTCAGGCGGGAGCGGTAGCGCGAGAGCGGATACGCGGCGAGGGCCGCGCAGACCACCGTGAGCAGGGTGCCGCCGCCGCACAGCAGGAGGCTGTTGAGGAGCGGGGTGAAGGTGATCTCGGGGGTCAGCACCTGGTCGTAGTTGTCGAGGGTGAGGCCGTCGGGGACCCGCACCCTGAGGTCCGCCTTCGGGTCGAAGGAGGACAGGACCACCCAGGCGAGCGGGAGCACGAACGCCGCGGCCACCACCAGCAGGCCCGCGTCGGCCGCGAGCCGGTGCTTGGTGCGCCGCGTCCGGAGCGTGCCCGAAGTCGCCCTGCGCGCAGATGAGTTGACGGCCACTCAGACCTCCGTGCGCAGCAGGCGCAGGTAGACGAGGGAGAAGAGGGAGCCGACCAGGAGGAGCAGCAGGGCCACGGCGGTGCCGTAGCCGATCATGCTCTTCTGGAAGGCCTGCTCGTACATGAAGAGCGGGAGCGTCTGGCTGTCGTTTCCCGGGCCGCCGCGCGTCATCACCCAGATCAGCCCGAACACGGAGAGCGTCTGGAGGGTGTTGAGCATGAGGTTGGTGCCGATGGAGCGGCGGATCATGGGCAGCGTGATGTGCCACATCTTCCGCCAGCCGCTCGCGCCGTCGACCTCCGCGGCCTCGGTGATCTCCTTGGGGATCTCGTTCAGGGCGGCGGAGTAGACGAGCATCGAGAAGGCCGTGCCCCGCCAGACGTTCGCGAACGACACCGCCAGGATCGGCAGAGTGAACATCCAGTTCTGGGACGGGAGATGGAGGAAGTCGAGGACCGCGTTGAGGGTGCCCTCGCGGCGGAAGAAGGCGTAGAGCAGGAAGCCCGCGACGACTTCGGGCAGGACCCAGGCCGTGACGACGATCGCGCCGGTGAGGGTGCGGACCGGCTTGGACGCGCGCTGCATGAGGGAGGCGAGGGCCAGGCCCAGGGTGTTCTGGCCGATGAGGGAGGAGAGGACCGTGAAGACGAGGGTGAGCCAGACCGCGTTGAGGAACCGCTCGTCGCCGAACGCCTCACGGAAGTTGTCGAACCCCACGAAGCTCGACTCGGCCTGGCCGGTGAGCTGGAGATCGGTGAACGCGATGTACGCGCAGTAGCCGATCGGGCCCGCGAGGAAGAGGACGAGCAGGATGACGGCGGGGGAGACGGGCAGGGCCCTGAGCAGGCCCCTGCGGACGCGGGTCCGGGCGTCCGGCGGGGTGGCGGGCGGGCGGCCCGGCGACGTCTTGGCGACGCCGCCGGGGCCCGCGGGGGATGCGGTGGTCACGTACGGGCACTCACTCTCTGGTCGCGACGGCGGTACGGCCTGCCCGTGCCGCTATTTCTCCACGACCTCGCCGTCCGTCGCCGAATCGACCTCCTCCGCGTAGCCGTTCGCCGCGTCCTTCACCGAGCCGTCGCCCGTCGTCACCGTCTCCATCGCCTCCTGGATCGCCGTGGAGACCTTGGGGTACGCGGGGAACGCGGGCCGGTAGTGCGTCGAGGACACCAGGTCGGTGAAGAACTTGATGCCGGGCTGCGCCTTCACGTACGCCGGGTCGGCCGCGACGTCCTTGCGGACCGCGATCCCCGAGTTGGCGATGTACCACTTCTTGGCGTTGGCCTTCGTCTGCATCGTCTCGATGAACTTGAAGGCCAGGCCGGGGTTGTCCGCCTTGGCCGGCACCGACCAGGTCCAGCCGCCCGACATGCTCACCTTGCCGGGCGCCTGGCCGTGCTGCGTCGGCATGGCGGCGAGGCCCAGCTTCTTCGACCACTCGGGCCACTCGTGGCCCGCGCCCTCGCCCCAGTCCTGCGGCAGCCACGAGCCGTCGAGGTTGATCGCCAGCTTGCCCTCGGGCAGCAGCTCACCGCGTACGCGGGTGGCGAAGTTGGGGTCGAGGGCGTCCGAGACGTCCGGGCCGAGCTTCTCCTTGTAGACGGTCTCCACGAACTTCAGGGAGTCCTCGATCCCCTTGCTGCCCGTGATCCATTTCTTCGACTCCGGGTCGTAGAGCGGGTCGTCGCCCGTGCCGTACGCGAGCATCTCGAAGCCCTGCATCGTCGCCGCCTCGCCCGCGGGCTTGCCGGTGTAGACGTTGAGCGGGGTGACGCCGGGGACCTTCTCCTTGACCGTGCGGGCCGCGTCGAGGACGTCGTCCCAGGTCTTCGGCCGCCAGTTCGCGGGCAGGCCCGCCTTCTCGAAGACGGCCTTGTCGTACCAGAGGCCGCGGGTGTCCGTCCCGTCCGGCACGCCGTACGTCTTGCCGTCGGCCGCCTTCGCCGCCGTCTTCGCCGTGTCGATGAACTGTTCCCAGTCCCGCCACTTGTCCAGGTAGGGATCGAGCGGCTTCAAGTACCCGCTGGTGATGTCCGAGTTGATGAGGAACGTGTCCTCGTAGACCAGGTCGGGCGCGGTCTTCGGGGAGCGCATCATCTGCTGGAGCTTGGTGTAGTACTCGGAGTCCGGCGCCTTGATCGGCACCAGCTTGACCTTCTTGCCGGGGTTCTCCTTCTCGAACTGCTTCTTGACGCCTTCGAGGTAGGTGTCCATGACCTTGATCTTGTTGTCCGTGGACTGCTTGAAGGAGACCTTCACGGTGTCGGGGTCGTCGCCGGAGCCGCCGCCGCACGCGGTGAGGGTGCCGGCGGCGAGCAGGGCGGAGGCGGTGAGGAGCAGGGGGGTGGTGGTGGGGCGCACGGGCACGACCTCCTACTGGCCGACGCGGCTGGGTCGCCACGCGGGGTGCAACGGGTACAACGCGGGTTGCCCGGTGAACGTACGGGCGGGCTCGGAGCAAGGTCAATGCCCCTGCGGGGGCTGTGAATTGATGCTTTTCAGCAACGTGACAACGTTGTTATCGGGCGTACGTTGGTGAGGCGCCCGGGGTGGGAAAGGGCGCGTCGGCCGGGGCTCGGCCGCCCGTGGCTCAGTCGCCCGCGGAGAGCCAGCGGTAGACCAGTTCGGGGCGGCCGACATGGCCGTACTGAGGACTGCGGGCGGCGCGCGCCGTGTCGACCAGATGCTCCAGGTAGCGGCGCGCGGTGATGCGGGACAGGCCCGCCGACCGGGCCGCCGCGGCGGCGGTGAGGCCCTCGGGGGCGGCGCGCAGGGTGTGGATGACGCGTTCGAGGGTCGGCCCGCTGAGCCCCTTCGGCAGGGCGGCGGGGCCCGGCGCGCGCAGGGTGGCGAGGGCGCGGTCCACCTCGTCCTGGCCGGTGGCCTCGCCGTCGGCGGCGGCGGCGCGGAACTCCGCGTAACGGGTGAGGCGGTCGCGGAGGGTGGCGAAGGTGAAGGGCTTCAGGACGTACTGGACGACACCGAGGGAGACGCCCTCGCGGACGACCGCCAGGTCGCGGGCCGACGTCACCGCGATCACGTCCGTGGGGTGCCCCGCCGCACGCAGGGACCGGGCGAGCTGGAGGCCGTGGCCGTCGGGGAGGTGCAGGTCCAGGAGGATCAGGTCGACCGGGGTGCGGTCCAGGACGCGGCGGGCCTCGGCGGCGGAGTGCGCGGGGCGCTCGATGGCCTCGAAACCGGGGACGCGGTTCACGTAGAGGACGTGGGCGTCGGCCGCCACGGGGTCGTCCTCGACCACGAGTACGCGGATCATCGCTCACCTCCCTGATCGCTCCGGTCACCCGGGGCCGGGCCGCTGCGGGACGCTCGTGCCGTCAGGGTCACCTCGAACTCCGCTCCGCCCGCCGCGGACTCCCGTACCGTCAGCGTGCCACCGTTGCGGGTGACCGTCTGGTGGACCAGGGCCAGGCCGAGGCCCCGGCCCGTCGGCGCCTTCGTCGACCAGCCGCGTTCGAAGACCGAGCGGCGTTGCGCGGGGTCGACACCGGGACCCGTGTCCGCGACGCGCAGGAGCAGGCCCGACTCGTCGGCCCGGGCCGTCACGGTGACCCGGGCCACGTGCGAGCCCTGCGCCGCGTCGACCGCGTTGTCGATGAGGTTGCCGAGGACCGTCACCAGGTCGCGGGCGGAGAGGGCCTCCGGGAGCATGCCGTCGTCGATGCTGCTGTCGGCCGAGACGACCAGCTCCACGCCGTGCTCGTTCGCCTGCGCCGCCTTGCCGAGCAGCAGGGCCGCGAGGACGGGCTCGTTGACGGCGGCGACGACCTGGTCGGTCAGCGCCTGGGCCAGTTCCAGCTCGGCGGTGGCGAAGTCGACCGCCTCGTCCGCACGGCCCAGCTCGATGAGGGACACCACCGTGTGGAGGCGGTTCGCCGCCTCGTGGGCCTGCGAGCGCAGCGCCCGCGTGAAGCCGCGCTCGGAGTCCAGCTCCCCGGCGAGCGCCTGGAGTTCGGTGTGGTCGCGCAGGGTGACCACCGTGCCGCGGCGCTCGCCGCCCGTCACGGGGGAGGTGTTGACGACGACCACGCGGTCGGCGGTCAGGTGCAGCTCGTCGACGCGCGGCTCCGTGGCGAGCAGCGCGCCCGTGAGGGGGGCGGGGAGACCGAGCTCGGCGACGTTGCGGCCGATGACCGGGCCGCCCGGGACGCCGAGCAGCTCGCGGCCGCCGTCGTTGATGAGCGCGATCCGGCGCTGTCCGTCCAGCATCAGGAGCCCCTCGCGCACGGCGTGCAGCGCCGCCTCGTGGTAGTCGTGCATGCGGCTCAGCTCACCCGCGTTCATGCCGTGGGTGCTGCGGCGCAGGCGCGCGTTGATGACGTACGTACCGATGCCGCCGAGCACGAGGGCCGCCGCCGCGACGCCGAGCAGCGCGACGAGCTGGCCGCGGGCCTTCGCGGTGATCTCCTCGACGGTGATCCCGGCGCTGACCAGCCCGACGACACGGCCGCCGGAGCCGGAGCCCGCCCGGATCGGGGTGACCACCCGTACCGAGGGGCCCAGCGTCCCCGTGTACGTCTCCGTGAACGTCCGGCCGCGCAGCGCGGCCGCCCGGTGGCCGAGGAAGCGCTCGCCGATGCGCCGCTCGTCCGGGTGGGTCCAGCGGATGCCGCGCGGATCCATGATCGTGACGAAGTCGACGCTGGTGTCGCGCTGCACCCGGGCCGCGTACGGCTGGAGCTCCTTCGACGGGTCGCTGCCGCGGATCGCCTCCCGTACGGAAGGGGAGTCCGCGACCGCGCGCGCCGCCGCGGTGGCCTGTCGGCGCGCGCCCTCCTCGGCCTGGTGCTTGTCGCTCAGGTACGTGAAGAGCGCGCACCCGGCGACCACCACCGTGACCAGCACGATCTGCATCGCGAAGAGCTGGCCCGCCAGGCTGCGCGGCAGCCGGCGCGGGCGGCCGTGAGGGGTGCGGGACATGGTGCCAGTCTGCCTCCTCGCACACCTGGTCGTATAAGTGCGAACTAAATGAACGCAAGGGTGACCGCCCTCACAGGCCGGGAGATAGTCACCGGGATCGCCCGGGACGGGAGCCGATCGCACAGGACGTGAGCCGGGCACGCAGAGCGTGGGCCGCGTCCGCAGGGCGCGAGCCGCACGCACAGGACGTGAGCCGCACGCACCGCAGGCACCACAACGCCGACGTCGTCGTTCAAGGAGGGCCCCGTGACCACCACGGCCGACCCACAAGCGCAGCCCGCAGCCAAGCGGGACCGCACGCACTACCTCTACATCGCCGTGATCGGCGCCGTGCTGCTCGGCATCGCCGTCGGCTTCATCTGGCCGGACTTCGCCAAGGACCTGAAGCCGGTCGGCTCCGGCTTCGTCGACCTGATCAAGATGATGATCTCGCCGATCATCTTCTGCACGATCGTGCTCGGCGTCGGTTCGGTGCGCAAGGCCGCCAAGGTCGGCAAGGTCGGCGGGCTCGCGCTCGGCTACTTCATGGCGATGTCCGTCGTCGCGCTCGCCATCGGGCTCCTCGTCGGCAACATCCTGCACCCGGGTTCGGGCATGGACATCACCGAGTCCGAGAAGGGCGCGGGCCACGAGGCGGCCGACAAGGCGGACAAGGGCCTCGTCGACTTCGTGATCGGCATCATCCCCAAGACCTTCGTCTCCGCCTTCACCCAGGGCGAGGTCCTCCAGACGCTGCTCGTCGCGCTGCTCGTGGGCTTCGCGCTCCAGGCCATGGGCAGCTCCGGCGAGCCGGTGCTGCGCGGCATCGGGCACATCCAGAAGCTGGTCTTCCGCGTCCTCGGCATGATCATGTGGGCGGCCCCGGTCGGCGCGTTCGGCGCCATGGCGGCCGTCATCGGCGAGACGGGCGTCGACGCGCTCAAGGCGCTCGCCACGATCATGATCGGGTTCTACGTCACCTGCGTGCTGTTCATCGTGGTGGTGCTCGGCACGCTGGTACGGGTCGTGACCGGGGTCAACCTCTTCAAGCTGCTCAAGTACCTGGGCCGCGAGTTCCTGCTCATCCTCTCCACCTCGTCGTCCGAGTCCGCGCTGCCGCGGCTCATCGCGAAGATGGAGCACCTGGGGGTCAGCCGCCCGGTCGTCGGCATCACGGTCCCGACGGGCTACTCCTTCAACCTCGACGGCACCATGATCTACCTGACCATGTCCTCGCTGTTCATCGCCGACGCGATGCACCAGCCGCTGGGCATCGGCGAGCAGATCTCGCTGCTGCTCTTCATGATGATCGCGTCGAAGGGCGCGGCGGGCGTCTCCGGTTCGGGCATCGCGGTCCTCGCGAGCGGCCTCCAGTCGCACAAGCCCGCGCTGGTCGACGGGGTCGGCCTGATCATCGGCGTCGACCGCTTCATGAGCGAGGCGCGCGCCCTCACCAACTTCGCGGGCAACGCGGTCGCCACGCTGCTGATCGGCACGTGGACCAAGGAGGTCGACAAGGAGCGCGTCACGGCGGTCCTGGCCGGTCAACTGCCCTTCGACGAGCGTACGTTGGTGGATGACGGTCACGAGGTTCTCGCGCCGTCGGACCCGCGTGACGTGGACCCGGTGCCGGAGCAGCGCGACGACGGCAAGGAGCCGGTGAAGGTGTAGCTGCGGGCGTGCGGGGGCGGTGCTCCTCGAAATCCCTCGTGAGGGGGCGGTGATCCGCGAAATCCCTGCGGCCGGGCTTCTCGTCTTGGTGTGATCGGGACATGACGATCTCAATGCCCAAGCGCTGGCCGGAGTGCGGGCGCGTGGGGTGCGGCGGGGAAGCGGTGCGTCGCCAGGGCCTGTGCCTCGCGCACCTGGACGCGGACGCACGCAGCGCCTACTTCGAGGGTTTGCGGCCGGGCGATGACGTGGACCACCGGGGGACGTGTTTCGACGCCGAGCTCCTCGGCGCCCTGAAAATGGCTCTGTACGACCCGGAGAGCCGGAGCTGCCGGTTCGGGCGGGCGGGCTTCGTGGGGGCGACGTTCACGGGTGAGGCCCACTTCACCCAGGTGAGGTTCACCGCCGAAGCCCTGTTCCATGAAGCCCGTTTCTCCGGAGGCGCCCACTTCGACGGGGCGGTGTTCTCCGGGGCCGCCCACTTCGCGGGCTCGCACTTCACGGGGGCCAGCATGTTCACCGGGGCACGGTTCGAGGAGCGCGCCGACTTCGCGGTGGTGTGGTTCGCACGGGCCACCGTCTGGGCAAGTGTGACGGGCCGTAGCCAGGTCGACTTCCACCGCGCCCGATTCGACGCGGGCGCATCCTTTCACCGGGCGACCATGGCCGACGCGGCCTTCGGCCGAGCCGTCTTCGCGGGAGGGGAACTGTCCCTGGCGGCGGCGGAGATTCGGGATCTCTCCTTCGAGGAGAGCAGTTGTGCCCCGCGGCTTGACCTGGACGGCGCGAAGATCGTCGGGAACTGCCGGCTGTCCGGCGCCGAGTTCCGGCGCGGGATCTCGATGCGGGGCGCCTCGGTCGAGGGCTGGGTGGAACTGGGAGACCTGCAGCTCTCGGACCGGGTCGAGGACTTTCTGTCCGTCGCCTTGGTGCCACGGCGGAGTGTGCGGGAGGGCACGTACGAAACGGCGGATGTGGGACTGGACCGCATCCGTTCCGCCAGACCGCGCCTGATCCCTCTCCTACGGGTGTGGGGAGATGAATTTCCCGGCCACGTACTCGTCCCCAGCCTTCCGGCGGGCCGGCAGGCGGCTGCTCAGGACCGCCGGGACGCGTATCTGGCGCGGCGCAAACGGCGCCGGACGGATGCCGCCCTCATCGCGGCCCTCGCAGTGCTCTCCGCACTCGCCTTCTTCCTCACCCACGAACTCACCGCCGGCATCCTGGACGTGCACGCGGGCCTCCAGTTCGAGCCGTCCGAGACGGGGCAGATCATCACCGCGATCAGCGGGATGGTCCTCGCGATCGGCACGGGCGGCGCCGCCGTGGTCAAGGCCGTCGCGCTCCTGATCCACGCGAGAGCCGACATCCTGCGCGCGAGGGCGGGGCTCCCGTCGGCGGAGGGTGCGCCGGGGGCCGGGGCGGAGGACCCCGCGCCGGGCGGGTCGGAGCCGCCCTCGCTCTGAGAGTCTGGCACCGCGTCCGGGTCCCCCCCCGGCCGGGGTCACGGCAAGGACGCCACGATCGCCCGCGCCCGTTCCGCCGGAACCCCCGCCGACATGAGTGCCGTCGACGCGGCGGCCCGGCCCGCGTCCTGGGGGGCGATGAGGCCGTCGTTGACCGCTTCCATCAGGCCGAAGAGCTGTTGTTCGTGGACGTAGGCGAGGGCGGCGGGCGGCAGGGGCGAGGTGAACGCCCCCAGGGCCAGGCCGTGGCGCAGGACGTCCACGCACTCCGCCCGGACCGGGGCGAGGCGCTGTCGGATGCCCTCCATCGCGACGCTGCGCTGGGCGAGGGCGATGAGCAGGCGGTAGCCGTCGGCGATCTCCCAGACGGCGACGATCGAGTGGGCGAGCGATTCGGCGGGGTCGTCCGACCGCGCGCGCCCGGAGGCGTGGGCCGCGGCGACCGCCTCGGCCGCGCCGTCGATGAGCGCGCCGATCAGCGCCTCCCGGCTGGGGAAGTGGCCGTACACCGTCCTGCGCACGACGCCCGCGGCGCGCGCGATCTGGTCCATGGACGCGTCCGGATCGCGCAGCAGCTCGGCGAGGGCCACCTCCAGGATGCGGCGGCGGTTGGCGTCGGCTCTGCTCATGGGCTCCATTGTGCACGCGGGTCCCGCGGGCGATTTCCGAGCTCGGTCCGAGGGCGGCTCGGCCGTCTCTGCCCTGTTTTGCACGGCGGTGTGCAGTGGAGTAAGTTGCACAGTCGTGTGTAATTGCACAGTGCTGTGCAAGGTCACCGTGAAGCAGGAACGTACATGGAGCAGGGAAGGGTGAGGCTTCGGTGGCTCTCGTCATGAAGCAACCGGTCGAGGAGATGAAGGAGCCGTACGCGCGGCGCTGGTGGGCCCTGGGCGTGCTGTGCCTGAGTCTGCTGATCATCGTGATGGCGAACACGGCACTGACCGTCGCCGCCCCCGACATGACCAAGGACCTCGGGCTCTCCAGCTCCGACCTGCAGTGGGTCATCGACGGCTACACCGTTCCGTACGCCGCGCTGATGCTGCTGCTCGGCGCGATCGGCGACAAGTACAGCCGGCGCGGCGCGCTCGTGCTCGGCCTCGTTGTGTTCGGCGCGGGCTCGGTCGCGGGCTCGCTCGTCGACAGCTCGGGCGGGGTCATCGCGGCCCGTGCGGTGATGGGCTTCGGCGCGGCGATGATCATGCCGGCCACGCTGTCGCTGCTCGCCGCGACGTTCCCGCGCGCGGAGCGGGCCAAGGCCATCGTGCTGTGGACCGCCACCGCGGGTCTCGCGATCGCCGCGGGACCGCTGGTCGCCGGTGCGCTCCTGGAGAACCACGGCTGGGCGTCGACCTTCCTGATCAACGTGCCCGTGGCCGCCGTCGCGCTCGTCGGCGCGTTCGTGCTCATCCCGCCGTCCAAGGCCGGCCACAGCAACCGGATCGACTACGTCGGCGGCGCGCTCTCCGTCGTCTGGACCGGCGCGCTGGTCTACATGATCATCCAGGGCCCGCACTTCGGCTGGGACGCCAAGGCCATCTCGGCGGCGGTCGTCGCGGGCCTCGGTCTGCTCGCCTTCGTGGCCTGGGAGCTGCGCCACCCGCACCCGATCCTGAACGTCCGCCGCTTCCTCGACCGCCGCTTCGCCGGCTCGAACCTGGCGGTGGCGCTCTTCTTCCTCGCGGTCTTCGGCGCGTTCTACTACCTCACGCAGCACCTGCAGTTCGTCCTCGGCTACAACCCGCTGGAGACGGGCGTGCGCATGCTGCCGCTCGCGGGCGCGGTCTTCGTCGGGTCGGCCCTCACGGGGTACCTGACCCCGCGCATCGGCATGAAGATCACGGTGTCGGCGGGCATGGTCGCGGGCACCGTGGCGCTCGCGCTGCTCACGCGGGTGGACTCCGGCTCCACGTACGGGGACTTCGTGGCCCCGCTGATCATCCTCGGCCTGGCGATCGGCCTCGCGCTCTCGCCCTGCACCGACGCCATCATGGGCGCGTTCCCCGAGTCCGAACTCGGCGTCGGCGGCGCGGTCAACGACACCTCCCTGGAGCTCGGCGGCTCGCTCGGCATCGCCATCCTCGGCTCGGTGCTCGCCAGTTCGTACTCCTCGAAGCTGGCGGACGCGGCCGAGGCCTCCGGTACGAAGCTGCCGGCCGGCACGCTCGACACCGCGCAGGACTCGGTCGGCGCGGGCTACGCGGTGGCACAGGGCATCGGCGAGAAGGCGCAGGCGGCGGCCGAGAAGGCGGCCCACGCGAGCTCGCAGCAGCAGGCGGCGCAGCTCAAGGGCCAGGCCGATCAACTCGCGCAGGGCGCGGGCAAGATGGCGGACGCGGTCGGCTCCGCGTTCTCGGACGCGGTGGCCCACACCAGCCTGGTCGGCGCGGGGATCCTCGGCGTCGGAACGGTGCTGGTCGCGGTGCTGCTGCCGCGCAAGGGCCGGGGCGGGCCCGCGGCATCCGCCGACGACGCGGGTGCGCCGGAGGACCGTGCGACGGACCGCGCGCGGGACCGGGAGTCGCAGCTCCAGAGTTGAGCCGCGCGGACGCGTGAGAGCCGGGTCGCCCCAGTCGGGGCGGCCCGGCTCTGCTTTCTGCCGACGCGAAAGAAAACCGTTGACACTACTCCAAGTGAAGTACTACGTTCAGACCACTTCAAACGGAGTGCAACGAATGCGGCAGTCCCCGCGTCGCAAATCCCCGCACCGCGGATCCGCGCACCGCAGAGGAGAGATGTGCCCACCACCGTCCCGACCGGCCACGACCACCGCTTCCAGGGAGCCCGTATGCGCAAGCTCGTCTACTTCATCGCCGTCAGCCTCGACGGGTTCATCGCCGGTCCCGACGGCTCCGACCCCACGGGTCCCGACGGTTTCTGGCCCGTCACGCAGGACTACGTGGAGCACCTCACGCAGACCTATCCCGAGACCCTGCCGGGCCACGCCCGGGACGCCCTCGGCATCACCGCCGAGGGAACCCACTTCGACACGATCCTCGAAGGGCGCCGGACGTACATGATCGGCGCGGACGCCGGCTTCACCAACTGCTATCCGCACCTGCGCCACCTCGTCTTCAGCCGGACCCTCGCCGAGAGCCCCGACCCCGGCATCGAACTGGTCGCCACCGACCCGGTCGAGCGGGTGCGGGAGCTGAAGCGGGAGGACGGCAAGGACATCTGGCTGTGCGGCGGCGGCGAGCTCGCCGGGGTGCTGCGCGGCGAGATCGACCGGCTCGTCGTCAAGCTGAGCCCGCTGACGCTGGGTTCGGGCACGCCCCTGTTCGCGCGGAAGACCGCCTTCGACCCGGTCCTGTACGAGCGCACGGACGCCGTGCTCCTCGACAGCGGCGCGCTCTTCCTCACCTACGACAGGACCTGACGCGGCACTACCTGGTCGCCGGGGCCGTGAGCCGGTGGCCCTCGCCCGCCGCCGCCCGCAGCAGTACGCCGGTCAGCTCGTCCGGCGTGGAGAGCATCGGCCAGTGCCCCGTGGCCAGTTCGAAGAAGGTGGCGCGCGGGTCGGCCAGGTGCTGGACGTGGGGCAGCCCCGACGCCACCAGGGCTTCGAGCCCGGCGATGTCCATCGTCCCGCCGGTGGTGCAGAAGACGCCGGTCGTCGGCAGGGCCGCGACCGCCTCCGAGATCCGCACCTGCTGCGCGTACGGGCCGGCCGGCGCGGGCGAGGCGAGGCGGGCCAGCCGGTCGAGCGCCTCGCCGGGGACGCCCACGAGGTTTCCGTGGGCCGCCCACTCCGCCGGAGTGGGCGCCGGGATCCGCCAGCCGTCCTCGGCCCGCTCCTGCTGACTCAGCGTCCGGTCCCGGGCGGGCCCGTCCGGCATCTGCTCGCGCACCTGGTCGATCATGGAGTAACCGTCCTGGGGCAGGGGCGAGTCCAGGTACACGAGCCGGGCGATCCGGTCCGGGCGCCGGTCGGCGGCGCCCGCGGACGGATAGATCCCGTAGCAGTAGCCGACGAGGACCACCTCCGGCGCGTCGATGTGGTCGATCAGCTGGGTGAGGTCCTCGACGTGGGTGTCGAGGTCGACCTCGGGCCCCGCCAGATGGCGGCGGTCGCCGAGGCCCGTGAGCGTCGCCGCATGCACCTCGGCCCCCGCCGAACGCAGCCCGGCGGCCACGTCCCGCCAGAGCCAGCCGCCCGTGTACCCGCCCGACACCAGCACGAACGTCGTCATGTGCCCTCCTCCTCGTAGGCCGCGCACACCGCGGTCCGCACGGTCCGGCCGACCGGCCGCCCGCGCTCGCCGGTACCGTAGGAACTCCACCTGAGGGAGGTTCAAGTCGTGCTGCCCGACGGCATGTGGAGCATCGGACAGCTCGCCGAACAGGCGGGCGTCTCCGTCAAGACCGTCCGCTTCTACTCCGACCGCGGCCTGCTGCCCGAAGCCGCCCGCAGCGGCGGCGGCCACCGCCGCTACGGCCCCGACGCCCTCGACCGGCTCCGCCTCATCCGCTCGCTGCGCGCCCTCGACCTGCCCGTCCCCGAGGTGAGCCGCGTCCTCGACCGGGAGGACGAGCTGGCGGACATCGTCGCCGGACAGCTGCGCGAGGTCGGCTCGCGCCTCGCGGCGCTGCGCTGGCGGGAGGCGGCCCTTCGCCTCCTGACCGACTGCGCCGCGGAGGAGCGCGCCGAGCGGCTGCGCCTGGTCGGGGCGGTGTCCACCCCTCCCGACACGACCGCGATCGCCCGGTTCTGGCGGTGCTGGCTGCCCGCGCGCCTGCCGTCGCGGGTGGTCACCGCCGTCGTCGACCGGGCGGTGCCGCCCCTGGCCGACGCCCCCGCCCCGGCGCAGGTGCTCGCCTTCGCCCGGCTGCACGACTTCGTCGTCAGCCCCTGCTTCGTCGCGGGCCCCCGCGCGGGCACCGACCACGGCCAGCCCGAAGTGCACGCGCCCGGCAAGGGATACCGCCCCGCCGTGCTCTACGAGGGCCTCCCGGAGGCGTACGAGCTGGCGGCGGCGCAGCTGCGCGCCGGCCGGGCCCCGCACCGCGGCGAGGCACTCGACTGCTTCGTCGCCGTCCACGCCGCGGCCCGCAACCACCGCGACACCGCGGACTTCCGCCGCACCCTGCACCGCGTGCTCGCCGCCGAACCCCGCATCGACCGCTACTGGCAGCTCACCGCCGAGGTCCTGACCCCGCCGTCACAACCGCCCGAGCCGACACCCGGCGCCGCGGACAACTGGCTCAGGTCGGCCCTGGCCACGCCCGCCTGAACCTGTCGGGCGACGGGAGAGCCCACACCCCTGGCCTTGACGCCCACGTCAAGGATTACCGTCAGGGCATGCGAATCGGGGAGCTCGCGGCGCGGGCGGGGACGACCACGCGGACCTTGCGTTACTACGAGTCCCGCGGGCTGCTGCCCGCGCGGCGGGCCGGCAACGGGTACCGCACGTACGACGAGGACGACGTGCGGCTTCTGGAGCAGATCAGGACCCTGCAGGACTTCGGGTTCGATCTGGAGGAGACCCGGCCCTTCGTGGAGTGTCTGCGTTCGGGGCATCCGGAGGGCGACTCCTGCCCGGCCTCGCTCGCCGTGTACCGCCGTAAGCTCACCGAACTCGACGCGCTGATCGGCGAGTTGAGCGCGGTGCGCGATCAGGTGGGGGCGCAGCTCGCGCGTGCGGAGGCGGCGATCGAGGGCGGCCCCGAGCCGCGGTGCGAACTGACGGGATGAGCAGCGGAACAGCAGCGGGATGAAGGGAGTGGGCATGAAGGCAGCGGGAGTGGCCGAAGTGACGGACGAGGATTTCGCGGGGGAGGTGCTGGGTGAGGCGGACCGCCCCGTGCTCGTGGAGTTCACGGCGGACTGGTGCGGGCCGTGCCGGCAGCTGGCGCCGGTGCTGAGCGAGCTCGCGCGGGAGGAGTCGGAGCGGCTGAAGATCGTCCAGCTGGACGTGGACCGAAGCCCGGAGACCGCGATCGCCTACCGGGTGCTGTCGGCGCCGACGATGATCGTGTTCCGTGGGGGCGAGCCCGTGCTGCAGATGGTGGGGGCGCGGGCCAAGCGGAAGCTGCTCGCTGAGCTGGCCGACGTGCTCTGACCCGAGGCCCCGACCCAGAGCTCCGACCCAGAGCTCCGACTCAAGAAAAATGCCCCGGACGAATTGACGTCCGGGGCATTTCCCTGCGTATATTGGAATCTTTCGCGAAGCTGTGCTTATTCAGCACGACGCCTTCACGGAAAGCTTCAATAAGAGCACTGTAACTGGCGAGGGGCTGAATTGTCAACCGAGGAATTGCGAGAAGAGCAGCAATTCGTCTCCGGGCTGTACGCGCGCCTGGACGCACTGCGCGAGGAGGCCGAGACCGCCGTACAGACGTCGTTGTCGCAGGTGGGAACGGGCCTCCAGGCGCGCCTTGAGCGAGATGTACTGGTGGCCGAGCAGTCCGGACTGCTCGCCGCCTTCGACGCGGGAGAGAACGGGCTCTGCTTCGGCCGGCTCGAATTCCGCGACGGCCGCGATCACCACATCGGCCGCATCGGGATCCGCGCGTCCGACGCCGCACGCACCCCGCTCGTGATCGACTGGCGCGCCGATGTCGCACGCCCCTTCTATCTCGCGACCGGGTACACCCCGATGGGCCTGCGCAGGCGCCGTCACATCACCACCAAGGGCCGCGAGGTCACGGACCTGCACGACGAGATCCTGGACCTCGCCGACACGACCCGCACCGGCCACGAGGGCGCCGACGCCGACGAGGTGCTGCTCGCCGCCCTCGACTCGGCCCGCACCGGCCGCATGCACGACATCGTCCAGACCATCCAGGCGGAGCAGGACCGCATCATCCGCGCCCCGCACCGCGGCGTCCTCGTCGTCGAGGGCGGCCCGGGGACGGGCAAGACGGTCGTCGCGCTGCACCGCGCCGCCTTCCTCCTCTACGCCCACCGCGAGCTGCTCGCCAAGCGCGCGGTCCTGATCGTCGGCCCGAACCCGGCCTTCCTCGGCTACATCGGCGAGGTCCTGCCCGCTCTCGGCGAGACCGGCGTGCTGCTCTCCACGCTCGGTGAGCTCTTCCCCGGCGTGACGGCGACCGGCACCGAAAGCCCCGAGGCGGCCGAGGTGAAGGGGCGCGCGCGGATGGCGGAGGTGCTCGCCGCCGCCGTACGCGACCGGCAGCGGACGCCCGAGCCGGGCGAGCCCCTCGTCATCGCACACGACGACGGCGATCTGATCCTCGACTGGACCATCGCCGACCAGGCGCGCGAGGCGGCCCGCGCCGCCGACGTGCCGCACAACCTCGGCCGCCCGCACTTCGCGTTCCGGATCATCGACGCGCTGACCGCACAGCTCGCCGAGCGCATCGGCCACGACCCGTACGGCGGGCCGAACTTCCTCGGCCCCGACGACATCGCCCAGCTCGGCAAGGCCATCGCGGCCAGTACCGAAGTCCACGCGGCCATCGAGGAGTTGTGGCCGACGCTGACTCCGCAGCGGTTCGTCGCCGAGTATCTGGAGGAGCCGACCGGGCTGGACGAGCGGGATGCCGCGGCCGTCCGCAGGCCCTTCGACGCGCCCTGGACCGCCGCCGACGTGCCGCTGCTCGACGAGGCGGCCGAGCTGCTCGGCCACGACGACAGCGCCGAGCGGGCGGCGGCCGAGGCCGAGCGGGCCCGGCAGATCGCCTACGCGCAGGGCGTCCTCGACGTCTCGCGCGCCTCCCGGACGTACGAGTTCGAGGACAAGGACGAGGACGACGCGGAGGTCCTGCTCGCGCACAACATCATCGACGCGGAACGGATGGCCGAGCGCCAGGAGGAGGCCGACCACCGCAGCGCCGCCGAGCGCGCGGCGGCCGACCGCACCTGGGCGTTCGGGCACATCATCGTCGACGAGGCGCAGGAGCTCTCGGCGATGGCCTGGCGACTCCTCATGCGCCGCTGCCCGACCCGCTCCATGACGCTCGTCGGCGACCCGGCGCAGACCGCGGAGGCGGGCGGCTGCGGCTCGTGGGAGAGCATCCTCGCGCCGTATGTCGAGGACCGCTGGGAGTACACCCGGCTCGGCGTCAACTACCGCACGCCCGTGGAGATCATGGACGTGGCGGCGGAGGTGCCGCGCCTGGAGCGGCCCGACTTCATGCCGCCGAGTTCGGTGCGGTCCACGGGCGTACGGCCCTGGGCGCGCCGCGCGGACGACCTCCCCGCCGCCGTGGCGGACGCGGTGGCCGCCCAGGCGCGTGACCAGGGGCGCCTCGCGGTGATCGCCCCCCGCGAGCTCCACGCGGAGCTCGCCGCCGAGCTGCCCGGGGTGACGGCCGGGCAGGCCCCGGACCTGACGCGGCCGGTCGTCCTGATCGACCCGCGTCAGGCGAAGGGCCTGGAGTTCGACACGGTCCTGGTCGTCGAGCCCGCGCGGTACGGCACGAGCGACCTGTACGTGGCGCTGACCCGGGCCACGCAGCGCCTCGGCGTCCTGTACGCCGAGGAGCTGCCCGTCGCGCTCAAGCGGGTCGGAGCCACACCGTAGCCAGCGGCGGCAGGGTCAGGCGCAGGGACGCGGGCCTGCCGTGGGACGCCACCGGCTCCGGTTTGAGGGGGTCGGGGTTGGTGACGTCACCGCCGCCGTAGCGGGCCTCGTCCGTGTTCAGGACCTCCTGCCAGGCGGCGAACTCGTCCGGCACGCCCAGGCGGTAGCCGTGCCGGACGACCGGGGAGAAGTGCGAGACGGCGAGCAGCGGGGTTCCGTCGCCGCCCGCCGCGGGGAAGCGCAGGAAGGCGAAGACGTTGTCCTCGGCGGCGTCGCCCTCGACCCAGGAGAAGCCCGCGGGGTCGGTGTCGCGCTGCCACAGGGCGCCCTCGCGCCGGTACACGGTGTTGAGGTCGCGGACGAGGTCGCGCACGCCCCGGTGGTCGGCCTCCGCGCCGTACGCCGGGTCGAGCAGCCACCAGTCCGGGCCGTGCCCCTCCGCCCACTCGGCGCCCTGCGCGAACTCCTGCCCCATGAAGAGGAGTTGCTTGCCCGGGTGGGCCCACATGAAGCCGAGGTAGGCGCGGTGGTTGGCGCGCTGCTGCCACCAGTCACCGGGCATCTTCGACACCAGCGAGCGCTTGCCGTGCACGACCTCGTCGTGCGAGATGGGCAGGACGTAGTTCTCGCTGTACGCGTACACCATCGAGAACGTCATCTCGTTGTGGTGGTGCTTGCGGTGCACCGGCTCCTTCGAGACGTAGCCGAGGGAGTCGTGCATCCAGCCCATGTTCCACTTCAGGCCGAAGCCGAGGCCTCCGAAGCCACCGGGGCCCTGGTGGTGGGTGGCCCGGGTCACGCCGTCCCAGGCCGTGGACTCCTCGGCGATGGTGACGACGCCGGGCGCCCGCCGGTAGACGGTGGCGTTCATCTCCTGGAGGAAGGCGACGGCGTCGAGGTTCTCGCGGCCCCCGTGCGCGTTCGGGGTCCACTCGCCGTGCTCGCGGGAGTAGTCGAGGTAGAGCATCGAGGCGACGGCGTCGACGCGCAGCCCGTCGATGTGGAACTCCTCGCACCAGTAACAGGCGTTGGCGACGAGGAAGTTGCGGACTTCCTTGCGGCCGTAGTCGAATTCCAGGGTCCCCCAGTCGGGGTGGGCGGAGCGCGCCGGGTCCTCGTGCTCGTACAGGGGACGGCCGTCGAACTCGGCGAGCGCCCAGTCGTCGCGCGGGAAGTGCGCGGGCACCCAGTCCATCAGGACGCCGATCCCCGCCCGGTGCAGGGCGTCGACCAGGAACTTGAAGTCGTCCGGGGTGCCCAGGCGGGCCGTCGGGGCGTAGAAGCCGGTGACCTGGTAGCCCCAGGAGCCGCCGAAGGGGTGCTCGGCGACCGGCATCAGCTCCACGTGGGTGAAGCCCAAGTCCGCTACGTACGCGGGCAGTTGCTCGGCCAGTTGCCGATACGTCAGCCCGGGCCGCCAGGAGGCGAGGTGCACCTCGTACACGGAGAACGGCGCCTCGTGGGCGGGGAGTTCGGCACGGCGCACCAGCCACTCCTGGTCGTGCCACTCGTGGTGCGACTCGTGCACGACCGAGGAGTTCGCGGGCGGCGTCTCCGTGCGGCGCGCGAGCGGGTCGGCGCGCAGGCTCTTCGAGCCGTCGGGCCGGGTGATCTCGAACTTGTACAGCTCGCCCTCGCCGACGGACGGCACGAACAGCTCCCAGACGCCGCTGCCGCCGAGCGAGCGCATCGGGAAGCCCACGCCGTCCCAGAAGTTGAAGCCCCCGACCACCCGCACGCCCCGCGCGTTGGGCGCCCACACCGTGAAGCGGGTGCCGGTCGCCCCCTGGTGGATCATCGGGTGGGCGCCGAGCGCGTCCCACAGCCGCTCGTGGCGGCCCTCGCCGATCAGGTGCAGATCGAACTCGCCGAGCGAGGGCAGGAAGGAGTACGTGTCGTGGATCTCCAGCTCCGTCTCCTCGTACGTGACGCGCAGCCGGTACTCGTCGGGCGCGGCCCGCAGCGGGAGGACGGCGGAGAAGAAGCCGTCGCCGTCGTCGCGCAGCTCGGCGCGCAGGCCGTCGGCGATCACGGTGACGGCCTTGGCGTACGGGCGCAGCGCACGGAACGCCGTGCCGCCGGGGACCGGGTGGGCGCCCAGGACGCCGTGCGGGTCGTGATGGGTGCCGCTCAGCAGCCGGGCACGGTCGTCCTGGCTTACGGGGGATTCGGTGACGGGGGGTTCGGTGAAGGGGGGCCCGGCGTCCGGCGAGTCGGTGGCCGGAGTGTCGGTGACCGCGGGTTCGGCCTGCGAGCGGGCGCCCCTCTTCGCCGGGGCCTTCGCCGCCGCCTTCTTCGTGCTCCTGGAACTCGTGGTGCTCTTCGCGGGCTTCGCCGCCTTGGTGCTCTTCCTGCTCGCCGCGCCCTTCCCAGCCGGGGTGGCCGGTGTGCTGGGGGCGGCGGCTTCGTCGGACGGTTTGCGGGGGCGGGGGGTCACGGGAGAGTCCTCCTCCGGAGGGGTGGTCAATGGGCTTCGTCGGCGGAGCCGTCCTGGGCGAGACGGCGGGCCGCGGCCAGGGGGACCGGCAGCCAGTCGGGGCGGTGGCGCGCCTCGTAGAGGACTTCGTAGACCGCCTTGTCGGTCTCGTGGGCGCGCAGCAGGACGGGGTCCGTGCGGGGGTCGCGGCCCGAGACCTCGGCGTACCCCGAGCAGTACGCGGCGCGGCAGTCGTCGGCCCACCGCGGATCCCGGGTGCCGTGGGACGCCGCGTAGTCGAAGGAGCGCAGCATGCCCGCGACGTCGCGGACCGGCGGCTGGGGCAGGCGGCGCTCGGAGAGCGGCCGCGCGGGCTCGCCCTCGAAGTCGATGAGCGACCACTCGCCGTCCGGGGAGCGCAGGCACTGCCCCAGGTGCAGGTCGCCGTGGACGCGCTGGGCCGTCCACGACTGGCCCTCGCCGCCCAGGTCGGCGAGGGCCTCGAAGGCGGTGAGCAGCCCGGGCGCGTACGGCCGCAGGGCGGGGACGGCCCGGGCCGCCGCGGTGAGGCGGTCCGCCATGGCGTCGGCGGCCGCCTCGACCTGCGCCCGGCCGAGCGTGACGGTCGGCAGCGCGGCCGCGAGCGAGGCGTGCACCTGGGCCGTGGCGCGGCCGAGCGCCCGCGCCTCACCGGTGAAGGACTCGCCCTTGGCGCGCATCCTGAGGGCGAGCTCCCAGCCGTCCTCGGCCCCGGCCAGGAACGGCTGGAGCACCCCGAGGCCGCAGCTCTCCGCCGCGCCGGCCGTGCCGTGCGCCAGGTCCGCGAGGAACCAGGCGGCGGGCGCGGGCACCCGGGCGCAGCCCGCGCGGGCGAGCCGCAGGGGGAGTTCGAGGTCGGGATTGACGCCGGGCACGACGCGGCGGAACAGCTTGAGGATGAACGTATCTCCGTAGACCAGCGAGGAGTTGGACTGCTCACCGGCGAGCAGCCGGGGGCCGAGGCCGGAGGGGATCTCGACGGACATGTCGCGTTCGAAGCGGAGTACCCCGGCCCGGCCCGGTATCCGCAGTCGTTCCAGGAGGAGTTCGGCGAGATGCGGGTCGTGCAGCGCCTCGTACACCGTGTGGCCGGCGAGCGGGCCCTCGGTGACGTGGCCGATCAGCGCCGGGGCGAGGTGGGCCGGCAGGGTGCGACGCAGTCCGAGCAGCAACTGGTAGCAGTCGGCGGGGACTTCGGTGCCGTCGAGCGCGGCGCCCGGCGCGGCGACGACCGGCTGGCGGACCCGCAGGAGCAGATGGAGCAGGCCCGACGGCGAGCTGCGCGGCAGGAGTTCGGTGGCCGTCACCGCTTCCAGGGCGCTGATGGGGCGCCCCTTTCCGGCGAACCACCGTTGCCGGGGCAGCCATGCGCGCAGCAGCGGGTCGAGTGAGGCGAGCAGCGCGGTGGCGTGCGCGGTGGGGCGAGTGGCGGCTTCCGACATGGCGTCGCGTCCTTTCCGCGTCGCGGACAAGGCAGGGTGCGGGAGTGCCGGTGGTGCGTGGAGGGGTGCGAGTGGTGCGTCCGGGGATGCCGGTCGTGTTGCGTAGGAGTGCCCAGGGCGGAGCGGTGGAAACCGCCCCGCGAGGGCGTCGCGCTGCCGGAGCCTACGCCGGTTCCTGGCGCAGCCGGAACCAGTAGAACCCGTGCCCCGCCAGCGTCAGGAGGTAGGGGAGCTCACCGATGGCCGGAAAGCGCACCCCGCCGATCAGCTCCACGGGGTGGCGTCCGTCGAAGGCCTGGAGGTCGAGTTCGGTGGGCTGGGCGAAGCGGGAGAAGTTGTGCACGCACAGCACCAGATCGTCCTTGTACTCGCGCAGGAACGCGATCACGGCCGGATTCGACGACGGCAGTTCGGTGTAGGAGCCGAGGCCGAAGGCGGGGTTCTGTTTGCGGATCTCGATCATGCGGCGCGTCCAGTGCAGCAGCGAGGACGGGGAGGACATGGAGGCTTCGACGTTGGTGACCTGGTAGCCGTAGACCGGGTCCATGATCGTGGGCAGGTAGAGGCGTCCGGGGTCGCAGGAGGAGAATCCGGCGTTGCGGTCGGGGGTCCACTGCATGGGGGTGCGGACGGCGTCGCGGTCGCCGAGCCAGATGTTGTCGCCCATCCCGATCTCGTCGCCGTAGTAGAGGATCGGCGAGCCCGGCAGGGACAGCAGCAGCGCGGTGAAGAGTTCGATCTGGTTGCGGTCGTTGTCCAGGAGGGTGGCCAGGCGGCGGCGGATGCCGATGTTGGCGCGCATGCGGGG